>CAYYJK010000052.1:6135-17366 GCA_964472185.1 uncultured Prosthecobacter sp.
TGAACCGGTAGTGCTGTCCGCCCTGCACCGGCTGGGTCACGGTCCAGCAGCCGATCCAGTGCTCGCCCGCGCCGGTTTCAAGCACCCAGCCCGGACGGCCGTCGCGACCGGCGTCGGCGCGGTAGGCATGGCGGGGCGCGGTTTCCGGCCGCGGCGACTCGAGTTTCCAGCCCTCCGGAGGCGCCGCTGCGGACAGGCAGGTGGCGGCGACGAGCGGCAGGCACAGGTGGCGGATCATGCCAGCTATACGCGGCCGGCCGGCGGCATCCTGCATCTCAGGCCGCGGCGCGGCACTTGTCGAGCAGGGCGTGCAGGTAGCTGGCAATGTCCTCGAACGCCGTCTTGTACGGCGACTGCTCCAGGCAGACCAACTCGGCGCGGGCGTCGTTGAGCATGGCCTGGGCGAAATGGACCGCCTTTTCAATCGCGCCCTCGTAGTCGGCAATGCCGGCGAGGATGCTGGTGTCCATGGGCTCGCCCTTGAGCAGCATCTTGCTGAGCTTCTGCTTCTGCGCGTCGGTGGCCTCCATGAGCAGGTACAGGATCGGCAGGGTCAGCTTGCCCTTGACCAGGTCCGTGCGCAGGGTCTTGCCGACTTGGGACTCGTCGCCGACGAGGTCCAGGCAGTCGTCGTAAATCTGGTAAACCGTGCCAAGCTTGAGGCCGTAGCTGTAAAGCGCCGATTCGACGTTGGCGGGCACGCCGTTGAGGCGGGCGCCGAGGCCGGCCGCCGCGGCGAACAGGGCCGCGGTCTTCATCTCGATCATGCGCAGGTAGTCCGGCACCGACAGGTTCAGGTCGAACCGGCGCTGGGTCTGCAGGATTTCGCCGCTGCAGACGTCGCGCGAGGCGCGGGCGATGCTGCGGCAGATCTGCATGTCCTCAAACTCGGTCGCCAGTTCGAGGGCGTAGGCGAAAATGGCGTCGCCGAGCAGCACGCTGAGGGCGCTGCCCCACTTCGCAGCCGCCGTCGGCAGGCCGCGGCGGGTGTCGGCACCGTCCATGATGTCGTCGTGCACCAGGGAGGCGATGTGGACCATTTCCAGGATCACCGACAGGCGGGTGTGCTCGGCCGTCTTGCCGCCGGTGGCGCCGCCGGCCATCAGGGCCAGGGCCGGACGGATGCGCTTGCCGGCTGCCTGGCAAACGTAGCTGACGTAGCCTTCCACCGCCGGATCAAAGGCGCGCGCCTGCTCGCGAATCGAGCTCTCCACCACGTCGAGATCGGCGCGGATGAGCTCGAACGGGAAAATGGCGGCGGAAGCGCTGGCGGGCGGGTTTTTCATGTACGGAACTGACAGGCGGCACCGGAGGCGGGTTCGGGTTACTACCTCGCGCACCGCTCTTACCCAGTCAATTACGACCTGTGCCGAATCTGGGGCGCGTCGAACCGCCGCTGACGGCAAAATGCCCTGCCGGCCGGCCGGGTCTTGCCTCGCCGCGCCGTTTGGCCTAAAGCAAAGGCCGGCATGGTTCAAATTTCGATCCGAGATCTCACCAAGCGCTTTGGCCGATTGACCGTGCTGGACGGCCTGAATCTGGACATCGCCCCGGGCGAGATGTTTTTCCTGCTCGGCCCGAGCGGTTGCGGCAAGACCACCCTGCTCCGCCACCTGGCCGGCTTCAGTCCGCCGGATGCCGGGCGGATTTTTTTCGACGACCAGGACGTGACCCGGGTGCCGGCGCACCGGCGCGACCTCGGCATGATGTTCCAGAGCTACGCCCTCTGGCCGCACCTGAATGTCGGCCAGAACGTCGCCTTTGGCCTGGAGGAGCGCCGCCTGCCGCGGCCGGTGATCGAGGCCGCGGTGCAGGAGGCGCTGGAACGGGTGCAGCTCGGCGGCCTGGCGGAACGCCGGATCACCCAGCTCTCCGGCGGCCAGCAGCAGCGGGTGGCGCTGGCGCGCGCCCTGGTCATCCGCCCGCGTTGCCTGCTGCTCGATGAGCCGCTGTCCAATCTCGACGCCAAGCTGCGCCACGAGATGCGTTCGGAAATCCGCCGCCTCTGCAAGGAACTCGGGCTCACCGCCCTGTACGTGACCCATGACCGCGACGAGGCCCTGAGCATGGCCGACCGGCTGGCCATCCTGGATGCCGGCCGCCTGGTGCAGGTGGGCGTTCCGGAGGAGGTCTACCACTGGCCGGCCACGCGCATGGTCGCCGAGTTCATCGGCGAAACCAACCTGATCCAGGCCCGGACGGGGCTGCCGGCCGCAGACGGGCTGTTCGAGGTCGAGACGCCCCATGCCAGCCTGCAGGCGCGGCCGAACCGGGCGGACTGGCAGCCGCGGCCGGGCGATCCCGTGCTGCTGTCGGTGCGGCCGGAATGCCTGAGCTTCTGCCCGCGTTTCGATTCGACCGACCGCCTGCGCGGACGCCTGGTCGACACCCTCTACCTCGGCGCCAGCGTCCAGTACCAGCTCGAGCTGGAAGACGGCACGCGCCTGAAGATCTGCGAGACCAACCCGCGCGAGATCCGCCGGCCGGACGGCCAGTGGCTGGCGGCCACGGCCAGCCCCTTCGACGTGGTGATCCTGCCTCCCGACCGGCCATGAAACGCGCCGAGATCCAGACGCAGCTCGCTGCTTTCGCGCGCCGCTGGCGCCGGGAGCTGGGCGTCGGCCTGGCGCTGCTGGCCACGGTGCTGGCGCCGTTTCTGCTCAAGCCGCGCGACCAGTCCTGGACGCGGGCCGAGCGGCGGCTGGTCGTGCTGACGCCGCATCCCGAACGCCTGCGGGCCGAGTTCGGCCAGGCCTTCGCGCGGGACTGGAAGGCGCGGACCGGGCAGGTGGTGAGCGTTGACTGGCGGGTCCCGGGCGGCACGTCGGAAATCGCCAAGCTGCTCAAATCCGATTTCAGCGCCGCCTTCCAGCAGCACTGGACGCGCGCGCTCGGCCACGCCTGGACCGCCGAAGTGGCCCAGACCTTCCTGAGCGGCAAGGCCGCCCCGGAGCACCCGGCGCGCCAGGCCTTCCTGGACTCCGGGGTCGGCATTGGCGTCGACGTGCTGTTCGGCGGCGGCGCCTACGATTTCCAGCAACAGTCTGAAGCCGGCACCCTGGTCCCTGAAGCCGGTCCCGGCACCGGGCTGCGCGGCCTGAAGCAGAAGCATCCGGCCTGGTTCAGCGATGCGGGCATCCCGGAAAACGTCAGCGGCGAGCCGTTCCGCGACGCCCGCGACCGCTGGGCCGCCAGCTGCCTGTCGAGCTTCGGCATCGTCTTCAACCGCGACGTTCTGCGCCGGCTGGGCGTGAAGAAGGAGCCGCTGAGCTGGCGCGACCTTGCCGACCCGCGCTACTTCGGCCAGCTGGCGCTCGCCGATCCCGGGCGCAGCGCCACGGTCACCAAGGCCTTCGAGATGCTGATCCAGCAGGAGATGCAGCTGGCGATCGCGCGGCTGCGCGAAACCCCGGGTCGGCTGCGCACCCCCGAGGAGATCGAGGCCGCCGGCGTGCGCGAAGGCTGGCGGAGCGGCCTCAACCTCATTCAGCGCATCAGCGCCAACGCCCGCTACTACAGCGACAGCTCGAGCAAGATCCCGCTCGACGTCGCCCGCGGCGATGCGGCGGCCGGGATGTGCATCGACTACTACGGCCGCTCCACCGAGGAGGAGACCCGCCGTCCCGACGGCACGTCGCGGGTCGGCTTCCTGATGCCGGTCGGCGGCAGTTCGGTCAGCGTCGATCCGATCGGCATGCTGCGCGGCGCGCCGGATCCGGAACTGGCCACGGCTTTCCTGGAGTTCGTGCTCGGCGACGCCGGCCAAAAGCTCTGGTCGTTCCGGGCCGGCGCGCCCGGCGGTCCGCAGCAGAGCGCGCTGCGCCGGCTGGCCGCGCGCCGCGACTTCTACACGCCGGAACACCTGCGCCACATGAGCGATGCCGGCGAGAGGCCCTATGACAAGGCCCGCGCCTTCACCTACCACCCGGAATGGACCGGCAGCGCCTTCAGCGCCCTGCGTTTCCTCATCCGCGTCATCTGCGTGGATGTCCATGGCGAGCAGCGCGCCGCCTGGCAGGCGCTGATCCGCCACGGCCAGCCGGCGCGCGCCGCCAAGGTGTTCCACGACCTGCAGGGCGTCGGCTACGACACCACCCTCAACGAAATCAGCCGGGTGCTGCGCTCGCGCAGCAAAATCGCCGAAACGCGCCTGGCCCGCCAGCTGGGCGACGCGTTCCGGGGCAACTATGAACTCGCCGCCCGGCTCGCGCAGCGCCGGGAGTAGCCCATGTCACGCCGACTCGCCATTCTGGTTTCCGTGCTCATGGCCGCCTTCTTCGGCAGCTTCTTCGTCTACCCGATCTGGATGACGCTGCGCCAGGCGTTCGAGACGGCGGACCACCGGTTCACCCTGGATTTCGTCGCCGAGGTGTTTCGCAACCACCTGCACCGGGAAGGCCTGATCAACTCGTTCCTGGTCGCGCTCTGGACCACGGCCGGCTGCCTGCTGCTCGCCCTGCCGCTGGCCGGACTGTACGTGCGCTGCGCCTTTCCGGGCCGGGCGCTGCTCAACAGCCTGATGCTGACCCCGCTGGTGCTGCCGCCCTTTGTCGGCGCCATCGGCATCAAGGCCATCCTCGGCCAGGCCGGCGCCCTCAACGCCCTGCTGATCCAGTTCGGTCTGATGGACGCCGCCCGTCCCGTCGACTGGCTGGGCCAGGGCCAGATGCCCGGGGTGGTAATCATGGAGGTGCTGCACCTCTACCCGATCCTGTACCTGAACGTCGTTGCGGTGCTGTCCAACCTCGACCCGGCGCTTGAAGAAGTCGCCGCCAGCCTCGGCGGCAGCCCCTGGCGCCGCTTCCGCCGCATCACCCTGCCGCTGATCATGCCCGGAGTCTTCGCCGGCGGCACCCTGGTGTTCATCTGGGCCTTCACCGAACTCGGCGTGCCTCTGGTGTTCGATTTCGACCGGGTCACGGCCGTGCAGATCTTCCGCTCGCTGAACGACCTGAGCGACAACCCCTTCCCCTACGCGCTGGTGGTCGTCATGCTCGGCTGCAGCACCCTGCTCTACCTGCTCAGCAAGCTGCTCTTCGGCCGCGCGCACGTTCAGGGCGGCGGCCGGGCCGTCACCGCACGCGAACCGCAGCGGCTCTCGCCGCTTGCCGGCTGGCTGTGCGCGGCCGCCTTCGCTGCCGTCATCCTGCTGGCGGTGGTGCCGCATCTCGGCGTGGTGCTGCTCAGCCTCGCCAAGGACTGGTACGCCAGCGTGCTGCCGGAGGCGTTCACCCTGGCCCACTACCGCGGCGCGCTGGGCCACGAGCTGACGCTGCTGGCCATCGGCAACAGCCTGAAGTACGCCCTGCTGGCCGTCGCGATCGCCCTCGTCCTCGGCATCGGCGTCGCCTACGTCAACGTGCGCACCCGCCTGTGGGGGCGCCAGGCCCTCGACGCCATGGCCATGCTGCCGCTGGCGGTGCCGGGCGTCGTGCTGGCCTTCGGCTGCCTCGCCATGACCCGCCCCGGCCAGCCTTTCGACTGGCTGATCGTCGATGAAAATCCCCTCCTGATCCTGGTGATCGCCTACGCCGTGCGCCGGCTGCCCTACATCGTGCGCTCCGCCACCGCCGGCCTGCAGCAGGTCAACCCGGCGCTCGAGGAAGCGGCACAAAATCTCGGCGCCTCGCCCGAGCGCGCCCTCTGGCGCATCACCCTGCCCCTGGTCGCTCCCAGCCTGCTGGCGGGCTGCCTGCTGGCCTTCGCGTTCTCGATGCTCGAGGTCAGCGATTCGATGATCCTGGCCGAGCAGTCGGCGCACTACCCGATCACCAAGGCCATCTACTCGCTCGTGCTCGCGCTCGGCAACGGTCCCAGCCTGGCCTCGGCTCTGGGCGTCTGGGCGATGCTGTTCCTGAGCGTGACCCTGGTGGGCGCCGGCCTGCTCATCGGCAAAAAGCTCGGCTCCTTCTTCTCCTGAAAGCGCGTCAGCGGCGGCGGCGCAGGCCGAGTCCGGCGAGGCCGAGCAGGAGCAGCAGCGCCCGCCCGGGCTCCGGCACCACGACGATCACGCCGGCGGTGGTGAAGCGGCTGACGTCCCAGACCAGGCCGCCGGACAGCTCCGGCAAGTCGAACTGGCTGCCGTTGTCGCCGCTGCCGTCGCGGTAGTTCGCCCCGGCGTCGAAGCCGGTGAAATCGGCGGCCAGCAGCGCGTTCCAGTCGAGCAGGTTGAAGATCTGGCCGGCGCTGGGCGTGAAGCCGGAGCCCAGCACCTGCAGCTGCGCACGGAAATCGAGCGTCGTGCCGGCTGCGCCGGTGAATGCCACCAGGTCGTGCGCCCCGGCGCCGATGACGGCGTCGAGGTAGGCCTGGTAGCCGGCCGACCCGACGGCATGGCCGCCAAAGGCGGGATCCAGCGCGGCTTGATTGGTCGCGGCGCCGATGCCGAGCACGACGCTGGAACCGGCCTCGAAAACGATGCGGCCCTGCTGGATCTGGAAGGAGAGCGTGCCCAGATCGGCGGCCGCGCTGCCGTCGCCGGCGTGCAGGATGGCGCCGGCATCCAGCTGGATCAGGCAGTCCCCCTGAATCAGGCCGCGGCCGCGCAGGGTCGCGCCCGCCTCCACCTGAACGGGCCCGGTCCCCGTGCTGGCGCCGGCGGCCACCTGCAGCGTGCCCGCCTGCACCCGGGTCGGACCGGTGTAGGTGTTCAGGGCGGCCAGTTCCAGCACGCCTCCACCCGCCTTGATCAGCCCGCCGTCGGTGCCGCTGAGCTCGCCGCTGAGGCGGGCGTCGACGTTGTCCGCGGAGACGCCGTCGGCGACCTCGATCAGGCGCTGGCGGTTGCCCAGCTGGATGGCGTTGCGGAACTCGAGCGTGTGGGTGGACGTGGCCGAGCCGAGCTTGAACGTGTAGTTGGGATCGCCGCCCGGACCGCTGAAGAAGTTCGCGCTGCCCCAGGTGAGCGCCGTCGGACTCGCCGTGCCGCCGAGCGCGACGATGCGGTCGGCCCCGTGTGCGCTGATGCCGCCGCTGCCGATCAGCGCCACGCCGCCGGTGGTCTGGCCAACCGCGCGGGTGAACGCGCCGGCGGCAGCGCCGTTGAGGTCGGCACCGAGCTCCAGCACGCCGCCGTAGATGCGCAGGATGCCGGTGTTGAAATCGCGGTCGGCGCCCTGCATGCGGAAGGTGCCGTTGGCCACGTAGAGGTCGGCGGGATTGTTGGTACGCGAGTACACGACCAGGCCCGGGCCGGCGAGGATGGTGGCCTGGCCGGCGAGGCTGAGATCGAGCGTCGCGGTGCCGGTGCTGTAGTTGGCGATGAACACCGAACCGCCGGCGATGGCGCCGCTGCCGGACAGCGTGACGTCGTGGCTGCCGCTGATGAGGATGCCGCGTCCGTCGCTGCCGACGGTGACGTTGTTCGCGCCCATGTTGAGGGTCACCGGGCCGGTGCCGGCGTCGATCTGCAGGGTGTGCAGGTTGAGCTGGGCGGTGCGGGTCAGGCTCGAACTGAGCAGGTAGTTGGTGGTGCCAAGGGTGGCGCCGCCCGCGTCCAGAACGGTGGCGGCGGTGTAGCGCGTGATCGCTCCGGTGCCGCTGTTGCGCGTGGCAAAACCGACGCCGGCGGCGTCGCGCACGTACAGGGTCGCGCGGTTGCTGCCGCCCTGGACAAGCACGCCGTTGGCGGTGCTCATGCCGGTCACGGCCGTGGCGACCAGCGAACCGCCGCCCGAGAGGTCGATCAGGGTTGGTGCAAAGCCCTGGCCGACCAGGTTCGTGGTGGTGACGCTGGCGGTCCCTTCGATGCGCAGCACGTTGCTGACATAATCGGTCCCGCTCTGCAGCAGGGTGATCGCGCCGACGCTCGAGCTTCCGGCGTTGCGGATGACCAGCGTGCCGCCCTGCAGGCTGATCGCCCCCGTGGCGCTGAGCGGCGCCGCGGCGGCGTAGTCGGCGACCAGCGTGCCGCTGGTGACCGCCGTGATGCCGGTGTGCGCGTTGGCCCCGGCGAGCGTCAGCGTGCCGGCGCCGATCTTGGCCACGCCCAGCAGGCCGGCAAAGCCGCCGCCGGAGTTGTTGAGCAGCTGGCCCGCATACGTGCCGCCGCCATGGTTGAAGCCGACGGTGAGCGTGCGCGTGCCCGCGGTCGCCGTGTCGTTGACGATGCGCCCCGCCACGGCGCCGGCGGTGCCGCTGAGGGCGTTGACGACGATGCTCTGATTGTTCAGGTCGAGCGTGCCGCCGGCCAGCGCGCCGCCATTGACGGCAAGGTCGCCCCGTCCCAGCGCTTCGGCGTGGTTGAGTTCAAGACCGCCCGCCTGGAGGGTCGTGCCGCCGGTGTGGCTGGCCGCCTGATCGAGGGTCAGCACGCCCGCCCCGCCCTTCACCAAGGCGAGCCGGCCGCTGATCGTGCCCCGGTAGGTGCCGGAAACCTCCTGGTTGACGGTGAAGGTCGACAGGGTGCAGGCGGTGTTGGTGAGGTTGGCGTTGGCTCCGGTGTTGCCGGTGTTGACCAGTCCGGCCACCGTCTGGTTGTAGCCGTTCAGGTCGAAAGCGGCGTACTCGGTGTTGTTGGTGTCGCTGAAATGGATGTTCAGGGTCGTGCCGGCCGGCAGCGCGTTGTCGACGCCCAGGTAGATCTTGCCACGGGCGATCTCGGTGGCGCCGCCGTAGGTGCTGACGCCGGCCAGATAGACGCGGCCGTTGCCGGAGAAGTCGCCGCTCAGACGCAGGGTGTGGCTGCTGTCGCCGTCATCGATGGCGCCGCGCACCGTGAGCACGCCGCCTTCCTGGACGCCGATGCGCGCAAGGTTGACGCCTAGCAGCACCGGCCCGTCCCACTCCGCGCGGGCGTTTTCACCGGCCTGCAAGGCGCCCCGGTTGGCGTTCGGCGACCCCGGGCCGGTCGCGCCGCTGGGACTGGAAAGCGTGATGCTCTCGCCGCGGATGATCACGCCGTCGCCCAGTTCCAGGTGCGCGGTGCCGGTGACCACCACGCCGCCCGTCGCCGCTCCCAGAGCCGCGCTGTTCCAGGCGCGCACGATGCCCTCGCTGACGGTGAGCTGGCCGCCGAACGTGTTGCTGCCGCTCAGCGTCAGCACGCCGGTGCCGAGTTTGGTCAGCGCGCCCGTGCTGACGGTGACGGCGGTGCCGTCGTAGTTGAGGGTCCGGTTGGCGATGCTGCCGGGCACGGTCAGCACCTTGCCGGCGCTGACGTCCAGGGTGCCGGTCACGGCGCCGCCGCCACTGTTGCCGATGCCAATGCCGCGATTGGCGTCGAGGGTGAAGGTCTCCGTGGCCCGCAGGCGGCCGCTGCCGGCCAGGATGAGGACGTCGACCACCGGCGCCGTCGGCGCCAGACCGAGGTTGCGATCCTGGCTGATCGACAGGATGCCGGCCGCGACCACCGTGCGCCCGTCGTAGCTGTTGGTGCCGGCCAGCACCAGGGTGCCGCCGCCCTGCTTGGTGAAGCCCGCCGGGCTGCCCGCCGCGCTGTTGCGGATCGCCGCGGCGAGGGTGGACGTGTTGGCGCCGGTGCTGATCTCGCGGTACGCGCCGTTCAGATCGAGCTCATTCTGCAGCGTCAGGGCGGCGGTCGCCGTGGCCGCATTCAGCACCAGGGTGGCAGGATTGAAGAAGCTGCCGCCCCAGGTCAGCGCCGCGCCGGCGCCGCCCAGGTTCACCGTCAGCGGCGTGCCGAAGGCACTGAATCCGCCCGTCCCCGACGGCAGCTGCACCTGCCCGGCGCCGTTGCCCAGCGCGCGCGTGAAGGCGGCGCTCGTCGATTCGAACACGCCGCCGCCGAGCAGCAGGGCGGAGCCGCCGGGCAGGCCGACGCCGTCGGCGGCGCGCAGCACGCCCTGATGCACCGCGGTGGTGCCGCTGTAACTGTTCGGGCCGCTCAACAGCAGCACGCCGTTGCCGCTTTTGGTCAGACCGCTGGCCGAGGTGGAGTCGGTCACGGCGGAACCGATCTCGAACAGCCCGGCGGTGTTGGCCTGGCTGATCAGCAGGGCACCGCCGGCCGGTCCGCGCAGCTGCCCGCCGGTCAGCACCGACGCATTGGCGCCGACATTTGGCGTCACCAGCAGCATGCCGGAGCTGAGGGTGTGGGTGCCGTCGAGCGTGACCGTGAACGCCCCGGCCGTGTGGTAGCGCAGGGCCTGCAGCGCGGTCGCCGCAAAGGGCGCGGCATTGCCGCCGGTGACGTCCATGCTGGCGCCGCCGGTCCAGGTGTCGGTGCCGGTGGAAATCCAGTCCGTGAACGCCGTGAGCACGCCCGCCTGGGCGAGCACCAGATCCGTGCCATTGAGGGTGGCGCCCGCGAGGAGGCCGCCGACGCCGGCCGGCGCCTGGCTGAACACGATGCTGCCGCCCGCCGTCGGATTCTGCACGAAGTTCACCAGACCGCCGCTGTGGACGTAGGGATTGGCGCCCGTGAACGTGAGGGTGGTGGTGGCACCGGCGACGGCCGGCACTGACACCGTGCTGGCCCCGCCCTGAACGCTCAGGCCGGCGAGACTCTGCAGGTGGCTGAAACCGGCCGCCGCCGACTGCAGTACGAAGCTGCCACCGCCCAGGCTCAGGCTGGCCGCCGGGTTGATGCGGTTGACTTGGCCGTTGTTGTTGGCGGCGGTGGCACTGCCGTCCTGCAGCACGCCGCCGCCGTCGACGTGCAGGCCGCTGGTGCCCGCCAGAGTACCCGCCGAGCCTGCCACGCTGAACGTGCCGCCGGAGACGGTGGTGACGCCGGTGTAGGCGGTGGGCGCCGTGATCTGCAGCAGACCGGGGCCGGTCTTGGTGATGCCGGCGGCCCCCGTGGTGTTGAGGCCGAGCGTGGTCGTGCCCGAGGCGATCAGGAAGGTGCGCGTCGCCGCCCCCAGATTCAGCAGCGGCGCAACGGTGCCCACGGCTCCGGCACTGAGGTTGCTCGATCCCATGCCGGTGAAAGGACCGTTGAGGTTCATGACCACGCCGGCGTCGCCATAGTTGAGTGTGATCGTGCGGCCGGCCAGCGTCAGGCCGCCGGCCCCGACGGTGAAGGACGTGCGCGGATTGGCGGCGCCGTTGTTGCCGCCCACCAGCAGGTCGGCGCCGCTGAGCACGGCACTGCCCGCCTCCCAGCTGGCGGGATTGGCCGAGGCCGAGCTGTTGATGATCAGCTGGTTGCCGCCGGCGAGGGTCAGCGCGCCGGTGATGACCATGTGACCCGTGTTGCCGCTGGCGGGCAGGCCGCCGGCGAGCTGGGTGAAGTGGGCGACGGTTTCATCGCGGGCAAACCCGGCCAG
>CAYYJK010000053.1:0-17283 GCA_964472185.1 uncultured Prosthecobacter sp.
GCCCCAGGGACCCGGCGCCCCGGCACTCCCGGCCGCCGCCGAGGCCCCGCCCGCCTCGCCGCTCGCACCCGTCGAAAAACTGGCGGAACAGGCGCAGCAGCAGCTGTTTCAGGCCGCCGGCCAGCCCGCCGCGCCGGGCGTCCCGGGCGCTCCGACCGTCATCAACACCGGTCGCAAGGCCACCTTTCCGGCGCCCAAGCTTGAGGACCCCTCGGCCTGGGACAAGGATTCGCAGCGCAAACTCGCCGTCATGGAAGTCAGCTTCGGCGGCGCCATCGAGACGGTGATGTTCGAGTTGTACCCGCAGGACGCTCCGCAGACGGTTTCCAACTTCCTCGACAACTGCGAAACCAAGTCCTACGACGGCCTGGCCTTCCACCGCGCCATTGCCGGCTTCCTGGTGCAGACCGGCGACCCGCTGACCTCCGACGAAGCCGCGCGCGAACGCTGGGGCACCGGCGGCGAGGCCAAGACCGTGCCCGCCGAGATCAAACGCCCCCACCGCAAGGGCGCCGTGGCCATGGGCCGCAAGAACGACAAGGTCAATCCGGGCCGCCGCTCCAACGGCTACCAGTTCTATTTTTCCCTGGGCAATTACAGCGCCATGGACGGCAAGTACACGGTCTTCGGCCAGGTCGTCTCGGGTCTGGAAACCATCGAGAAAATCGCCAACATGCCCGTCGACGGCAACGACTGCCCGCTCGCCCGCATCGAGATCCAGTCGCTCAAGGTGGTCGATCACAAGGGGCCGCTGCTGGCCAGCCAGCAGCAGAAAACCGGCGACGGCCGCAAGTACTCCAAACCCGCCGCCGCCAAGGGCTTCGTCGAACGTTTCCTCGAGCGCGTCTGGTGAGTCCGCCGGCCGCGCGCGCCATGAACTGTCCTGAACGAGCCCGCCGGGTCATCCGCCTGGAGATTGACGAACTCGAGCGCCTGCACGCCCGCATCGGCGACAGCTTCAGCCGGGCCATCGGGATGCTGCAGGCCTGCCTGGACGGGCGCGGCAAGCTGATCGTCTGCGGCGTCGGCAAAAGCGGCAACATCGGCCGCAAGCTCGCCGCCACCCTGAACAGCACCGGCGCCACGACAGTCTGCCTGGACGTCGGCGACGCCCTGCACGGCGATCTCGGCGTCATCGACCCCGGCGATCTCGCCATCCTGCTCAGCTACAGCGGCGAAACCTCGGAGCTGCTCAGTCTGCTGCCGCACCTGAAGCGCTTCGGCCTGCCGCTCGTGGCCATCACGGGCGACGCCGACTCCACCCTGGCCCGCCAGGCCGACTGCGTGCTCGACGTCCACGTCACCCAGGAAGCCTGCCCGCTCAACCTGGCGCCGACCGCCAGCACCACCACCATGCTCGTGCTCTGCGACGCCCTCGCCATGGTGCTGCTTGAGTCGCGCGGGTTCCAGGCCGACGATTTCGCCCGGCTGCACCCCGGCGGCACGCTCGGCCGGGCCCTGCTCACCCGCGTGGCCGACGTCATGCGCCGGGGAGACCAGCTCGCCGTCATCCGGCCGGAAACCCGCGTCGAAGAGGCGCTGCAGGCCATGACCCGCGCGCGCAGCGGCGCCGCCGTGGTCGCCCGCGCCGACGGCACGCTGGCCGGCGTCTTCACCCACGGCGACTTCGTCCGCGCCTTCCAGAAGCAGCACGCCATCGCCGATCACCCGGTGGAGCGCTACATGACCCCGCGACCGGTGAGCATCCAGGCCGACAAACTGGCCGCCGAGGTGCTGTCCACCCTGGAGAAGAACCGGGTCGACGACCTGGTGGTCATCGACGCGGAGGGCCGCCCGGTCGGCCTGGTCGACACCCAGGACCTGACCCGCCTGCGCCTGCTTTGACATTCCCCATGACCGCCCCGGAAAACCCGCCTCTCGAACGCAATTTTGGCCCCCAGCCGCTGGAGGCCCTGCTCGTCGAGCACGGCCTGGACAACCACGACCTGGTGGCGGCCAGCGCCGAACCGCTCACCCACAAGGCCGTGCAGCGCGCCCGCAAGGGGCGGCGCCTGACCGTGCACATGCAGCGCCGGATCGCCGCCGCCCTCGCCGCGGCCATCCGCCGCCAGGGCAAGCCGGTCGAGCGCGACTGGAAGCTGGCGGAGCTGTTCACCTACTGAACGGAGCCGCGAACCCCGGCGCCTGCGCTTCGTGCATGCGGCTCCTTGCATTCTCCATCCAGCCGCGCTAGGTGCGGAAGTTTCCCATTTTGATGAAAGCAATCCTGGCACTTGAAGACGGACGGTATTTTGAAGGCGAATCCTTTGGCGCGGCGGGCACACGCACGGGCGAGATCTGCTTCAACACCTCCATGTGCGGCTACCAGGAGGTGCTGACCGACCCCTCCTACCGCGGCCAGATCGTGACGATGACCTACCCGATGATCGGGAACTACGGGGTCAACGAACTCGATCCGGAAAGCGGCGAACCGCACGTGCGCGGCTTCGTCATCGAGGAGCTCTGCGACGTGCCGAGCAACTGGCGCAGCACGCAGTCGCTCGACGCCTACCTCAAGCAGCACGGCATTCCGGGCATTCAGGGCATCGACACCCGCGCCCTGACCAAGCACCTGCGCACCCTCGGCGCCATGCGTTCGGTGATCACCACCGAAGCCGCCAGCGTCGAAGCCGCCGTCGAACTGGCCCGCGCCAGCGCCCCGATGAGCGGCAGCGACTTCGTCAAGGAGGTCACCACGCCGAAGGCCTACACCTGGGATCCCGAGGACCGGCTGAGCCGGCAGTGGGACATCCCGAGCCCCAGCCAGGAACGCGAAGGCGGCCCGCTCGGCGCCTTCCACCCCCTGCCCGAAGCGCGCCATCACATCGTCGCCTACGATTTCGGCATCAAGCACAACATCCTGCGCGGCCTGCGCCAGAGCGGCTTCCGCGTCACCGTGGTGCCCGCCGCCACGACCGCCGAGGAAGTGCTCGCGCGCAACCCGGACGGCGTCTTCCTGTCCAACGGCCCCGGCGACCCCGCCGCGCTCGGCTATATCCACCGCGAGATCCAGGCGCTGATCGGCAAGAAGCCCATCTTCGGCATCTGCCTCGGCCACCAGATCCTCGGCCACGCCTACGGCGGCAAGACCTTCAAGCTGAAATTCGGCCACCGCGGGGGCAACCAGCCGGTCAAGGACCTGCGCAGCGGCAAGGTCGCCATCACCAGCCAGAACCACGGCTTCGCCATCGACCCGGCCAGCCTGCCCTCCAACGTCGAGGTCACGCACATCAACCTCAACGACGGCACCGTCGAAGGCATGCGCCACCGCGACGCGCCGGTGTTCAGCGTCCAGTATCACCCGGAGGCCGCCCCCGGCCCGAACGACGCGAAGTACTTCTTCGCCGAGTTTGCCAAACTGGTCGACAACGCCGGCTGACCCGCCGGCGCCCGGTTTGAGGAGGGCCGCCGAAGCCTGCAACTCCGGCGCGCCGCATGGCGTTGGTGTTCGCACGCCTTCGCCATGATCCACCGCCCCACGCTCGCCCTGCTGGCGCTCACCGCGCTGTCCCACGCCGAGGAATCCTCGCGCGACGCCGTCTTCCGCCAGTCGATCGAGGCCATGCAGCCGCGGCTGGTCGAAACGCGGCGCCAGATCCATGCCCACCCGGAGCTGTCGAACGAGGAGGAGCGCACGGCCGCCCTCGTTGCCGGCCGCCTGCGCGAACTCGGCCTCCAGGTCAGGACCGGCGTCGCCAAGCACGGCGTGATCGGCCTGCTCGACAGCGGCCGGCCCGGCCCCTGCGTCGCCGTGCGCGCCGACATGGACGCCCTGCCCATCCGCGAGCTGGGCGCCAAGCCCTACCGCTCGCAAACGCCCGGCGTCATGCACGCCTGCGGCCATGACGTGCACACCACGGTCGGCCTCGGCGTCGCGGAGCTGCTGGCCCGGCACCGCGACCTCTGGCGCGGCTCGGTCAAGTTCCTGTTCCAGCCCGCGGAGGAGTCCCTGCCGGCCTCGTTCAAGGGCGACTGGGGCGCCAAGCTGATGGTCGCCGAAGGCGCCCTGGAAAACCCGCGCCCGGCCGCCATCTTCGGCCTGCACTGCCGGCCGACGATCACCCGCGCCGAGGCTCCGGGGGAGGCGCCGCAATTCCTGCGCGCCGGCCAGCTGGCCTACGCCATCGGCCCGGACAGCGCCAACAGCGACAGCTTCATGGTGACCATCCGCGGCACCATGGCGCACGGCTCCACCCCGCACCGCGGCGTGGACGCCATCGTCGTCGCCGCCGAGGCCATCACGGCCCTGCAGACCATCCGCAGCCGCCAGACCGACACGCGCCAGCCGCTGGTGCTCAGCATCGGCGTCATCCAGGGCGGCCAGCGCCAGAACATTCTGGCCGACGAAGTGACCTTTGGCGGCACGGTGCGCACCTACGACACGGCGTTCCGCGACAGCGTCATCGAAAAGATGCACCGCACGCTCAAGGGCGTCACCGAGGCCAGCGGCGCCCGCTATGAACTGGACTACCGCAAGGGCTACCCGAGCGTGATCAACCACCGCCAGCTCGCCACCGACACCCTGGCGAGCTTCCGCCGCCTGCTCGGCGCGGACAACGTCCTGGAGATGGTGCCCGGCATGGGCGGCGAGGACTTCTCCTACTTCGCCCAGGTGGTTCCCGGCTTTTACTTCCGGCTCGGCGTGGCCAATCCGGAGCGGAACATCACCGGCGAAATTCACACGCCGCTGTTCGACGTCGACGAAGCCTGCCTGTCGACCGGGGTCGCGGCCATGGCCGCTGCCGCCTGCGATTTTCTGGACCGCCCCTGACTGGCGGCCGCGCCGCCGCACAACGGAACCGCCGCCCAGGCATCCTCTCCCGAACGGCGGTCACTGCTCTCACCTCAAACCAATCTTGGTCAGGCCTTCTTCGGCAGATTGAGCACGTCGTCGTGCAGGGTGCCCACCAGGGCCAGAATCTGGTCAACGAGCGCCTTGTCGACCTTCAGCTCCTCAAGCGTCGCCTTGAGGTTCTCGGCGATGGCGTTGAAATGCTCGTCCGTCAGGCCCATGCCCGTGTGCGCGGCGCGCATGTCCTTGCCGGTCCAGGGCAGCGGCCCGCCCAGCGCGGCGGACAGGAACTCCTTCTGCTTGCGGCGCTGCTTGACCATGCTGACGTCCTCAAAGAAATGGTTCACGCGCTTGTCCGCGAGGACCTTTTTGTAGAACAGCTCGACCGCGGCGTCGATGGCCGCCTGGCCGCCGATCTTCTGATACAGGCTGTTGGCGCGGGCCTCGTTGAATTTCACGCGGCAGGCCTCGGCGGCGAAGGCGTAGGTCCGGTTCTCGTAAGTCACCGTGATCTTCGGATCCGCCGGCTTGCCGCTGATCGGGCAGACGGTGTTGAGCTGGGATTCGCTCGGGATGCTTGCCGGGTCGGCAGCCATGGCCGCGTTGACCAGCAGCAGCACGGCGAAGCCGAAGGAAGCGCAGAGTGGAAGAAGGAGTTTCATGAATCAGTGTGGATTTGTCAGGTTGGGTTGAATGTTGTCCAGGCGAGTAAACGCACGGCCGGCCACCCGGCCACGGCGGCGCTTGCGCATGACTGCACCGATCTTGCGGCCGCCGGACAAGATCGGCCCGGCCCGCGGAGTATTGTCCGCCAGTCATGAAGCTGCTCCTCGCCCTCCTGCTGCCGCTGAGCCTGCACGCCGCACGCTTTCCCGAGAAGACGCCCGACTCGCCGGGCGCGCGCATGCTCGACCGCCACTTCCAGCAGCAGACCAACGCCATTGAGGCGGACGGCGGCCTGCGCGACATCGCGCGCGCAGAGGACTGGCAGGCCAAGGCGCCGGAATACCGGCGCCAGCTGGCCGAAATGCTCGGCCTGGATCCCCTGCCCGCCCGGACGCCGCTGCAGGCCACCCGCACCGGCGGCAGCAAGGGCGAAGGCTACGTGGTGGAGAACCTGCATTACCAGCCGATGCCCGGCCTGTACGTGACGGCCAACCTGTACCTGCCGGACCGGGTGGAAAAGCCGCTGCCGGCCATTCTTTACGTCTGCGGCCACGCCAGCGTCGTGAAGAACGGCGTCAGCTACGGCAACAAAACCGGCTACCACCACCACGGCATCTGGTTCGCCCGCCACGGTTACGTCTGCCTGATCATCGACACGGTGCAGCTGGGCGAAATCCGCGGCGAGCACCACGGTACTTACAGCAAGGGCCGCTGGTGGTGGATGTCGCGCGGCTACACCCCGGCGGGGCTGGAAGCCTGGGCCGGCATCCGCGGGCTCGACTACCTGGAAACCCGCGCCGAGGTCGACAAGACCCGCTTCGGCGTCACCGGCCGCAGCGGCGGCGGCGCCTACTCCTGGTGGGTGGCCGCCCTGGACGAGCGGATCCAGGCCGCCGCGCCCACCGCCGGCGTCACGACGATGCGCAACCACGTCGTCGACGGCTGCGTCGAGGGCCACTGCGACTGCATGTTTTTCGTCAACACCTACCGCTGGGACTACGACCGCCTGGCCGCCCTGGTGGCGCCCCGGCCGCTGCTGATCTGCAACACCGACAAGGACGACATCTTCCCCATCGACGGCGTTTTCACCCTCTACCAGAGCGTGCGCCGCCTGTACACCCTGCTCGGCGCCGAGGCCAAGATCGGCCTGCAGGTGGCCGAGGGGCCGCACCAGGACCTGCAGCCGCTGAACAACGGCGCCTTCCACTGGTTCGAACGCCACCTCAAGGGCGCCAACCCGATGGCCGTGCTCGACGAGGGCGCAAAGAAATCGCTCGAACCCGAGGTGCTGCGGGTCTTCCGCGAGCTGCCCCAGGACGAGCGCAACACGCGCATCGATGAAAGCTTTGTCGCCGCCGCCGAGCCCCCCGCGCCGGCCACCGCCAAGGCGGACTGGGAGAAGCAGCGCGACGGCTGGATGGCGGCGCTCAAGAGCAAGGTCTTCTCCGGCTGGCCCCGGGATGCCGCCGGCGTGCAGGCGGTCAAGGCGGGCAGCCAGGAGCGCGACGGCATCGGCATGCACGCCTACGACCTCAACACCGATCCGGCCTTCCGGCTCCGGCTCTGGCTGGTCCACCGCGCCGGCCTGCGGCCGCAGGACCTCGACCTTGTCGTGCTCAACGTCCTCGACGCCCCCGGCTGGCAGGACTTTGCCGGCACCTACCTGTCGCGCTTCGGACCGCTGGTCGACGGCGCGCCGCAGGCGGCCGCGAATGAAGCCGCCTTCAGCGCCGAGCAGCGGATGTTCGCCAGTCGGAAATGGGGCATGGCCTACCTGGCGCCGCGCGGCATCGGCCCGACCGAATGGACCGGCAGCGCCAAGGCGCAGACCCAGCGCCTGCGCCGCTTCTATCTGGTCGGCCAGACGCTGGATTCCATGCGCGTCTGGGACATCCGCCGCGGCCTGCAGGCCCTGCGCCGCATCGACGGTCTGGCCGGCACGCCGCTCTGGTTGCAGGCGCAGGGCGAGATGGCCGCCAACGCGCTCTACGCCGCGCTGTTCGAGGACGGCATCACGCGCCTCGATCTGCACCACCTGCCCGCCAGCCACCAGCAAGGGCCGGCCTACCTGAACGTGCTCAGGCACCTCGACCTGCCCCAGGCCGCCGCCATGGCCGCCGAGCGGGCGCGCGTGGTGCTTTACACCGACACCCCGGACGTCTGGCAGTTTCCGGCCACCACCGCCAAGAACCTCGGCTGGCCCGACAAGCAGTGGCAGATCCGCGCACCAGCCGCCACCGACGCGCCCGCCGGCCAGTGAACCCTCCCTCCCGATCCCTCATGAACACCCGCCTACGCACCACCCTGCTTGCCCTTCTCAGCCTCGTCGCCCTGCCCGCCGCGGCCGCGGACCAACCGCTCCGCATCATCGTCTTTGGCGCCCATCCCGACGACGCCCAGTTCAAGGCCGGCGGTACGGCGGCCAAGTGGGCGAAGCTGGGCCACCAGGTCAAGCTGGTCTCCGTCACCAATGGCGACATCGGCCACTGGGAAAGCGCCGGCGGCCCGCTGGCGAAGCGCCGACTGGCCGAGGTGCGCAAGGCCGACGCCGTGGTCGGCGCCATGACCGAGGTGCTCGACATTCACGACGGCGAACTCATCCCCAGCCTGGAGAACCGCCAGAAGATCATCCGGCTGATCCGCGAATGGCGCGCCGACGTGGTCATCTCGCACCGCCCCTGGGACTACCATCCCGACCACCGCTACGTCGGCGTGCTGGTGCAGGATGCGGCCTTCATGGTGACCGTGCCCTTCGTCTGCACGGACGTGCCGCCTTTGGCCCAGAATCCGCTGTTCCTCTACTCCAGCGACCGCTTCCAAAAACCCTACCCGTTCAAGGCGGACATCGTCGTCGCCGTGGATGACGTCTTCGACCAGAAGCTCAAAGCCCTGCACGAGATGCCCTCACAGGTCTATGAAGGCGGCGCCAGCGGCAGCGCGGAATACGTCAAGACCGTGCCCGCCGCCAGCGACATCGCCGCCCGCCAGGCCTGGCTGCGCGAACGCTGGCAAGCCCGCCAGGGCGGCGAAGCCAAGCGCTTCCGCAGCGATCTCGTGCGCTGGTACGGCGAGGCGCGTGGCCAGGCCGTGCAGTTCGCCGAAGCCTTCGAAATCTGCGAGTACGGCCGCCAGCCGTCCGAGGCGGAAGTCCGCCGGCTGTTCCCGTTCTTCAACTAGGCCGGGCCGCGGCCGTCACGGCACCGGCAGACTGAGCAGGCGCTGCGCCTCCTGCAGCAGGAACTGGGTGTCGGTAAACGGCTCCCAGCTGACATCCCACCAGCGCAGGCGGCCCTCGGCGTCGATGAGCAGGGCCGCATGCAGGGGCTCCTCCTCAAAATCGTCGTAGGCGCGGACGGCCTTGAAGGCCGCCAGATCGGGCGCGCAATAGATCGGGAACGGCGGCAGCTGTTTCGTGCTCATCTGCTCGGTGATGCGGCCCGCCAGCGACATGGGCTCAAGCGTCACCGCCGCCAGCTGGATGCCGGCTTGCTCGTACGCAGGCGCCGCCTTGGCGAAGGCGTTCACCTGAGTCATGCAGTGCGTGCAGGCCGAGCCGAGGTAGAAGATCAGCACCTGCGGCTTGCCCTTGAGGCGGTCACTGCGGAAGGGCTTGCCGTCCAGTGTGAGCGCCTCCCACGCCGGCGCCTCCGGCGGGTGCCAGTGCATGGGCCCCAGCTTCGCCAGCTCCGGACGCACGCCGTTGTCGGTGCGCTTGGGCGGCGCCGTCCGCCAGTCGCCGGTGATGCCCCAGGCCTGGGACAGCCGGTCCAGGCGCCGCGCGACCGGCAGGTCGCGATCCATGGCGAAGGCCAGCTTGCGCACCTCGGCAAAGGCCTTTTTGGCTTCCTCGGTTTTGCCGAGGGCCTGCAGCAGTTCCACCTTGGCCGCCTGCCCGCTCAGGTCCTGCGGGAAGTTTTTGACCAGCTCCTCCGCCTTCTTCCGGTCGCCCAGTTTCAGCCAGAGCAGCGCGGCGCGCTCCTTGGGCAGCTCCGCGGCCTTCGCCAGCAGCGGGCCGGCAGCCTTGTCCTTGGCCAGGATCGCCTGAAGCACCCGCAGTTCGGCGATCGCGCTGGCCAGGGCGTCGGGTTTGTCCTCCTTTTTGGCGGCCGGTTTGGCCGGTTCCGGCTTCTTCACTTCAGCCGCTTTGGCAGCCGGCTTGGCCGGGGCTTCCGCCTTCTTCGCCGCCTCCGTCTTTTTGGCCTGCTCCTTCTTCTGCAACTCCTCGAGCGCCGCCAGGTTCGCCGCCACGGACTTGGCGTCGCCCTTGGCAAAGTAGGCCAGGCCGCGGGCGCGTCGGCGCAGCGCCTCGTGGCCGTCCTGAACCGCTTCACCGATCCACGGGCTGCGGGTCAGCATGAGCAGCTCCTCCCACAGCTCCCATTTCACCAGCGTCTCAATCAGGCGGGTGCGCCCGTAGCTGGCCGTGCTGTTCTGCTTGTCGAGGGTGTTGAACTTGGGATGGCGCGGGTTGCCGATCAGGCTTTGGGCCAGCCCCATGGCATCCCGGGCGCGCCCGAGTTCGTTGAAGCTGCGCACCAGCCACTCCTCGTTGTGCGCGTAGTTGTGGATCTGGTCCGGCAGGATGGCGTTGCGGATCATGTAGGCATGATCGACGCGGGTGCTGGCCTCCTGCTGCCAGACGGCGTCGTCGTGGCGCTTCAGCTTCGAGTAGGTGTGGCCGGGCATGTGCCACATGTGGGCGATGCCGGGGGCGGCCTGGCCGTTGACCGCGGCGGATTTGAGCGCGCGCGCCGGCTTGCTGCCGTCCCAGAGATGGATGCGGTAGTGATGCGCCGGATGCTCGGGATTCGCCGCAAAGACCTGGTCGAGCAGGGCGTCCACGGCCTGGGCGCTGGTCATCGGCGCATCCCCGTTGGCATGCCAGATCTTCCAGGCGAGGAAGGCTTTCGCTTCGACGTCGTCCGGATGCTCCTGGACGATGGTTTCAAAGTCGCGGATGCAGTCGAGCGCGCGCTGCTTCTTGTCGCGCTTGTCCTCCTTGTACAGGTTCTCCAGCACGGCGATCCAGAGCTTCTCGCGCGCGTCCGTCCGGGGCTTGAGGGCGGCCGCCTTTTTCAGGAACTCCTTGGCGCGCTTCTCGTTGTTGACGTTGGCCATCGCCAGGCCCCAGTAGGCCATCGCGCAGTCCTTGTCCAAAGCCGCCACCTGGCGGAAGGAGCGCTCGGCCTCGTAGTACCAGAAGCCGTGCAACTGGCCGACGCCCTGGTTGAAGAATTTCTGCGCCTCGGCGCTCTTCGTGGTCACCGGAAAATGCACCCTGCCCGTGCCCGGCATCAGCACCGCCGCCTGGCGGGGGCCTTCATTGAAGGCCTCGCCGTGAACGGAGTGGCCTGGCAGGGGATCGGCCGCCGGCAAAGGCAGGCAGACCGGAAGGAGGAGGAGACCAAGGGCGATGCGCATGGGGAGATCAGCAGGAACGCTGATGCCGGGCCGTTTCATGCGCCCCGCCACGCTTTGCCGGCACCGGGGCGGAAACCCGCCCCGCCGCCGGCGCGCGCCGGCTCACTTGCCGTAGCCGGCGGCCGGCTTGCCGTCCTCGCCGAGCTTGTTCGTGGTCCAGAGCAGGGCGCGGCTGACCAGGTCGAGGTAGCGGGCGTCAGCCACGGTCTCGGTGTTGTGGCCGAGGGTGGTGCTGAAGACGCGGGTCTTGTTGGGGCCGTACTCGTTGGTCCAGGCGACGACCGCCCGGGCTTCCACGGCCTGGGCGTTCGGATCGGCCGGCTGGCCCTTCTTGGCGCGCGGCTTCTGCATCTGCCGGCCGCTGGCAAGGGGCTTGCCGCCGAGGATCTGGATGTTGTTGTAGAGCTCCTCCTTGATCGTCGTCCAGTTCTGCAGGCCGCGCGTGATCGGGTGCGCCGTGTCGGTGAAGGTGACGTCGATCGGTTCCTGCGGACCGTGGCCGGTCGACTGCAGGCCGATGAACTCGTACCAGCCCGCATTGTCGGCGCCCGCCTGCACCGGCTCGCGGTAGTTGCCCCAGCGGTAGCTGTGCATGGCGCAGTGCAGGTTCACCGCCGGCACGCCGGCCTTGTGGGCGTTGAGGATGTTGGCGACGTAGGCCGGATCGGTGACGTCGGCCGAGCATTCGTCGTGGATGATGACGTCGAAGTCCTTGGCCCAGTCCTTGGCCTGGTAGATTTCGAAGGTGGCCTTGGTGCTCTTGTCCGGGTTGTAGGCGATGTCGACCACCGCGTTGAGGCGGGACTCGATGCCGTCCTTGAGCGCCATCGGCTGCTTGTCGTACTCGTGGCAGCAGCCGCCGGCCACGATCAGCACGCGCAGCGGCTTGGCGGCGTTCTCAGCGGCCTGGGTGAAGAACAGGCCCGTGGCCAGCGCGACGAGTACAAGGGGGGCGAAAAGCTTTTTCATGGGGTGGTCGGTTTACCGGGGAGAAAACGCGGCGTCGAGCCCAAACTTGCCCCTTACTCGAGCAGTGCCACGGCAATGGAATCCACCAGCGGCTTGCCGGCACGGGTCAGAACGATGCGGCCCTGGTCGACGCGCAGCAGGCCCTCGGACTCCAGCGTCGCCAGCATCCGCTGCGAGGCGGGCCGCACCAGCGACGCCGCCAGGCCGCGCGCGGTGCGCAGTTCCAGGCCGAAGCGCTCGGTCCGCCGCTCCTCCTCGCCGAGCTCTTCGCCCGGCACCTCGGTGGCCTGGTCCGCCAGGGCCAGGTCGATGTAGCGCTGGGTGTCCGCCAGATTCTGCCAGCGCCGCCCCTGCACGGTGGAAAAAGCGCCGGGCCCGAAGCCCAGGTAGTCCTCGCCCAGCCAGTAGGCCTCGTTGTGGCGCGAGCGGAACCCGGGCCGGGCGTAATTGGAAATCTCGTAATGCTCGTAACCCGCGGCTTCCAGGAGGTCGAGGCCCAGGTAGAAGAACTCGGCATCGCGGCCCTCGTCCTCGCGGTACTGGCCGCGGCGCAGGCGCTGGAAGAACTCTGTGTCCTCCTCGTAGTTGAGGTTGTAGGCGGACAGGTGCTCGGGCTGCAGGGCGATGCTGCGCTCGAGCGTGCCGCGCCAGGCATCGAGGCTCTGGCCCGGGATGGAGAACATCAGGTCGATGCTGACGCTCGGGAAGCCGGCGGCGCGCAGCAGGCGGTAGGTCTCCTCGGCATCGGCCGGCGCGTGGTCGCGGCCGAGCGTCCGCAGGGTCGGCTCGTCCCAGGCCTGGATGCCCAGGCTGATGCGGTCGACCCCGAGCCGGCGCATCATCGCCGTCTTGGAAGCGGTGACCGTGCGCGGATTCACCTCCATCGTGAACTCGGCCACCTGCGAGAGGTCGAGGCTTTCGCGCAAGCCGGCCAGCAGGCGCTCCAGGTGGCCCTCGCTGAGCGCCGTGGGCGTGCCGCCGCCGAAATAGACGGTCTCTGGGCGCAGCTCAAAGCGCTCGCGCTGCCGCCGCGCTTCGGCCAGCACCGCGTCGACAAAGGCGCCCATCGGCGTGCTGCCGGGCGTGTGCTTGTAGAAGCTGCAGTAGGGGCACACCCGGTGGCAGAACGGAATGTGCAGGTAGAGGTGGCGGATCATCGCTGGCAGCGCGGGCAGAAGAAGGTCGAGCGGTTGCTCATGACGAGGCGTTGCACGGGCTTGCCGCACTTCCGGCAGGGCTCTCCTTCCCGGTCGTAGACGCGCAGCGTCTGCTTGAAGTAGCCGGGCTCGCCCTTCTCGTTGAGGAAATCGCGCAGGGTCGTGCCGCCCATTTCGATGGAGGCGGCCAGCACCTCGCGGATGGCCTGGACCAGCTTCGCCAGGCGCGGCCGGCTGACCTTGCCGGCCGGCTTGCGCGGATCGATGCCCGCCATGAACAGGGCCTCGCAGGCGTAGATGTTGCCGACGCCTGTGACGACGTGGGAATCCATGATCACCGCCTTGATCGGTGCGCTGCGCCCGCGGCAGGCCTGGTGCAGGTGCTCGGTCGTAAAGTCGGGGCCGAGCGGTTCCGGCCCGAGTTCGGCGAGCAGCGGATGCGTTTCCGGATCGCCGGGCACCCACAGGCAGGCGCCGAAGCGGCGCGGGTCATGGAAACGGATCTGGCGGCCGCGGTCGGTGGTGAGGGCGAGGTGATCGTGTTTCTTCCAGGGCTGGGCGGGATCGCTGACGCGCAGGCTGCCGGACATGCCCAGGTGCAGCAAAAGGGTGCCGGGCGGGGCGGTGAAGAGCAGGTACTTGCCGCGCCGGCGGGCCGATTCGATCCGCTGGCCCTCCAGTTCGTGGATCGTGTCGGGCACCGGCCAGCGCAGGCGCTTGTCGCGCACCACGACCTCGCGAACGGTGCGGCTCACCAGCCAGGGAGCGACCCCTCGCAGGGTGGTTTCGACTTCCGGCAGTTCAGGCATGGGGGGGGGCCTCGCCGATGGCCTGCTCGAGCGCGCGCCAGCCGAGCATGGCGCACTTGACGCGCTGGGGGAACTTCTGCACCCCCTCGAGCAGCGCGAGTTCGCCCAAGGCCTCCTCGTCCTGAACCGCGCCCTCGCCGGTGACGGTGCGGCGGAAATCGGCCATGAGGGCTTCGGCCTTGGCGCGCGCCGCGCCCTTGACCTTGACGGTCATCATCGAGGCGCTGGCCTGGCTGATGGCGCAGCCCTGGCCGGAAAACTTGATGTCTTCGATGCGGCCGTCGTCGCCGAATTTCACGAACACGTCGATCTCGTCGCCGCAGGTTGGGTTGTCGCCATGGACATGCACGCAGTCGCCCGTGAGCTCGCCGTGGTTCCGGGGGCTGCGGGAGTGGTCGAGGATGACCTGCTGGTACAGGTCGCGAAGTTCGTCGGAGAGGGCCATCAGGAGAAAAAGGTCACGGCTTGGCGGAGAATATCGGTCATACGATCCACCTCGGCCAGGGTGTTGTAGAAATAGAAGCTGGCGCGGCTGGTGCCGGGCACCTTGAACCGCTTCATCAGCGGCTGCGTGCAGTGGTGGCCGCCGCGCAGGGCCAGGCCGTGGCTGTTGGCGAACTCGACCAGGTCGTGCGGATGCGCGCAGTCCAGGCTGAAGGCCACCAGGGAGCCGCGTTCGTGCCGCGGTCCGAGGATGCGCAGGCCCGGCAGTTCGGCCAGGCGCCCGTAGGCGTACTGGGTGATCGCTTCGCAGTGCGCCTGGATGGCCGGCACGCCGAGAGTCTCCAGGTAGTCGATCGCCGCTCCCAGGCCGACGACGCCGGCGATGTCCGGCGTGCCCGCCTCGAAACGCGCCGGCGGCGCCTTGTAGGTGCTGGTCTCGAGGGTGACGCTGTTGATCATCTCGCCGCCGCCGTGCCAGGGCTCCATCTGCTCGAGCAGGGCGTAGCGGCCGTACAGCGCGCCAATGCCGGTCGGCGCGCACATCTTGTGGCCGGAGAAGGCGTAGAAGTCGCAGCCGATGGCCTGCACGTCGACCGGCACATGGCCGACCGCCTGGGCGCCGTCGACCAGCGTCACCGCGCCCTGCGCCCGGGCCTTGGCGACCAGATCGCGGACCGGGTTGATGGTGCCCAGCGAGTTGGAGATGTGCACGCAGGCAAAGAGCTTCACCTGCCCGTCCAGCAGCCGCTCGAAGGCCTCCAGATCCAGGGTGCCGTCGTCGAGCACCGGCACGTGGCGCAGCACGGCCCCGCAGCGTTTGGCGGCGAGCTGCCAGGGCACAAGGTTGCTGTGGTGCTCCATGCCGGTGAGCAGGATGGCGTCGCCGGGCTTGAGGAACTGCGCCGCCCAGGTCTGGGCGACGAGGTTGATGCCCTCGGTGGTGCCGCGGGTGAAAATGACCTCCTCCTCGCGCGCGGCGCCGATGAAGCGCGCCACCTTGGTGCGGGCGGCCTCGAAGGCGTCGGTGGCACGCATGCTCAGTTCATGCAGGCCGCGATGGACGTTGGCGTTGTTGCGCTCGTAGTAGCGGCTCAGCGCCTCGATGACTTGGCGCGGCTTCTGGCTGGACGCGGCGCTGTCGAAGTACACCAGCGGGTTTCCGTGGACCTGCTGGTCCAGGATGGGGAAGTCGGTGCGGATGCGGTTCCAGTCCATGAGAGGGGAACGTCTGCCTACCACTCCCCGGACGCCGGTGCAAGTGCCCGCCACGGCTCAGCGGCCACGGAGGCGCGCCAGCAGGTCGGCGGCGTCCTGGGTGCTGACCACGCTTTCCAGGCCTTCCGGCATCAGCGACGTGCTCAGGGTGCGCGTCTCGCGGATGCGGGCTCTGGGCACCGGCATCTCGACCCCGCCCGGGAGCTTGAGGGTGATGGCACCGGGCGTCTCGGCCGCAATCAGGCCAACCAGCAGGCTGCCGTCCGTCTGGGTGATCTGCGTGGCGGCATTGCGCAGTTCGACGGCGCGGTTCGGGTCGAAAATGGCCTCGAGGATCTGCTCCACCGGCTTGGCCGCAACGGTGGCCAGGTCCGGCCCGACTTCGACCCCCTGCCCGCCGAGCTGGTGGCAGGCCATGCAGGCTTTCTGGAACACCGCCTCGCCGCGCTTGGCGTCGCCCTGAAGCTTCGCCACCTCGGCGGTGTAGCGCCCCACCAGCGTCTGCCGGTCGGCACTGACCCGAGTGAGGACCGGCACCTGGGCCACGGGCTGGGCCGCCTGGGCCTTCGGGAACCAGGAGGCCAGCTCCCGAGGATCAATGGCGTCGGAGCCGGCGGCCACCAAGGCGGCGCCGCGGACCTTGGGGTGGGCCGCCTGGAGCGCCGCGACCAGTGTGTCGGCCGGTCCGCCCTGAAGCAACTGCAGCGTCCACAGCACCTGCACGCGCGCCGCCGTGGGCAGGCCGGGACGCCCGGCCAGCGCACGCAGGGCCGGCAACGCCGCCGGCTCCTTCAACTGCAGCAGCAGGCGCTGGGCGGTGTCGCGCTGCCAGCGGTTCGCGGATCCCAGCGCCGCCACACGACCATCCAAGGTTTCGAAAGCCTGCCAGTCCGGACGCACCGGCTTGCGGCCCGGCGGCTCGACCCGATAGATGCGGCCCTTGTCCTCGCCGGCGCGCAGGTCCAGGCCCTTGGCGATCTCCAGGGGGATCCACTCCGGGTGCTCCAGCACCAGGCGGTAGGTGTCGACGACGTAAATCGCGCCGTCCGGCCCCTCGCGCGCCAGGGCGGGCCGGAACCAGTTGTCGGTGCTGGCCAGGAACTCGCTGCCGGCGTCGTCCGGATGGCGGCGGCTGGTGATCGGAAAGGTCGTGTAGTCGAGCAACTCGCGGTGCACGAGGTTGTTGGCGGGTTCGCAGACCAGCAGCAGGTCGTCGCGGCCGTCGTGCCAGGGCACCGGGCTGCAGCCGGAAGTCAGGGTGTTGATCGCCGAGGCCCAGTTGAAGCGGCGCAGCGGCGGGCTGACCGGATGCACGGTCTTGTCGGCGTTGAGCACCGAGCGCACGGAGGCGGCAACGCGTTCGGGATGCCGTTCCAGATAGCGCATCGGCACGTGGTAGTGCCAGCCGATGACGCTGTTGTTGTTGCCGAACCAGTTGCCGTAGTCGTCGCGCCACTTGCCGAACTGGCTGCGGCCGGTTTCGAGTTCGAAAACGCCGGTCTCGGGATGGAAGCGGAAGTCATGGGTGCCAAGCGCCAGCTTTTTCCCGGTCTTGTGGCAGGTGATGTCGCCGCCGCTGTCGCCGTTGGCGCCATGCAGCCAGCCGTCCAGGCCCCAGCAGAAGCCGTTGACGAGATGCTGCGGGTTGCCGGCCGTGAAGCCGCTGAACCAGGTCTCGCGCCGGTCGCAGCGCCCGTCGCCGTCCGTGTCCTCGGCAAAAAAGATGTCGGGGATGCTGGCGACAAAGACGCCGCCTTTCCAGAACGCCAGGCCGGTCGGATGCGTCAACCCGTCGAGGAACAGCGTCGCC
>CAYYJK010000054.1:0-15521 GCA_964472185.1 uncultured Prosthecobacter sp.
CCCGCCCCGCGCCGGTGCGCTGGGCCGGCCCCGGTTGGGCCAGCCGATGTCCCGCCCGGCAGCCGCGGCTGCCGGGCGGGACATCTGCTGTCCAAACCGGGGCAGGTCAAACGCAAAGGCGCGGTCAGCGGCGCCAGAGCCACTGCATGGCGGCCGGGAACAGCGAGGCGCCGTGCCGGCTGTTGTGGGCGCCGTCGCCGAACTCGAAGTGGTGGTCGTACTTCATGTAGGCCAGCGCCTTGGCCATCTGCTGGTTGGCGATCGGCCAGTTGCCGTAGGGGTTGTCCAGGTCGCCGGAGCCGTCCTGCAGGTAGACGCGCAGGGGCTTGCGCTCGGTGATGCGGATCAGGGAGGGGTAGACATGGCCGCCGGCGAGGTCGACGTAGCTGCCGATCGTCGAGAAGACCTTGCGGAAGCGGTCGGGGCGCTCCCAGGCGACGGTGAAGGCGCAGATGGCGCCGCTGCTGGCGCCGCCGATCGCCCAGCCCTCGGGATCGTCGGTGAGCCGGTAGTCCTGGCGCACCTGCGGCAGGATCTCGTCGAGCAGGAAGCGGGCGTAGGTGTCGCCCAGCGCGTTGTATTCGCGGCTGCGGTTGCTGACGCGCCAGGGACTCTGCGGCTTGCTCTTGCCGTCGTGGCCGGGGTTGAGGAAGATCGCGATCGTCGGCGCCATGTCGCCGCGCGCGATCAGGTTGTCGAACACGGTGGGCACGCGCCAGGCTCCCTTGAGGCCGACGTAGTCGTGGCCGTCCTGGAAGACCATCAGGTTGGCGGGAGCCTCCGGCCGGTACTGGGCCGGCACGTAGATCCACCAGTCGCGCGTGGTGCCCGGGTAGATCTTCGAGGCGTGCGGCGGCATGGCGATGACGCGGCCCTTGGGCACGCCGGCCTGCTCCTGGGACAGCGGGCCGAGCGTGTAGGTGTCGGCCGCCGGCAGGGCGGCGGCGAGCAGGCAGAGGGCGGGCAGCAGGCGGGTGAGCATGCGCGCAGTCTGCGAAAGGCGGCGCGGCAGATCAAGGGTAGAGTCCGCGCATCTGCTTGGCCTCCCAGACCCGCTTCACCCCCAGGCTCATGGCGGCAAAACGCATCGACACCTGGCGCTTGCGGCTGAACTGCACGGTCTGGGTGAAGGCCTGCTCGAGGATGCGGAACAGCTTGTCGAGCACCTCACCCTCGCTCCAGAAGAAGCTCTGCAGGTCCTGCACCCACTCGAAGTAGGAGACGATGACGCCGCCGGCGTTGCAGAGGATGTCCGGAATCACGAAGATTTCCGGCCGCAGGGCGAGGATGGCGTCGGCTTCGAGCGTGGTCGGGCCGTTGGCGCCTTCGGCCAGGATGCGGCACTGGATCCTGCCGGCGTTGTCGCCGGTGATCTGCCGCTCGAGCGCGGCGGGCACCAGGACGTCGCAGGGGGTCAGCAGCAGCTGCTCGTTGCTGATCGGTTCGGCGCCGGGGAAGCCGACGACGCTGCGCGTGCGCTCGACGTGGTCGTTGAGCGCGTTGAGGTCGAGGCCCTTGGGGTTGTACAGGCCGCCGAAGGCGTCGCTGACCGCGATGATCCTGACGCCCTGCTTGGCCAGCGAGACCGCGGCGACGGAGCCGACGTTGCCGTAGCCCTGGATGACCGCCGTGGCGCCGGCGGCCTGGATGCCGAGGGTGTCCATGGCGCGCGAAATCACGTAGGCGACGCCGCGGCCGGTGGATTCGCGGCGGCCGAGCGAGCCGCCGAGACCGACCGGCTTGCCGGTGACCACCCCGGGCACGGCGTGGCCGATCTGCAGCGAGTAGGTGTCCATCATCCAGGCCATGGTCTGCTCGTTGGTGCCCATGTCCGGCGCCGGCACGTCGAGCTGCGGGCCGATGAACGGGATGAGTTCCTGGGTGTAGCGCCGGGTCAGGCGCTCCAGTTCGCCGGCGGACAGCTCGCGCGGATTGCAGCAGACGCCGCCCTTGGCGCCGCCGTAGGGCAGGCCGGTGAGCGCGCATTTCCAGCTCATCCACATCGCCAGCGCGGCGACCTCGCCCAGGGTGACGTCGGGGTGGAAGCGCACGCCGCCCTTGGTCGGGCCCAGCGACAGGTGGTGCTGCACGCGGTGGCCGGTGAACACCGTCGTGCTGCCGTCGTCACGGCGGATCGGCACGGCGACGGTCAGGGCGCGGCGGGGCAGTTTGAGCCGGTCGCGCATGGACTCGGGAATCTCCAGGAAATCGGCCACCTGGTCGAACTGGCTGCAGGCCATCTGGAACACGGGCGAGTCGTAGACGGAAGCGCTCATGAGACGGTATTAAAGAGCCTTTGCGGGGAATGCCAAGCACTTCAACGCCGCCGCGCCGGTCTTTGTGCGGTGCCGGCACGGATCAAGCTTGGCAAATGCCCGCGAAACGGACAAACTTGGCTCCGCTAGCGCCGTATCCCTACATCGACATGCCACGCAAACTCAGCCACATCGCCCCGGACTGGTGGGACTACACCACTCTCGACTATGATCTCATCAACGACGCCGCCCGTCTGACCGAGCGCGACCTGCGCCAGCTCTCGCGGCCGGGTTTCAAGGTGGTCATGTACGACACCCTGGAGGACTTCTACCTGGCGCAGGCGCTCGAGTACATCCACGCCTGGAAGCAGGCCACCCCGGACAATCCCGCCGGCATCTGCGGGCCGATCGGCCCCACCGAGCAGCTGCCGCTGGTGGCGCGCCTGGTCAACGACCTCGGCCTGTCGATCAAGGACGGCCACTTCTGGGGCATGGACGAATGGTACGATCCCGAGACCAAGAAGGAGGTCTCCATGGACCACCCGCTGTCCTTCGAAAAAGCCGACCGCGAGCTCTGCTTCGACCGCATCCAGAAGAAGCTGGTCATGCCCGACGCGCACATGCATTTCCCGAAGGCGGACGTCACCGAGTACGTCAAGAGCTGGCAGTCCGGCGTGCGCTGCATCGTCATGCAGGGCGGCCAGGGCGACATCAAGCACTGGGCCTTCAACGACCCGCTCAAGCGCGCCGGCAAATGGAAGAACGAGCCGCCGCCTCCGGCCGAATACCGCAAGCTGGGCACGCGCATCGTCGACCTGCACCCGGTGACGCTCTCCCAGAACGCCCGCACCTCCGGCGGCGGCAACATCACCATGGTGCCGAAGATGGCCATCACGGTCGGTCCGAAGGAAACCTGGATGGCCGAAAAGGTCAGCATCTGGCAGGCCGGCATGCACGACAACCCGCTCGGCCAGCGCCTGACCGCGCTGATGATCTCCAAGCGCCTCGCCGACTCGTCGGTGCCGATGTCGCTGCTCGCCGACCATGCGAACGTGCAGTTCAACTACTTCCGCGGCGGCCTCGGCAGCTGCGCGGTCGAGATGCACTGACGCGCCGCCGCCGCTTGCGCGAGTGATTGGCGTCTCCGGACGCGTATTCAGAGCCGGTTCCGTCTCCGCGGGGCCGGCTCTTTGCATGAACACGCTCGCCCTTCTCGCCGCCCTCGCCGTCCAGCTGCCCGGCACGCAGCCGCTGGAACCCCGCCCGGACTTCTCCGCCGACATGGTGGCCGGCATCGACCGCTTCCTGCTGCGCGAGACCGGGGCCGCCAGGGAGCGGCGGGCGCAGTTCTGGCGGCGCGACGCCTCCTCCCCCGCGGCCTATGCGCAGTCGCTGGCGCCCAACCGCGAACGGCTGCGCCGCCTGCTCGGCGCGGTCGATGCGCGCGTGCCCGAGGTCCGGCTCGAGCTGGTGGCCGACACCCGGACGCCGGCGCTGCTGGCGGAAACCGCCCAGGCGACGATCCAGCGCGTGCGCTGGCCGGTGCTCGACGGCGTGCATGGCGAGGGCATCCTCATCCAGCCCAAGGGGCCGGTGCTGGCCCGGGTCATCTACGTGCCCGACGCCGACACGTCGCCCGAACAGCTGGCCGGCATCCAGAAGGGGCATCTCGACCCCTCGCTGACCGGCTACGGCGCGCAGATCCTGATTCCCGCCCTGATCAGCCGCGCTGCCGAATTCTCCGGCAGCGAACGGCTCGGCATCCGCACCAACATCCCGCACCGCGAGTGGATCTACCGGCAGTCGTTCATCCTCGGCCGCCACATCATCGGCTACGAGCTGCAGAAGCTGCTGGCCCTGGTCGACTGGTTCGCCGCCCAGCCGGACAAGCTGCCGGTCAGCGTTGCCGGTTTGGGCGAGGGCGGCTTGCTGGCGCTCTACGCCGGCGCGCTCGACGAGCGCATCGATTCGGTCTACGTCTGGGGGCACTTCGGACCGCGCGAGGGCCTCTGGCAGGAGCCGATCTACCGCAACGTCTTCGGCCTGCTGCGCGAGTTCGGCGACGCCGAGCTGGCCTCGATGATCGCGCCGCGGCCGCTGGTCATCCACCATCTGGGCTTTCCCCAGGTGCCCGGCCCCAAGCCGGCCGAGATTCCAGGCCGGCGCAATGTCGCCGCGCCCGGGCGCATCGCCGTGCCCGACCTGGCGGCGGTGCGCGCCGAGGCCGACCGCGCCCAGGCGCTGGCCGGGCCGGTGGCGGGCGACTGGATCCACGTCTTCGACGGCGAGCAGGGCGCGCGCGAGGTCATCGGCCGGCTGTTTCCCAAGGCCACGGCGGAGCGCCTGCTGCAGGCGGCGCAGGCGGAGACGGGCGATTTCACCGGAGCGGATCATTCGGCCTGGAACCGCGCCCGCCAGCAGCGGCAGGTGCAGGAACTGGAGCGTTACACCCAGCGCCTGCTCGGCACCATCGAGTCGGTTCGCAACACCGACTTCTGGCGACCGTTGCCGCTGGGCTCGGTCGCCGAGTTTGAAAAGCGCACGGCCGGCGAACGCGAACGCTTTTGGACCGAAGTCATCGGCCGCCTGCCCGATCCTGACCAGCCGGTGAACGCGCGCAGCCGGGTGGTGCGCGAGACCGACACCGTCGCGATCCACGAGGTCGTGCTCGACGTCTGGGACGACGTCTTTGCCTGGGGCTGGCTGGCTCTGCCCAAGGACCTCAAACCGGGGGGAAGACGGCCGGTCGTGGTCTGCCAGCACGGCCTGGAAGGCCTGCCCGAGCACTGTTTCGAAACCGATCCCGCGTCGCGCGCCTTCGGCGCCTACAAGGCCTTCGCCCTGCGCCTGGCCGAGCAGGGCTACATCACCTTCGCTCCGCACAACCCCTACCGCGGCTTTGACGCCTTCCGCAGCCTGCAGCGCAAGCTCAATCCGCTCGGCCTGAGCCTGTACTCGGTGATCAACGGCCAGCACCAGCGCCTCCTCGAATGGCTGCAGGCCCAGCCGTTCGCCCAGCCGGACAAAATCGCCTTCTACGGCCTCAGCTACGGCGGCAAGTCGGCGATGCGCACGCCGGCGGTGCTGCCCGGCTACTGTCTGAGCATCTGCAGCGGCGACTTCAACGAGTGGGTGCGCAAGTGCGCCACCACGGACCTGCCGCTCAGCTACGTGTTCACCGGCGAGTACGAGATCTGGGAGTGGAACCTCGGCGGCACCTTCAACTACGCCGAAATGGCCGCACTGATCGCGCCGCGGCCGTTCATGGTCGAACGCGGCCACAAGGACGGCGTTGGCATCGACGAGTGGGTGAACTACGAGTACGCCAAGATCCGCCGCCTGTACAACCAGCTGCAGGTCGGCGGGCGCGCCGAGATCGAGCACTTCGACGGCCCGCACACCATCCATGGCGTCGGCACCTTCGACTTCCTGCGCCGGCACCTGGGCCCGCCCCGATAACGGGCGCCGGCGCGCCTTTCAGGCCAGGCCCAGCTCCGCCCGCACCCGTTGCGGTGTCCAGCCTTCGGCGCGCAGGGTGCGCAGGGCGCGGGCCTGGTCGCGCTTGGCGAGGCGGCGGCCTTCGGCGTCGGTGATCAGGCGGTGGTGGTGCCACTCGGGCACGGGCAGGTGCAGAAGTTCCTGAAGCAGCCGGTGCAGGTGGCTGGCCTCGAACAGGTCCTCGCCGCGCGTGACCAGGGTGACGCCCTGGCGGGCGTCGTCGACCACGACGGCGAGGTGGTAGCTGGCCGGGGTGTCCTTGCGGGCGAGCACGACGTCGCCAAACACCTGCGGTGCCGCCTGCTGCCGGCCGCGGCCGCGGTCGAGCCAGAACAGCTCGCCGCCGGTCTGGCGGAGCGCTTCGGCGACATTCAGACGCAGGGCGTAGGGCTGGCCGGCGGCGAGGCGTTCGGCGCGTTCGGCGGCGCTGCGGCTGCGGCAGGTGCCGGGGTAGAGTGCGCCGTCGGGGCCGTGCGGCGCCTGGCCGGCGCGGGTGATCTCGTCCTGGATCTCCCTGCGCGTGCAGAAGCAGGGGTAGAGCAGGCCGCGGGCGTCGAGTTGCTCCAGCGCGGCGCGGTAGTCGGCGAAGTGCTCCGACTGCCGGCGCACAGGCTGCTCCCAGGCCAGGCCGAGCCAGGCGAGGTCCTCGAACAGCGCGGCTTCGTACTCCGGCCGCGCGCGGGTGGTGTCGATGTCCTCGAGCCGCACCAGGAAGCGGCCGCCGCGGGCCTGAGCGTGGGCGAACAGGGCGGCGTAGGCGTGGCCGAGGTGCAGCCAGCCGGTGGGGCTGGGCGCGAAGCGGGTGACGCAGGGCTGGCCGGCAGTGGTCATCCCAGGTTCATCGGGTCGACGTCCCAGAGGATGAGCACGTCGGGGGGCAGGGTGAGCGATTCGACCACGCGCCGGATGTGCGCGCAGAGCGGGCGGATTTTTTCGCTGCGCAGCATGAGCTGGAAGCGGTGGTGGCCGTGCGCCTTGGCGAGGGCGGCCGGCGAAGGTTCGCCGAGTATGGTGCCTTCGGGCAGGCCCTGTTCCAGGCGCTTGTGCAGGGTTTGCAGGCTGAATTCGGTCTGCGCCTCGTGCTTGCCGCGGGCGCTGATCATGACCACGTGGCTGAACGGCGGGTAGCTGAAGGCCTGGCGCTGCTCGAGCTCCTGCAGGGCGTAGCCTTCGAAGTCGTTGTGGCGGCTGAACTGGATGGCCGGACTGTGCGGCACGTGGGTCTGCACGAAGACCTCGCCGCGAATCTCGCCGCGGCCGGCGCGGCCGGCGACCTGGACGAGGAGCTGGAAGGTGCGCTCGGCGGCGCGGAAGTCGGGCAGGTTGAGGGCGGTGTCGGCGTTGAGCACGCCGACGAGGGTGACGTTGGGGAAATCGAGCCCCTTGGCGATCATCTGGGTGCCGATGAGGAGGTCGAGCTTCTGGGCGCGGAAGTCCTTGAGCGTGTCGCGCAGCTGGTTCTTGCGCTGCATGGTGTCGGTGTCGACGCGGGCGATGCGTGCGGCGGGGAAGACCTCGCGCGCGGCCTGCTCGACGCGCTCCGTGCCGAAGCCGGCGTACTTGAGGCCGGGTTCGTGGCAGGCCGGGCACTTCGACGGCGGCAGCCGGCGCGCGCCGCAGATGTGGCAGACCAGGCGGTTGTCCTTCTTGTGCAGCGTCATCGGGATGGCGCATTCCTGGCAGTGCACGACCTCGCCGCAGGCCAGGCAGCTGAGGCTGGTGTTGTAGCCGCGGCGGTTGAGGAAGAGGATGGTCTGCTCGCGGCGCTCCAGGCGCGCGGTGATGGCGTGGCGCAGGCGTTCGGACAGGATGCCGGCGTTGGCCACCGTGGTGCCCGTGCCCTTGCGCCGCTCCAGGCGCATGTCGACGATGCGGATCAGCGGCATCGACTTGCCGTCGGTGCGCCGGGTCATCTGCAGCAGCTCGTACTTGCCGGTGCGGGCGTTCTGGTAGGACTCCAGGCTGGGCGTCGCCGAGCCGAGCAGCACGGCGCAGCCCTCCAGCCGGGCGCGCACCACGGCGACGTCGCGGGCATGGTAGCGCGGCGCGTCCTCCTGCTTGTAGGAGGGTTCGTGCTCCTCGTCGACGATGATCAGGCCGAGCCGTTCGAGCGGGGCGAAGATGGCGCTGCGCGCGCCGATGACGATCTCGGCGCGGCCCTCATGGATCTTGAACCACTCGTCGTGGCGCTCGCCGTCGCTCAGGTGGCTGTGCAGCACGGCGATGGCGTCCTTCCTGGCCGAGAAGCGCGCCTTGAAGCGCTCGATGGTCTGCGGCGTCAGGCTGATCTCGGGCACCAGCACCAGGGCGGTGCGGCCGGATTCGAGCACCCGGGCGATGGCCTGCAGGTAGACCTCGGTCTTGCCGCTGCCGGTGACGCCGTGCAGCAGCAGGGGGCGGGCGGTGTCCGGGGCGTCGGCGGCGGCGTTGACCTGCCCGAGCACGGTGCTCTGCTCGTCCGTCAGTGTCAGCGCCTGGCTGGGCAGGAACTCCTCGGTCTGGAACGGATCGCGCTCGACGCGGACCTCGCTGCGGCTGATCCAGCCGGCCTTGAGCAGGGGCTTGATGATGGCCGCCGCGCGCGGCAGCTCGCGGCGCAGCTGGCTGAGCGTGGCTTCACCGCCCTGGGCGCGCAGCAGTTCGAGGATGCGCGCCTGCATCGGGGCGCTGCGGTGCAGCTTGTCGAAGGCTTCGGGCGGCGGCTCCTGCGCCAGCTTGAGGTGGCTGTCAGTCAGGAAGGTCTCCGGCTTGGAGCGCACGGCCTGCGGCAGCATGGTGCGCAGCACGCGGTTCACCGGCACCACGTAGTAGCCGGCGATCCAGTGGGCGAGCTTGAGCAGGCCCGGGGTGAACATCGGCCGCGAGCCGACCAGGGAGGCGACCTCCTTGAGGCGCGCGCCGTGCGGCGACTGCGCCAGCAGTTCGATCACCACGGCCGGCACGCGCTGGTGCTGCAGCGGCACCATGACCCGGGTGCCGACGCGGATCTGCCGGGCCAGCCGTTCCGGGACGGCGTAGTCGAGCTCGAGGGCCGCGGCCGATTCGAGCTGCACGCGCGCCACGCCGGCGCCGGCCGCGGATTCGGCGGCGGGCGCCGGCGGCAGACCCAGGTCGAAGTGGGCCTGGGCGGGGGCGGAATCTGGTTCGGAACGCGGCATGCGAAGGCCGGTATTCAGAACCACGGTTTGGCGCGCAATGCACCCGCGATGTTCGGCTTTTGCAGCTCTGCCGGCCAAGGGCGTCTGCGGGGCTGCCGCGCAACATCGGCCCCGCTGCCGGCGTTCCTTTCGGATGTCCGTTCACGACCCCATCGGCTCCTGCGCCCCGGCCCCCTGGTCGCGCCGCCGCCTGCTGTCGGCCGGCGGCCTGGGCATGCTCGGCCTGACGATGCCCCGCTTCCTGCACGCCCGCGAGACGGCCGGCCTGGACAAGCTGGTGGCCAAGGCGCGGTCGGTGGTTTTCCTGTTCCAGTGGGGCGGTCCCAGCCACCTCGAGACCTTTGACCTGAAGCCCGACGCCCCGGAAGGCATCCGCGGCTTCCACAAGCCGATCCGGTCAAGCGCCGACGGCATCCAGGTCTCCGACCGCCTGCCGAAAACGGCGAAGATCATGGACAAGGTGACCCTGGTCCGGTCCGTGCATCACACGATGAAGAACCACAACAGCGCGGGCTACTACGCGCTCAGCGGCCACGCGCCGCCGAGCGACGACCAGCGCCTGAAGGATTCGCCGGACCTGTTCCCGGCCTACGCCTCGGTGGTCGACCGCCTGGCGCCCGTGGGTGGCGCCATTCCGACCGCCGCCAGTCTGCCGTGGACGGTCAGCGACGGCTCGTTCACGCCGGGCCAGCGCGCCAGCTTCCTGGGCAAGTCGCACGATCCGTTCTTCGTCCTGCGCGATCCGAGCGCGCCCGACTTCGCCCTGCCGGAACTGAGCCTGCCCGCCGGCATCAGCTACGAGCGGCTGACCGCCCGCCGCGAGCTGCAGAAGCTGGTCGACGCGCAGACCCGGCTCATGGACCACTCCGCCGAGGCGCGCGGCATCGAAGGCTACTACGAGAAGGCGCTGGCGATGCTGCACAGCGAGAACCTGCGCGCCGCCTTCGACCTGTCCCGGGAGCCGGACCGGGTGCGCGACGCCTACGGGCGCACCGCTTACGGCCAGAGCTGCCTGCTGGCCCGGCGCCTGGTCGAGGCGGGCGTGAAGTTCGTCACGGTCAACTTCGCCCCGGGCATCGGCGGCCAGAGCACGACCTCCGGCGGCTGGGACACGCACGGCTTCAACGACACCCGCATGTTTCCGATCATCGACGCCTACCACATGCCGATGACCGAGCAGACGCTGCCAACCTTCCTCAACGACCTCGACGACCGCGGCCTGCTGGACCACACGCTGGTCGTCTGGGTCGGCGAGTTCGGCCGCACGCCGCGCATCAACAAGAACATCAGCCGCGACCACTGGCCGCAGTGCTACACGGCCCTGCTGGCCGGCGGCGGCGTCAAGCGCGGCTACGTGCACGGCGCCTCCGACAAGAACGGCGAGCATCCGGCCGAGAAGCCGGTCAAGCCCGACGACCTGGCGGCGACGATGTACCACCTGCTCGGCATCCGTCCCGACACCGAGGTGCGCGACGTTGCCGACCGGCCGGTGCCGATCAGCTACGGCAAGGTGATCCAGGAGATCATCGCCTGACGCGGCGCGGGCTCACTTCAGCGCCGCGTACACGCGGTGGACGTCGGCATGGCCGTCGAGGCTCTGCAGGAAGGCGGTGACTTCTTCGCGCTGGGCTTCGCTCAGTTCCGGGCAGTCCTTCGGCTGGTAGTGCAGTTCCGAGGTGGTGATCTGCCAGCCGGCCGCCTTGAGCGCCTTGGTGACGGTGTCGAGTGCCGTGGTGGCGCAGAAGAAGCGCGCGCCGATGTGGCCGGCGGCCTCGTCCTCGTCGAGCTCAAGCGGTTCGACGTTGTCGGCCTCGGCTTCGAGCGCGGCGACCTCAATGTCCAGGCTCTTGTCGCTGTGCTGGCCCTCAATCAGGCCGCAGTGCTCGAACATCCAGGCGACGGAGCCGGGCGTGCCCATGCTGCCGGCCTTGAACAGCACCTTGATCTCCGAGGAGGTGCGGTTGTTGTTGTCGGTGAGGCACTCGACCATCACCGGCACGCGGTGCGGCGCGAAGCCCTCGAAGACGACCGTCTGGTACTGCACGGCGTCAGCGCCGGTGCCCGAGCCCTTGGCGATGGCGCGTTCGATGGCGTCGCGGGTGACGCTCTGCTTCTTCGCGGCGGCGATGGCGGCGAACAGGCGGGCGTTGAACTCCGGCACCGCTCCGCCGAGGCGCGCCGCCACCTGGATTTCACGCGTCAGCTTGCCGACGAGCTTGCCCTTCTGATCGGCGGCCAGTTCCCGCCACTTCTGTTTCCATTGTGCGCCCATGAGTCAAAAAATCGAGTGAAGGGGCATCGAAGGGCAGGGCGGCGCCGATTGCAAGGCCGGGAACGCCGCCGCCGGAGCATTTTGCTGCGGCCGGGTCAGAGCGAGACGCCGCGCTTCCAGGGCAGGAAATCGTCCTGGCCGAGCTGGACGGCCTTTGGCAGGTAGGCGCCGCTGGCCGTGGCCAGGCAGAGGTCGAGCAGGGCCTCGCCCATCTGTTCGACCGTCCGGGTGCCGGCGATCACCGGGCCGGTGTCGAAGTCGAGGATGTCGGGCATGCGCCGCATGAGTTCGCTGTTGGTGGCGATCTTCAGCGTCGGGCAGACCGGATTGCCGGTGGGCGTGCCAAGGCCGGTGGAGAACAGCATCAGCGTGCAGCCGCCGGCGGCGAGGGCGGTGGTCGATTCGACGTCGTTGCCGGGCGTGCAGTACAGGGTCAGGCCGCCGCGCCGGCGGATCGGCTCGCCGTAGTCGAGCACGTCGACGACCGGCGCCGTGCCCCCCTTCTTGGCCGCGCCGGCCGACTTGATGGCGTCGGTGATCAGGCCGTCGCGGATGTTGCCGGGCGAGGGGTTGGCGTCGAAGCCCGAGCCGCAGGCCTGGGCGGCGCCTTCGTAGGCGCGCATCAGCTGCACGAACTTGTCGGCCAGTTCGCTGCTGACGCAGCGGTCGCACAGGCTCTGCTCGACCCCGCACAGTTCCGGGAACTCCGACAGCACCGGGGCGGCGCCCAGTGCGGCCAGCAGGTCCGCGGTGTGGCCGATGACCGGGTTGGCCGAGATGCCGGAGAAGCCGTCGGAGCCGCCGCATTCGACGCCGACGATCAGGTCGGAGACGGGGCAGGGCTCGCGCGTCTGCGCGTTGGCGGCGACCGCGCCCTCAAAGGTGGCGCGCAGGGCCCGCTGCATGAGGTCGCGCTCGGACAGGCACTTCTGCTGCTCGAAGATGTGCAGCGGTTTGCGGCAGCCGGGGTGCAGTTCGGCGAGGCACTGCTCCAGCAGGCTGACCTGGGCGTGCTGGCAGCCGAGGCTGAGCACGGTGGCGCCGGCGACGTTCGGGTGGGCGATGTAGCCGGCGAGCAGGCGGCAGAGGGCGAGGGCGTCCTGGCGCGTGCCGCCGCAGCCCAGGCCGTGTTTGAGGAACTTGATGCCGTCGAGGTTGGCGAGCAGCGGTCCGGCGGCTTCGGCGTCCTGCAGCTGCAGGCGGTCAAACGCCTGTGCCGGCGCGCCCTGCCGGTGCAGTTCGACCAGTTGGCGCGCGTAGGCTTCGTAGGGGGAGGTGCGGGCGTAGCCGAGAGCGCGGGTGAGCGCCTCGCGCAGGTAGCCGAGGTTGCGGTTCTCGCAGAACACCAGCGGGATGACCAGCCAGTGGTTGGCCGTGCCGGCGGGGCCGTCAGCGCGCCGGTAGCCCTGGAAGGTGCGGCCCTGCCAGGCGCTGACGTCGGGCGGCGTCCAGACCTGCTGCTGCCGCTTGCCGGTGAACTCCGCGGCGGCGTGGCGCAGGTTGTGGGTGTGCACCAGGGCGCCGGCGGCGATCGGCTGGGTCGCGCGTCCGACCAGGACGCCGTACATGGTCACCGGCTCGCCTTGGGCGAAGTCGCGGGCGGCGAACTTGTGCTTGGCGGCCACCGCCTCGCGCAGCGTCCAGCTCTGGCCGTCCAGGGAGACGGTCTGGCCGGCGGCGAGATCGCGCAGGGCGACGATGAGGGTGTCGGCGGGATGGACGCGGAGGAGGGCGGCGGACATGGCGGGAGCGGGAAGAGAGCATATCGCGCCGTCGCGGCCAAGTCCTGCATCGACCGCGGGCGGACAAAAAGCCGCCGCCGCCGGCGGAGCTGTTTGCAATGGCGGCCAAGCTGCGGCAGAAAGGGGCACCCTTCCACCTGCCGACCATGACCGCCTCTCCCCTGACCAGCGCCATCGTTCTCGGAGCCGGCAGCTGGGGCACCGCCCTGGCGGCCGTGCTGGCGAAGCGCGGCCTGCAGGTGCAGTTCTGGGGACGCGACCGCGAACTGATCGATGAGATGCGCGCCACGCGCCGCAACCGCCGCTACCTGCCCGATCTGGTGCTGCCGGAGCAGGTGCGCATGACGTCCGAGTTGGGCGAACTCAAGCCGGCGCAGCTGCTGGTTTTTGTGGTGCCTTCCAAGGCGGTGCGCGACACGGCGCAGCAGGTGGCGGCGGCCGGCTTGGCGGACCGGGCCCGGGTTGTGGTGTCCTGCGCCAAGGGCATTGAGCTGCACAGCGGCAAGCGCCTCACGGAGATCCTCGCCGAATTTTTTCCGGCCACGCCGCTGGCGGTGCTGACCGGCCCGAACCACGCCGAGGAGGTGTCCCAGCGGCTCGCCACCGCGGCCGTCGTCGCCTGCACACAGGAGCCGATCGCCCGCGAGCTGCAGGCCTGCTTCACGCTGCCCTGGTTCCGCACCTACACGAGCGACGACGTCATCGGCGTCGAATGGGCGGGTGCCATGAAGAACCCCTACGCCATCGCCGCCGGCATCGCGCTCGGCCTGAAGCTCGGCGACAACGCCATCGCGGCGCTGGTCACGCGGGCTCTGGCCGAAATGGTGCGCCTGGGGGTGGCCATGGGCGGCCGCGCCGAATCCTTCTTCGGCCTCGCCGGCGTCGGCGACCTGATGGCGACCTGCTACTCCGAGCACAGCCGCAACCACCGGGTCGGGCGTCAACTGGGCGAGGGCCGCTCCCTGCAGGACATCATGGCCGGCACGCGCATGGTGGCGGAGGGCGTGCCGAACACGGCGAGCCTGTACGAGGCCGCCAAGGCGCATGGCGTGCGCACGCCGCTGCTCGACGAGATTCACGCCCTGCTCTACGAGGGCAAGCCGGCGCGCGAGGCGCTGCGCGCCCTGCTGTCCCGTGATCCGCGGGCCGAGACGGACTGATCCGCCTCAGCGCTTCACCATCACCTGGCCGTCGGCGTAGTGCAGCAGGCGGTTGACCAGGCCGCGCTTCACCTGCCGGTGGATGAACACCTCGGTGTCGCCGATCCGGTAGCAGTATTCGGCCGGGGTTCGGAACATCGAGATCCAGCCCAGGCGCCACCAGGCCGAGCCGGCCAGCTCGCCTTCGGCGCAGCGCACGTATTCCAGGCTCAGCAGCTCGCCGGGATGGGCGCGTGCTTCGGCCTCCCGCTTCTGGTGCAGGAAATCGGCGAACTGGCGGGAGTAGAAAAGCCCGCACGCGTGGCGGTGAAGTTCCATCATGGCGCTCGATGCGACCGCTTTACTCGCTCTGCGGCAGGACGTCCACCGCAACCTGCAGGCGCTGTTCGCCGGCGCCGATGGTCACCCCGCGCAGGGGGCTGACGTCGCTGAAATCGCGGCCCCAGGCGACGGTGATGTGGCGGTCGGAGGGCAGCACGTTGTTGGTCGGATCCGCATCCATCCAGCCGACGCGGTCGCCGCAGTACACCGAGACCCAGGCGTGCGAGGCGTCGGCGCCGACCAGCCGGGGCTGGCCGGGCGGCGGCAGGGTTTCCAGGTAGCCGCTGACGTAGCGCGCGGGCAGGCCGAGGCTGCGCAGGCAGGCGATCATCACCTGGGCGAAGTCCTGGCAGACGCCGCGGCGCTTGCGCAGGGCTTCGCCGACCGGCGTGGCGACGTCGGTGGCGGCGGGGTCGAAGACGAAGTCCGCGTGCAGGCGGCGGTTGAGGTCGCAGACGGCTTGGAGAATCGGCCGGCGGGCGGGGAAGGAGGGCAGGGCGTAGTCGGCGAATTCGGCGCCGAGCGGGATCAGCGGCGAGGCGTAGGCCAGTTCGCCGGCCTCGCTGGCGGAGCTGAACGGGTCGGCCCGGCAGGCGTCCCGGACGCTTTCCCAGGCCGGCGTGAGCGCCGGATCGGGCGCCGGCGCCGGGGTGACCTCGATGAAGCTCCGCGCAATGACCTCCAGTTTCTGGTGGGAACCCTCGATCTCGAAGTAGACGCAGGTGTTGCCGAAGTAGTCGGAACGCTCGGCGCGCTGAACCGGCTCGGGCCGGATCGCCAGCTCGTGCCAGGGGCATTCCTGCGACGGCAGGGCGCGCGGCTCCAGGCGCGCCGTGTAATGCCCGACCGTGACCGGGCTGGCGTAACTGTACGTGGTGCGATGGATGATCTGGTAGCGCACGGCGGGCTCAGTCGGAATGGCGGACGGCGTGGTTGAAGTAGTGCTCGGTGATCAGGTCGGAGAGGTGCTCGAGACCGTCGTTGAGCAGCTCGCAGACGGCCGGCACCTGGCGGTGCAGAAGCCCCGCGTCGCGGGCGAGCGCCTGCAGGTTGAGTGCGGCCAGCTCGGACTGCAGGACGTCGGCCTGCTGGCGTTCGCGGATGCCGGTGTCGAC
>CAYYJK010000054.1:15621-17122 GCA_964472185.1 uncultured Prosthecobacter sp.
TGGCCGCGGGTCATGTTTTCCTGCTGCATGCCGCTGATCGCCGCGAGGTCGAGGATCAGGGTGTCGAGAACGGCCTGGGCGTTGGCGGGGGCGAACGGACCGGCGGGCAGCCGGGCGTCGCGTTCAAGATGGTTGCACAGGCGCCAGGTGTCGTCGGACAGCCGGTCGCGCGCGGCGGCGGCGTTGAAACGCAGCCGGCCGATCAGGTCGGGGATGCTGCCTTCGCGCCGCGGGTCCTGCAGCAGCGCCTCGAGGTGATCGATCAGTGCGCCGGTGCCGGCCGGCGCCAGTTGCAGCCCGTTCAACAGCGCGATGCAGGCCTGGATCTCCCGGCTTTGGGCGTCCGACGGCTCGCCGGTGAAGCGCTGCACGGCCGTGCGCAGCACCCGCGCGGTCTGCTCCAGCCGCTCCGAATAGCGGCCGAGCCAGAACAGGTGGTCGGCGGCGCGGCTGGGCACGGCGCTGGGCGGCCGGGCCGGCCGGATCACGGCCGGCGGCTGAGTCGGGGCGGCGGGGTGTTCGACCGGGCCTTCGGCCAGCACCCAGGTGTCCTTGCTGATGCCGCCGGAACGCATGGTCACCAGCCAGCGGTGCGGCTCGGGACTCACCCGGGTCAGGCCGCCGGGCATGGCGGTGAAGCTGCCGTCGCTGGCGGCGCTGGCAAAGGCCCGCCAGACCAGCGAACGCGGCTCCACCTGCGCGCCCGTCCAGGTCGGCGTCGTCGAGAGGTCGAGCACCTCCTGAGCGACCCACTCGTGCGGTGCGGCGCGCAGGGCGTCGAGCAGGCGCCGCTTCTGCTCCGCGTCCAGGTCGGCGACGAAGACCGGATCGCGCGCGCCGCGGACGAAGGCGGGCTTGACGACCCAGCGGTCGGGATCGGCCAGGACGAGCTCCAGTTCGCGCTGCTGGCCGCACCACCACGTCGGCACGCAGGCGATCTGCAGGTCCTCGCCCAGCAGGTGGCGGCAGATACCGGGCAGGAAGGGGTGCAGTGCCGGCGTTTCGACCACGCCCGCCCCCAGGCCGTTGGCCAGGGCGACGTTGCCGTTCCGCCAGGCTTCGGTCAGACCGGCGGCGCCCAGCAGCGACTGCGAGTGCAGTTCAAGCGGATCGCAGTAGTCATCGTCGACGTGGCGGAGGATGACGTCGACACGGCGCAGGCCCTCCAGGGTCTTCAGGTAGACGTGGCGTTCGCGCACCGTCAGGTCGGCGCCCTCCACCAGGGGGAAACCCAGATGGCGGGCCTGGAAAGCGTGCTCGTAGTAGGTTTCATTGTACGGCCCCGGCGTCAGCATGAGGATGCCGCCCGGGCCGCTGCGGTTCTTCGGCGCCAGGGAACGCAGCAGGTCGCGCTGCCGGTCGTAGTAGGCGCCCAGGCGCTGAACGTGCGAGGCGTGGAACTCCTCGGCGAAGACGTGGGTGAGGATGATGCGGTTTTCCAGGGCGTAGCCGTGGCCGGAGGGCGCCTGGGTGCGGTCGGCCAGCACCAGCCACTGGCCGC
>CAYYJK010000055.1:0-1925 GCA_964472185.1 uncultured Prosthecobacter sp.
GAATCCGCGCCCCCGCGTTCGACCTCGCCGCCGTGGCGACGCCGGCCTACGTCGTCGATCTCGGCCTGTTGCGCCGGAACTTGGAAAAGCTGGCGCGGGTGCAGGAGTCCTCGGGGGCGCGGATTCTGCTCGCGCTGAAGGGGTTCTCGATGTTTTCGACCTTCCCGCTGATCCGCGAGTACCTGCACGGCTGCTGTTCCAGCGGCCTGCACGAGGCGCTGCTTGGCCACGAGGAGTTTGGCAAGGAGCTGCACGTCTACGCTCCGGCCTTCAAGGAGGCGGAGATGCGCGAGATCATTCCGATCGCCCACCACATCAGCTTCAACTCGCCGGCCCAGTGGCGGACCTTCCGGCCGCTGCTCGACGCGGCGCGCGCGCAGGGGCGGCATGCGCCCAGCCCCGGGCTGCGGGTGAACCCCGAGCATTCCGAAGTCGAGGTCAGCCTGTACGATCCCTGCTCGCCCGGCTGCCGTTTGGGCACGCGCGCCGCGGCGCTGGAGGGCGAGGACCTCTCCGGACTGGAGGGACTGCACTTCCACGCGCTCTGCGAGCAGGATTCGGACGTGCTTGAGCGCACGCTCGCGGCGGTGGAACGGCGGTTCCCGCGGCTGCTGCAGCAGGTCAAGTGGGTCAACATGGGCGGCGGCCACCACATCACCCGCGCCGATTACGACGTCGAGCGCCTGGTGCGCGTCATCCGCAGCTTCAAGGAGCGCTGGAACAAGGACGTGTACCTTGAGCCGGGGGAAGCGATCGCCCTCAACACGGGCTACCTGGTGGCCACGGTGCTCGACATCGTGCCCACGGAAGGCCTGGCCACCGCCATCCTGGACACGTCGGCGACGGCGCACATGCCCGACACCCTGGAAATGCCCTACCGGCCGCACATCTTCGGAGCGGATCTGCCGGGCGTGCTGGCGCACAGCTACCGTCTCGGCGGGCTGACCTGCCTGGCCGGCGACGTCATCAACGAGTACAGTTTCCCCAAGCCGCTCGAGGTCGGCCAGAAGCTCGTTTTTGCGGACATGGCGCACTACACCATGGTGAAGACCAGCACCTTCAACGGCGTGCCGCATCCGGACATCGATCTGTTCGACCCGGCCGGCGGCGGCCTGCGGCTGGTCCGCCGGTTCGGCTACGAGGACTTCAAGCGCAAGCTGTCGTGAGTCCCAGCCTGGCGAGCACGCCGGCGAAATCTTCGGCCACCGGGGCTTCGACCTGGAGCGGCTGACCGCTGGCCGGATGCTTGAGGGCGAGGCGGCGGGCGTGCAGGCAGAGGCGCTTGACGCCCAGGTCCCGGCGCAGCCGGCGATTGAGTTCGAAGTGGCCGTAGACATCGTCGCCGACCAACTGATGCTGGCGAGCGGCGGCCTGGACGCGGATCTGGTGGGTCTTGCCGGTGATCAGGTCGATCTCCAGCAGCGCCAGCCGTTCGCCGGCGTGCTGGCCGAGCGTGCGGAAGCGCAGTTCGGCGTTTGGCGGCCGGCCCTTGAGCACGGTCGTGCGCACCCGGCCCTTTTCGCGCGCGGTGGCCAGATGATCGACCCAGACGCCTTGGGGCCCGGGGCTGCCGCGCACCAGGGCGAGGTACTGCTTGCGCACCTGGTCCGCTTCGAACCGTTCGCGGCAGCACCGCGCAGTCGCTTCGTCGAAGGCGCCCAGGAGCACGCCGGACGTGTCCTGATCGAGGCGGTGGATCAGCCAGACGGGGCCGCCCGGACCTTCGAAGCGTTTGGCTTCGGCATCGTAGCGTCCTTCAAAGGCGCAGCGCTCCGCGCGCTGTCCGGGGTTGGGGTGGGAGAGGATGCCAGCCGGCTTGTTCACCACGATGAGGAAACGATCCCGGTGCAGGACCGGGCAGAGGGTGAGCGGAGCGGGATCGGGCTTCATGCCGGCAGGGCGTTGAGGCGGATTTCGGCGGCGCC
>CAYYJK010000055.1:2025-17074 GCA_964472185.1 uncultured Prosthecobacter sp.
GCCAGCGCCTGCTGCTCCTCCTGGAACAGTTCGTTCAGGCGCTGCACGGCGCGGGCGCGGCGTTCGACCGCCTGCCGCTGCGCCGTGGCGCTTTCCGCACGGGCGCTGGCCAGGGCGAGCTCGGCGGCGGGATCGCTGCTGCCGTCGCTGCGCAGCAGGGCGACGGCCACGGCCTGCCGTTCGCCGGCGTTCTGCTGCTTGTGCCGCTGGGCGTCGTGCGCCCGCGTCAGTCGGGCGCGTTCCGCCTCCAGATGTTCGGGCTGCAGTCCTGCCAGGTTTTGCAGGGTGGTTTGGAGCTGCGCTTCGCCGAGGCGTTTTTCGGTCAGCAGCCGGGTCAGGGCTTCGGCCCGGGCTGCGTCCGGGCCCTGCTGTTCCAGCAGCAGGTTCAGGCGGGTTTCCAGTTCCTGAAGTTCCCGCTCCGCCTGCTGCGAGGATTCGAGCAGGCTGGTGAGCTGCTTTTCAGCTTCTTGCACGCGCGTCCAGGCGATCTCGCGGGCTGCGCGGGCGCGGTGTTCCGCCGTTTCCGCCTGCTGCAGGGCGGTCCGTGCTTCCGCCACGGTCCAGGGAGCGTCGGCGGTTTCGCCAAGCGCGTTCCGCCGCCGCGCCGCCTCGGCCTCGGCGGCGGCGAGGTCGCGCGTGGCGGCGGCGAGGTCGGCGGCAGCCTGCTCGGCCCCCAGGCCCTTGAGCTCCGCCTGCAGAGCCCGCCATTCGCTTTCATGCTGACTGCGCCGGGCCAGGCTGCCCTGGGCTTCGGCGAGGCTGACCACACCCAGTTCTCCGAGCGTGGCGGCCAGCTGCCGGGAGCTGTCTTCGGCCTCCCGGCGGGCGGCGGCCAGGCTGGTGCCGCCGCCGGGATGAATCTGCAGGCGGGTGCCGCCGATGCGCAGCTCGGTTTCGGCGGTGAGGATCTGCCGGCTGCCGGAAGCCAGCAGCTCGCCGCCCAGGCGCACTTCCTGGTCCGCAGCCAGCACCTCGATGCCGGTGGCCATGCCTTGCAGCCGGGCGGCGGCGGTCGTGTGCGCCCGCTCGGCGTCTTCGAGCCGGCGGAGCTTGGAGGCATCCAGAGCGGGCAGGGCTGCGGCTGCCCGCTCGATCTCGGCCCTGCGCTGCAGCAGTTCCGCGACCTTGGCTTGGCGTGCCTGCTGGCGGGCATGCAGAGCGCTTCTGTCGGCGAGTGCGGCTTCGGCGGCGGCCAGATCGTGCCGGGCGCGGATCTGGCGCAGTGCGTCGCCGGCGGCCCGGTGGGCGGCTTCCGCCTGGTCGGCGGCGGCCCGGACCTCGGTCAGCCGGGTCTGTCCGGCGCCGAGCTGCTCGCGACGCGGCGCTTGCGCGGCGCGTTTCTGCTCCAGGGTGGCGCGCAGTTCGCCCAGGCTGCGCTCCGCCTCCAAACGTGCCTCATGCTGACGGCAGATCGTTTCAAGATCCTGGCGCTGCTGGGCTTCCTCGCGCTGCAGCTCGGCCACCTGCCGGGCTCGCGCTTCCAGCGCCGCCAGCGCCGGTACGAGCTGCTGCAGGGCCGCCTCGGCTTCGGCCATTTCGCGCAACGCCTGGTCGTGGCCGGCCACGGCTTCCTGCAGGCGGTCGAGGCCTGCCCGCGCCCGCTGTTCCGCGGCACGGGCTTCGGCCTCGGCGGCCAGCGCCCGGCCGAGTTCGGAACCGACCTTGGCTTCGCCGTTGTCCCGGAACAGTTCGGCGCAGCGGCTGCTGAAGCGCGCGGCGACGCGGGAGTCGAGCGCGGATTGCAGTACGGCGGTGCCGCCCTCCGTCTGCAGCCGCTGCAGCAAGGCGTCCCTTTCGGCGTTGGCCTGGACCAGCGGGTCGTTGCCGGAGCTGCCCTGCCAGATCCACAGGTGCGCCCACTGCGCGCCAATCCTGGCCGCGGCCCCGCCGCCACCGACGGCTTCGGCACCGAGCAGTTCCGCCAGCCGGCTCTCGGCTTCGTCCCCCGCCCAAGTGGCTCCGTCCTGCCGCTTCAGGCGGGCGTTGCCGCGGCTGCCGAAGGTTTTCACCAGGGTGTAGCGCTGGCCGCCCGCCTCGAACTCCAGCTCCACTTCCGGCTGACCCGCATGCAGCAGGGAGACCATGCCCTTGTGCAGTTCGGTGGTGCCTTTGGCCTTGAGGAAGAGGGCGCGGTGCGCGGCTTCCATGAGGGTGCTTTTGCCGGACTCGTTCGGCCCGCCGATCAGCGTGCGCTGCGGGTCCAGTTCCACGCGCAGGTCGCGGTGGCGGCGGTAGTGGCGGAGGGTGATGGCGTGCAGGCGCATGTCGGCTCGGCGGGCTTCAGTCGTTCACGGCCCGATGCAGTTCGCGCAGGGCCAGCCGGGCGATCTCGGCGGTCTCGGCGTCGCCGCGGCATTCGTCGAGCAGCCGGGCGGCGACACGGGCGGTCAGCGGCGCGTCGCCGCGTTCGGTGAGCGACTGAATTTCCGCGGCGCTGGGGGTGGTGGCGATGCGCTGGTGCAAGCGCAGGCGCAGCAGCCGCGAAGTCCAGGTTTCCAGCAGGGTTTCCAGACGGGCGGCGCCGCTGATGTCCAGGCTGCCGGTCAGGCTGAGCCGCAGCAGGTCCTGCTGGGTGCGCCCCTGCAGCAGCCCGGTGAGCTGTGCTTCCAGCCGGGCCACGTCGGCTTCGCCGTCGACCTGAAAATCGAGCGCGTGCCAGAGCAGCCGGCCGGTGGGGATCGGCGTCACTTCCGGCGGCTGGCCGCGGTCCAGGCTGACGCTGAGGACATGGCCGGGCAGGTTGCCGGCGCCGCGCGGGAAACGGTCGGGCTCCGGGGTGCCGGCATACCAGCCGCGGGGATGCACCTGCTTGAGGCCGTGCCAGTCGCCGAGGGCCAGGTAGTCGACAAAGTCGGGCAGGCGGGACAGGTCCAGGTGATTGGCGGCGCCGGCTTCGTCCTCGTCCTCGGCGCCAAAGTCCTGAACCGTGCCGTGCGCCAGGGCGATGCAGGGCTTGCCGGCGGGCAGGTCGCCCGGATTCAGGCCGCGCAGCCAGGCCGTGGTGTCGGTGGCTTCATGCCGGCGCAGCAGGGGGCAGGGCAGGAGCACGGCCTCAGCCGTTTCAACCGGCTCGGCGGCGAGCAGCACCTGCAGGTTGGGGGCCAGCGCGGCCTGCTCCTGCCGGAAAAACGGCTGCTGCCATAGGCTGTCCGGACCGCCGTGATCGTGGTTGCCCGGAATCGCGTAGACCGGCACTCCGAGCGCGCCGATGGCGGCGCAGGCGGCTGACACCGTCGCCTTGTCCGGCCGGGGGGAGTCGAACAGGTCGCCGGCGACCAAGACGAAGGCGGCCTGGCGTTCGCGGACGCAGCCGGCCAGGCGGGCGAGCACGTTCAGGCGTTCCTGGCGGACGAGGGCGCGCGGGTGTTCGGCCTCGATGCGGGCGAACGGCTTGCCGATCTGCCAGTCGGCGGTGTGCAGGAAGCGGACGGGCATGCGGGGATCAAAGGGTGGCGTCGGCGCGCAGGGAACGTTTCATCCGCTCCAGACCGAAGGCGAGTTCAACTTCGCGGGCCTGCAGTTCCCGCCGTAGCGCCGCCTGCTGGCGCGGGTCGGCCGTTCCGGCCAGCAGGCGGCGCAGGCGGCGCAGGCGCTGCACTTCCTGCATGGCGCTGACCTCCGGCGGCACGACCCCGGCGCTTTTCAGCAGGCCGAAGCCGGCGCGCAGTCCGGAGGGCGCGGCGAAGTACCCGTCCAGGTCGACCGGACCGCCGCGGCCGGCCAGGCTGCGATCCTCCCCGGCCGCCAGAGCTTCCTGGATGCGGGATTCGGCGAGTTCGGCAAAGGCGGACATGCGACGCTCATCATGGCGAAAGGCGGCGGAATGTCGAAGCGCGAACTCCGGAAAATCTCCGCCGCCAGACATTCCGCATTCCCCTGTTCGACAACCGGCGTTTCGGCGCTAGAATGCCCCTTCATGAACGCCGCCATCGCTCCTGCCATCGCCTCCCAGCTCGAAGCCCTCTGCGCCGCCATCGCCGCGGATGCGGAGGTCAAAGCCGCCCGTGACCAGGCCGAGACCTTCCTCGCCGACGAGCAGGCCACGGCGCTGTACCGCGACGTCATGAATCTGGGCCGCAGCCTGGAGCAGCGCCACCGCAGCGGCCAGAAGCTCGACCCGGCGGAAGTCAGCAAGTTCCAGGATCTGCAGGACCAGGCCGACGCGCACGAGGGCATCCAGAGCTTCGTGGCTGCGCAGGACCTGCTGCAGGAGATCGCCAACCAGGTGAACGGCTTCGTCACCAAGACCCTTGAGAAAGGCCGCGTGCCCAGCGCCGAGGAAGTCTTCGGTCAGGGCGGCTGCGGTGAAGGCTGCGGCTGCCATCATTGAGTCCCATGCCGGCGACCGCCCAGCCGCCGATCTTCGAGGCCGAGGGTCTGCGCAAGGTGTACCACACCGGCGAAGTCGATGTGGTCGCCCTGGCCGGCGTGGACATCCAGTTTCATGCCAGCGAACTGGTAGTGCTGCTCGGGGCTTCAGGCAGCGGCAAGTCGACCCTGCTCAACATCCTCGGCGGGCTCGACGTGCCGACGGCCGGCCGCCTGCGCTACAAGGGCTGGGATCTGAGCGGCGGCAATGAGCGGACGCTGACCCTGTTTCGGCGCAACTGCGTCGGCTTCGTCTTCCAGTTCTACAACCTGATTCCCAGCCTCACGGCGCGCGAGAACGTCGCCCTGATCACCGAGATCGCGCCGGATCCGATGCCGCCGGAGGAGGCACTCGGCCTCGTCGGACTGCAGCACCGGCTCGATCACTTCCCCAGCCAGCTCAGCGGCGGCGAGCAGCAGCGCGTGGCCATCGCCCGCGCCATCGCCAAGAAGCCGGAGGTCCTGCTCTGCGACGAGCCGACCGGCGCGCTCGACGTCAACACCGGCATCACCGTCCTGGAAGCGGTGGAGCGCATCAACCGCGAGCTCGGCACCCTGACGGTGATCATCACCCACAACGCCGACATGGCCGGCATGGCCGACCGCGTCCTGCATCTCAAGGACGGCCAGATTGTGCGCGCGCACCGCAACGAGACCCGGGTGCCGGTGACCAGCCTGCACTGGTAGGCCGCGTCCAGGCTTGCCTGCCGGCGGGGATTTTGGCAGCATCCCTGCCATGAAATCCATCCTGTTCGGCCTGCTCCTGGCGGGGGCGGCGGCTCTGCATGCGGAAGCGGTCAAGGATCGCGAGGGCGCCGTTCGCCAGGACCGGGCGCGGTTTGAGTCGGATGCACGCTGGGCTTACAACGATCCCGACCGCGGGTTCCGGCAGGCGCAGCTCACCGGCAAGCCGCTGCTGGTGGTGCTGCGCTGCGTGCCCTGCGTCGCCTGCGCCGGCATTGATGCCGCCGTGCTGATGCAGGAGGCCGAACTGGCGCCGCTGCTCGACCAGTTCATTTGCGTGCGCGTGATCAATGCCAATGCGCTCGACCTGTCGCGCTTCCAGTTTGATTTCGACCTGTCGTTCTCGACGCTGTTCTTCAACGCCGACGGCACGGTGTACGGGCGCTACGGCTCCTGGAAACACCAGAAGGACGCCCAGGACCGCACGCTTGAGGGCTTCAAGCGCACGCTCGAGACGGTGCTGCGGATCCACCGCGGCTATCCGGCAAACCGCGACCAGCTGGCCGGCAAGCAGGGGGCGCCGCTGCCCTACCTGACGCCGGTGGACATGCCGGCGCTGGCCGGCAAGTACCAGCGCGAACTGAACTGGGACGCCAAGGTGGTCGGCAGCTGCGTCCACTGCCACATGATCGGCGACGCCCTGCGCGCCTCCTACCGCGACCGCGGGCAGCCCGTGCCGACGGAATGGATCCATCCGATGCCGGCTCCCGAGACGATTGGGCTGACCCTGGCGGCGGATCAGGCGGCCGCCGTCGAGCAGGTGGCGCCGGGCAGCGCGGCGGCACGGGCAGGGGTGCTGCCGGGCGATGTGCTTGAGACTTTCGGCGGTCAGCCGCTGGCTTCCCAGGCCGATTTCAGCTGGGTGCTGCACCGCACTGGCAGTGCGGCGGAACTGGAACTGGGCGTGCGGCGCGGCGGGGCCGAACAGCCGCTGCGGCTGACCCTGCCGGAAGGCTGGCGGCACGGTGCGGACAGTTCCGCGCGGGCGGCGGCCTGGCCGATGCGGGCCATGGCCACCGGCGGCATGGTGCTGGTGGATCTCGATGATGCGGCGCGGCGCGAGCGCGGGCTGGAGTCCGGACAGATGGCCCTGCGAGTCAAGAGTTTGGGGCAGTTCGGCAAGCATGCGGCGGCCCGGAATGCGGGGTTCCAGGCGGAGGACATCCTGGTCGCGATCGCGGGCCGGGCGCAGCGCATGAGCGAAAGCCGGCTGTTCGCCCACCTGCTGCAGGAGCATCGCCAGGGCGAAAGCGTGCCGGTCACGGTGCTGCGCGGAAACCGGCGTCTGGAACTGCGGCTGCCGATGCAGTGAACCGGGCGGTCACTTCCATTCCGGCTGCCGGCGCTCCAGGCATTCGCTCAGCCACTGCACCATCTCGGCGACCGGTTCGTACTTCTTGCGCAGCGCCGACAGCGACTGCCAGTCCATGCGCTGGCGCGGCGCCGGCACCGTGATCTTCTGGATGCGCAGCTTGCCCTGTACGCTTTCAAATTCGGCCGGACTCATCGCCCGGAGTTCCCGCGCGCTGGGCAGGTCGTCGATCTGCTGCAGGCTGAGCCCCAGGCTGCTGATGCCGACGCCGAACTGGTTGCCGAGGCTGCGCAGGGAGTCGACCAGGGCCTCGTCGTTGAGCGGTTCGGCGATGACCAGTTCGCTCTGCAGCGCCCAGCGGGTGGCGCTGAGGGCCTGGAAGAAATCGGCGGAGAAGGTGTCGAGCCCGGCCTCAAGCTTGAGCTGGACGCCGGTCAGGCTGACTTCGGGGCCGCCCAGGTGGCGGCGGAGGTCGAGCATGGCGGTGTCGAAGCGGGTGACTTCGTCGGCGCCGGTTTCCAGATCCCAGTCGGCGGTGACCAGGTCCGGGATGTCCCAGTGGCCCTTGACGTCCGGGGCCGTCTCGTGGCGGCCGTTGAGCTGGAACGGGTAGTGGGAGCGCAGCAGGCAGAGCCGCTCGTAGATGGCCAGCAGGCGCTGGTGGCGCATCTGGGCGAGGTCGCCGTCCATCTCGCCGCCGAACAGCAGGCGGGCGCCGCCGCTGCCGCCGGCCGGCCGGCTGAGACGCTGGTAGTAACCCTGGCCCTGGTCGACCTTGGCGATCGGCGAGGTCGAATCGTAGCTGAGGATCGAGAAGTGGTAGCGCAGCGTGGCGTCGCTGTAATCGTCGCCCAGGCGCAGGCGCACCAGGCGGATGAGCTCCGTGCCCTTGATGGCCTCCCCCGGATCATCGGGCAGGATTTCCGGAAGGATGTGGCGGAGCTGTTCGCGCAGGTTCATGCGGTCAAAAAGATCGGAGGCGGTCGGAGCATGCAGGAGGCGTGGCGCCCTGGTCAAGGCGGGAAACGGGCGCCCGCTCATTTCAGGCGGTAGCGCACGCGCCGGCTGTTCAGCCAGCGCACGCCGAACATGTCGCAGGTGGCGCGCCAGGCGCGGTTGCCGAAGCCGTACTTGCTGACGCCGTGGACGCGCGGCCGGTGGTTGACCGGCATCTCGGTGACCCGGCAGCCCAGGCTGCCGATCAGCGCGGGGATGAAGCGGTGCATGCCGTTGAACAGCAGCAGGGCCTCGCGGCACTCGCGGCGCATCACCTTGAGCGTGCATCCGGTGTCGCGCACGTGGTCGCCGACAAAGCGCGAACGGACGGCGTTGGCGATGCGGCTCTGCAGGCGCTTGAACGGCGTGTCCTTGCGCTTGGCGCGGTAGCCGCAGACCAGATCGTAGCCCTGCTCCAGCCGCGCCACCATCGCCGGGATGTCGGCGGGATCGTTCTGCAGGTCGCCGTCGAGGGTGACGATGACGTCGCCGCGGGCGCTGTGAATGCCGGCGTGCATGGCCGCGCTCTGGCCGGCGTTGCCGGCGAACTCGAGCAGGCGCACGCGTTCGCCGCGCTGCACGCGGGCGACGGTGGCGTCCGTGCTGCCGTCGTCGACCAGGACGAGCTCGTAATCGAGGCCGGCGAGCGCCGCGTCGATCTGGCGCTGCAGTTCAACGACGTTGTCCTCCTCGTTGTAGAGCGGCACGACGACGGAGATGGCGGGAGACGAGGGCATGGGCGGAAAGCCTGCATCCATCACGCGCCCCGGGGGCGTGGCAAGCGGAGATTTGCCGCAGCGCTCACGGCCGGGCGGGAACGTGAATGATGTCGGGCGCGCGGCGGCGGACGCCGATGAAGACCGGAGAGCGCTGCGGGGCAAGCAGCCGGTGCCGGAAGTCCAGGCGCGTGTTGAGCGCGCTGAAGTGCCAGGGACCGTCCTCGGTGCGGATGCTGTACTGCAGGGCGCGGCCGCCGTCGAGCAGCGTCGCATGCTGGACGTCGAGCTTGCGCGCGAGCTCGGTGACTTCGGCGACGTTCATGACGCCGCCGTCGCCCGAGACCACGAAGACAATGGTGCCGTCCCGGCGCATGCCGGCCAGCGAGCGGTAGCTGACCTTGGAGCCGTCGAAGAACCGGTCCGGCTTGAGCGCGATGTAGGAGAAGGGCGTGTGGTTTTTCATCACCGACGGATAGCCCTGGGTGCCCTCCTGGATCGGGCCGGGAACGTCCTCAAGCAGCGACTTGGGGCCGCAGTACGGGCGGCCGTCCTTGACGAAGAAGCAGCCGCTCCACTCCGGGAAGGCGGGGTTGACCTGCTGGCCGCCGTGCCAGACCCAGCCCAGCGGCCGGCCCGCGGGGTCGCGGAAGTTCGCCGTGACGGCAAACCACAGGTGGTCGGTTTCCAGCCGCTCCGCCGCCGTGGTCGGCGCGAACCGGGGGTCCGTCCGGAAGCTGGTCATGAATTCGAAATGGGCGGGCGACAGCGTGATGACGTGCACGTCCGCGCCGAACAGGCCCTGCGTCAGGCGGGCGGCGAGGCCGGCGTCGCGGCGGACGCGCAGGGTCGACCAGCGCATGCCCGGCTCGCTGTGGCGTTCGAGCAGGGCCTGGTTCAGCTCGGCCGGCGTGACCTGCAGCACCGGCCGCCACTGCCCCTTGCGGCCGCGCACCAGCAGCGGCGCGCGCGCATCGCGCACGGCCATGGCGACGAGGTTGCTGTTGAGGTTGAAGTACCACTCGGCCGCCAGCCAGAGCACCGCGCACGCAGCCAGCACGAGGGCCAGCAGCGGTTTCAGGCAGCCTCGAGGGTTTGCAGCCTTGGGTTTCACGGAAGACCGGCGACGATGCTGAGGAATCGGGGCGAGTCAAAAGCTGTGCGAGCGGCCGGGCGCCGCGTTTTTCGGCTTGTGCGCCCCGGCCGCGGCGCGGATAAGCGGCCCATGCATCGATGGCGCCTTCTCGCCGGTCTCGCGGCCGGCATCCTGCTTGCCGGCACCCTGGCCTGGTGGCTCTGGGGGCGCACGCCGCAGCGCCAGGTCCTGGCGGCGCAGGCCGGTTTTCTCGAAGCGGTCGAAGACCGCGACTGGCGGGAGGTCCGGGACTGGCTGGCGCCGGCCTACGCGGACGACTACGGCCACGACCGCGACACGGCGGTGGAGGCCGCCGAGCAGGCGCTTGCCGGGTTCGTCTTCCTGACCGTGCAGTCCGAACTGGCGCAGATCCAGGCGGTGCCGGACCTGGCCATGGTACGGCTGCGGGTGCGCCTGGAGGGGCAGGGGCTGGGTGTCAGCCCGCTGGTCCTGGCGCGGGTCAACGCCCTGCAGGAACCGTGGTTCTTTCACTGGCAGAAACTCGGCTCCTGGCCGTGGAGCTGGCGGATCGTGCAGATCCACCACAACGAGCTGCAGCTGCCGCCCTAGCCCGCAACGCAAACCGGCCCGCGCGCAGGTGCGGGCGGGCCGGAACGGGCAGGGGTGGCGCCGGGCCTAGAAGCGGATCGAACCGCCGACGTAGAAGTTGCGGCCGTAGCCCGGATCGATGCCGTCGCTGCGCACGCGCGAGTAGTAGCTCTCGTCAAAGACGTTGTTGATGCCGGCCATGGCGGTGAAGTGCTCGGTCACCTTGACCTCCGCGGTCAGGTCCCAGGTCATGTAGGCCGGGATGAAGCGGTTGGCGGTCTGCGCATCGTCGGCGAAGTGGTTGTCGACCAGCGTGCCCAGGAAGGACAGCTTGACCCTGTCCTTGAGGCTGTAGATCAGGCCGGTGCGCACGATGTAGTCGGGGGCATACTGCGGGGTGCCGCCGTTGTTCGGATTGCCGTAGAGCTTGGCCTCCAGCAGGGTGGCGTTCGCATACAGGTTGAGCGAGCCGAAGCGTTTGGCGTGCTCGGTGCCGTTGAGCGCGTCGAGGGCGCCGACGATGTCGAACTGCAGCGCGCCGTCCCAGCCGTAGTTGATGCTCCGGCCGACGCTGCGCAGGGTGTTGTTGGCGACGCCGAAACGGTTGTCCAGGTCGACCAGGAACAGGCTGGTGTCCCAGGTGATCCAGGCGCGCGGCGTGCCGCGGTAGCCGATCTCGTAGCTCCAGCCCTGGCTGGGGTCGCTGTCGGTGGCGGTCTGGCCCGAGGCGGCGACGATGGACTCGCTGAAGATCGTCGTGCGGTAGGTCTGCGAGACGTTCGCGTACAGCTCGGTGTCGCTGCCGAGATCGTAGGCGACGCCGAGGCCGAACAGCGGCTGGGTGTCGAGCTGGCTGCGGCTGACCTCGCTGGTGAAAGCGCCCGTGCCGGCGTTGAAGTTTTGGCTGTTCACGTCCTGGTTGACCAGCTCCATGCGGAAGCCCGGGGTGATGGAGAGCCGGCCGAAGGTGAACTTGTTCTCGACGAAGAGCGAGCCGTAGGTGGTCTCGCGGTCCGAATCCAGGAAGGTGATGCCGGACTCCGCCTCGGGCGTGTTGCCGCGCTGGTCCTCGCGCGGCGACTGCACGTAGTAGAACTGCATGCCGGCCGCGAGGGTGTGGGTGTTGCCCCAGGCCTCCCAGTCGTGGCGCAGGCGCGGCTCGATGCCGAAGGTGTAGAACTCCTGGTTCTCGATGTTGTTGGTCGAGGCGCCGGGACCCGTCGGCAGAGTGCCGAAGCCGCCGCCGCGCTGGCGCTTGCTCCAGCGCTGGTAGTAGCCGCCCCAGGCCTTGACGCTGAGCTCGGTGCCCGGCTGGAAGGTGTGCTGCAGCTCGACGGAGCCGGCGTAGCGCTTCAGGCGGAAGCGGTCGTGCAGGCGCGTGGCCTTGACCGAGCCGCGGTTGAAGTCGTGCACGCTCAGGCCGCCGGGTTCGCCGTGCTCCTCTTCGTAGCCGTCGAAGGCGAAGATGAGGCGGGTGTCGGTGTCGATGTCCCAGGCCAGCTTGAAGTGGCCGCCGTCCAGGCGGTAGTCGCTGTTCGCTTCGCGGAAGCCGTTCGACTCGCGGTGGTTGAAGTAGCCGAGGTAGCCGAGATCCCCGATCGTGCCGTCGACCGCCGTGTAGCTCGAGAACAGCTCGTCCGTGCCGTAGATGTTCTGGGTGCGGAACGAGAACGGCGATTCGCGCTGCGGCATGTAGGTCACGTAGTTGAGGGCGCCGCCGGGCTGCGGGCCGTACATGAGCGCGCCGCCGCCGCGCACGAATTCAATGCGGTCGACGACGTCGAGCGGCGGGGTGTAGTAGGCCTCCGGATAGCCGAAAGGGTCGGCATGGATCGGAATGCCGTCCTTGAGCACCTGCATGAACTGCATGCGGTGCGGTTCGCCGATGCCGCGGTAGCCGAGGCTGACGAGGGGGGTGGTCTCTTCGGAGAACAGCAGGCCGGGGGTGAGGGCCAGGGCCTGGCGATAGTTGTTGGCCTGGACCTTGGGCAGGGCGTCGAGGTCGATCAGGGTGGCGCGTTTGCCGGCGAACACCTTGGTGCCTTCGACCGGCATCAGGAAGGGGTTCTGAATGATGGCGTCATTCTCGGATTCGCCGTAGACGGTGACGGTGTCGAGCACCGTGGTTTCGACCGGTGAAGGGGCGGTTTGCGCCAGGGCGCTCAGGCTGCAGAGGCCGAGCAGGGCGGGGGCGAGGGACTTGAGGTTCATCGTTGAGGTTGGGTGTTTGCGAGTGAGACACGTTCGCAAATTGACCGCGCGATGGTGGCGATGAACGAAAAGTGCGCAAGCCCTTTTTCGCGATTGCGTCGCAATAGCGGTGAAAAAGGGAGCGCTCGCCGTTGGCGGAATGGCCCGGCCGGGGGGGCTCAGGCCTTCTGCAAGTAGCCCAGAACGGCTTCCACCAGCCCGGGGATGCTGCTGCTCGACGCTTCGAGGTCCACCGTCAGGCCGCGCGCCCGCGCCGCTTCGGAAGTGACCGGGCCGATGCTGGCCACCTTGATCCCGGCCGGCAGGGGGACCTGCAGGTCGAGGAAGGCTTCCACCGTGCTGGCGCTGGTGAAGGTGATCAGGTCCGCGCCCTCGTTCACCAGGCGGGCGATGCCCTCCAGATTGTCCTCCTTCTCCGGAACGGTGCGGTAGGCGATGGCTTCGTCGACGATGGCCCCCAGGCCGGTGAGTTCGTTGGCCAGGACCTCGCGGGTCTCCTCGGCCCGCACCCAGAGCACGGAGACGTTCTCCATGTTCTGGTGGTCCTTGAACGCCTGCACGAGGCCTTCGGCGACGAACAGCTTGTCCGGCATCAGGTCGACCGCCAGGTGCTGCTCGCGCACCTTCTCCGCGGTGCCCGGGCCGACGCAGGCGATACGTGCGCCGCCGATGCTGCGCACGTCCTGATAGAGCTTGTAGAACATCCGGAAAAAGGCGTCGACGCCGTTCGGGCTGGTGAAGACGATCCACTCATAGGTGTGGCAGTCCTGCACGAGCTCGCCGAAGGCCATGAGGTTGAGCGGCTCCTCGATGCGGATGGTGGGCAGTTCGATGACGTCGGCGCCGAGCTGGCGCAGCTGCTTGCTCAAGGCGCCGATCTGCTGGCGGGTGCGGGTGACGACGATGCGCTTGCCGAACAGGGGGCGGTTTTCAAACCAGTTGATGTGGGCGCGCTCCTTGACCACGTCGCCGACGACGGCCACGGCCGGCGCCTTGAAGCCCGCGGCCTTCACTTTGGCGGCCATGTCGCCGAGCGTGCCGACCAGCGTCTGCTGGCGGCCGTGCGTGGCCCAGCGCACCAGGGCCATGGGCGTGGCCGGATCCGCGCCGTGCTTGATGAACTGGCCGGTGATCTCCTCCAGGCGCTCGACGCCCATGAGGAAAACCTTGGTGCCGTCGGCCTGGGCGAGCTTGGCGTAGTCGAGACTCGTCTCCGCCTTGGTGGGATCCTCATGGCCGGTGAAGATCGTCAGCTGGCTGCAGTGGTCGCGGTGCGTCACCGGAATGCCGGCGTAGGCCGGGCCGGCGATCGCGCTGGTGATGCCCGGCACGATCTCGAAGCGCACGCCCGCCTCCGCCAGTTCGGCGGCCTCCTCGGCGCCGCGGCCGAACAGCACGGGATCGCCGCCCTTCAGGCGGGTGACCACCTTGCCGGCGCGGGTCAGCTTGACGATGAGCGCGTTGATCTCGTCCTGGGTCAGCGTGTGGTCCTTGGCCTTCTTGCCGACGTAGATGCGCTCGGTGCCCGGCCGGGCATGGCGGAGCAGTTCCGGATTGCAGAGGTAGTCGTAGACCAGCACGTCGGCCGCTTCGATGCATTCCTTGCCCTTGAGGGTGAGCAGGCCGGGATCGCCGGGGCCGGCGCCGACAAGGTAACAGATGCCAGGGGAGGTGGATGCGGGCGGGGTCGACATGGGTGGAAACCCCGTGACATTGCCGAGACTGCGCCGTGTGGCAACTCCGGCTCGTCATGGAGTCGGAAAGGTGTCAGGGAACCGCAGCATGGACAGGCATGCTGCCGTTGCTTCCGTCAGGACCTGGCGGGATTCACAAGCTGGACATCCGCGGCCCCTGACACGATCAAGAAAGCAGAAAAAGCGGAGTTCACAAGCTGCAAAGCGGGCTCAGCGCGGCAAAAAAAGGCGAAAATGCAGGTTGTGAAAAATGGTGTTGTCGAAAAAGCGGGGATTCGGTAGAAAGCGGAGCTTAATTCACATTTCCCTACACACACATCATGGTCTGGAAGATCCTCTCTACCCTCTCCGCAGGCTGCCTCGTCGGCGCCTGCTATTTTGCCTGGTCCAACCAGCAGGATCTTCAAAATGAGCGCACCCGCCAGAAGGCCGCGGAAGCCAACCTCAAGGCGGCCCAGGACCTGAAAGGCCAGGGCGACGCGGCGCTGAAGACCAAGCAGGAACTGCTGGCGACCACCCAGAAGGACCGCGATGCCGCCAAGGAGGAAGTGCTCAAGCTCACCGCCGGCGCCCAGGAAAAAGAGGCCGCCTTGGCCGTCGTCAAAGGCAACCTCGACCAGGTGACCCAGCAGGTCACCTCGGTGGAAAAGCAGATCGAGGACGCCGGCGACATCGAGAAGCTGGTCGCCCAGATTGAGAAGCTGAAGAAGGATCAGCTCGACGCCGAAGGCGCCGTGGCCAACCAGAATCAGCGCGTGGCTTCGGCCAAGGAGCAGTACGAGCAGGTGGCCGCCCAGATCAACAAGCTGCGCGACGCCGAAGCCCAGGGCCGCCGCGGCATCGTCGCCGCCGACTTCACCGCCCGCGTCGCCCAGTACTTCCCGGAATGGGATTTCGCCATCCTCAACAAGGGCAACTCCCAGGGCGTCTTCGCCAACGCCGACCTTGAGGTCAAGCGCGGCCAGCACGTCATCGCCAAGCTGAAGGTGCGCAACGTCGAGCAGTACAACGCCATCGCCGATCTGATCCCCGGATCGCTGGCCGAAGGCGACGCCATCCGCAACGGCGACACCGTCGTGGCCGCCGCCACGCAGAGTGCCGCCGAAGCCAAAAAGACCACCACGACGACTGATGCCGCTCCGAAGGCTGAGGCTCCGGCCCCTGGCGCCGCCCCGGCGGCTGCGCCGGCCATGAGTGCCGCCCCGTTTGCCGCTCCCGGCGCCGCCCCCGCCGCCCCGGCGATGAATTCGGATCCGTTCGGCGCACCGGCTCCGGCCGCGCCGGCAGCCCCTGCCGCTCCCGCCACTTCGGATCCGTTCGGCGC
>CAYYJK010000056.1:0-3751 GCA_964472185.1 uncultured Prosthecobacter sp.
TCCGGGGGCAAGAAGGGCGGCATCCAGCGCGACAACTACCTGTTCTTCAGCCGCTTCTACGTCGGTGGCGACGGCGTCCTGCCGCGCGAGAACGTGGCCTGGGGCGTGGCCGGGCAGATCCTGGAACGCCGCTAGCATGGCGCAAGAAACCCGCCCCAGGCGGCGACCTCTCCGGATGCGCCCCGCCCTGCTCGCCTGCCTGTTCGGCCTGTCCGCCGCTCTGCACGCCGCCCCGCCGCTCCAGCAGTGGATCGACGAGGCGATCCAGGCCGGCGGCGGCGTGGTGACCGTCCCGCCCGGCGAGCATGTGCTGGAGCGCGGCCTGGTGATCCGCGCGGCCAAAAAACTGGCCCTGCGCGGCATGGACAAGGAAGCCTGCGTGCTCCGCCTGGCCCCCGGCGCCGCTGCGGCGCCGCTGCTGGAGATCCAGGGGCCCGGCGAAACCCTGGAGATCGCCAATCTCACCTTTGCCGGCGGTGCGGCCCGTGCCGGCATCCTGCTGCGGGCGCCGACGGACGCAAAACAGCCCTTCAAGGATCTGGTCGTGCGCGACTGCCTGTTTGAAAGCTTCGCGGCCGACGCGGTGCGCGCCGAGGGCGTGCAGGGCTGCGTGGTCGAGCGCTGCAGCATGCGCGACGGCGCGGGCAGCGCCGTGGTGTTCGGCCAGAACACCCGCGACTCGGTCATCCGGGGCAACCAGGTCGTGCGCACGGCGGTCGCCTTCGACCTCGCCGGCGCCAGCGCCTGCCTGATCACCGGCAACGAGGTGCGCGAGGGCGGCATCGGCGTGCGGGTGCGCCAGACCGCACCGGCCAAGCCGCACCGCATCCAGCACAACGGCCTGCTGCGGATGCGCACCGCTGCGCTCGATCTGGATCCGGACCCGCCGGCGCCGGACCTGCGGGACAACACCACCGAATGAAACCGCCCGTTCACACCGCCTTGTTCAAACACCGCCCATGAAACTGCTGCCCGGCCTGCTGGCCCTGACCTTCACCCTCACCGCTCTGGCGGAATCGCCGACGCCGCGGCCGAACCCGCAGCGTTTTGCCAAGGACATCGCGGCGTTTGCCGCGCAGCCGGCCGAAAAGGGCGGCATCGTCTTCACCGGCAGCTCGAGCATCCGGCTCTGGAAAACCCTGGCGCAGGACTTCCCGGGACTGCCCGTGCTCAACCGCGGTTTCGGCGGCAGCGTCGCCAACGACCTGACCGTGCACTTCGACACGCTGATCGCGCGCCACGAGCCGAAGCTCGTGGTGACCTACACCGGCGGCAACGACCTCAACGCCAAGCTCAGCGTCCGGGAGGCGCTGGCGGACTACGTGACCTTCCTCGACCGCGTGCATGCACGCTTCCCGCAGGCCCGGGTCATCGTCACCTCGGTGAAGATCGCCCAGCGGCGGGCCGAGCAGATTCCGCAGGTGCACGCCCTGAACCGCGAGCTGGCCGCCTGGTGCCGGGGCAAGGACTGGGTGCGTTACCTGGACTGCACGTCGTACCTGGCCGACGCGGAGGGCCGGCCGATCCGCAAGTACTACGTCAACGACCTGCTGCACCTGAGCCAGGAGGGCTACGCCGAATGGACCCGGATCCTCGACCCGGTGCTGCGCGAGGAGTGGGCCAAGGTGCGCTGAACCGGCCGCCGGAACCGCCATGCTGCGCCTTGCCGGACTGTGCCTGATCGCCGCCAGCCTGGCGGCTGAGCCGGCGCCCGCCCTGCACTTCAAGCCCGCGGACCACGCCCTGGGCGACGTGCATCCGTTCTTCCACGAAGGCGAATGCTTCCTCTACTACCTGAAGCCGGGCAGCTACGCTTCGGCGCTGGTGCGTTCGACCGACCTGCTGCGCTGGACTCCCACGGAGCTGACCCGGGAGCCGGCGACGGCCGACGCCTGGACCGCTCCTTACTTCGTACTCGGCGTTTTCCAGGATCCGCGTGAACCGCTGTTCCGCAGCTTCTTCGGCCATGCGGGCGGGCGCATGGCCAGCTCCGTCAGCCGCGACCTGCGGCACTGGGCCAGCGCCCCGCGCCGCTTCCATCTGCCGCCGGCAGACTACTACCAGCGCCGGCGCGATCCCTTTGTCTTCGCCCTGCCGGACTCCGAAGGGTTTGGCTGCGTGATGACCACCTGGCTCAAGGGCCGGCCGAAGGAGCAGGGCGGCGCCATCAGCCTCGCCACCTCCAAGGACCTGCAGCACTGGCGCGATCACGGCGCCATCCTCGACCTGGGCGGCCGCGGCGAACCCGAGTGCCCGCAGATGTTTCAGCTCGGCGGCCGCTGGCACCTGCTCGCGAGCATCTACGACCGCGCGGTCGGCCAGCCCGCCTACTGGACCGCACCCCATCCCACCGGTCCCTGGCCGGCCCGCCCCGCCGGCGTTCTGGACGGCAAGGATCTCTGCGCCGCGCAGATCGGCTTCGACGGCGCCACGCCGCTGCTGTTCGGCTGGATTCCGCTGGAACCCGCGCGCCCGGGCCGCCAGACCTGGGGCGGCCACCTCGCCCTGGCACGCGAGGTGCATGCCCTGGCCGACGGCCGATTGGCAACTCGGCTGGCGCCGCGCGTGCGCCGGCTCCTGGAGTCCCCGCCGGTCCGGACTCTGGCCGACACCCCGATCCGTGAAGCGCCGCTGCCCCTGCCCGGACTGGGCAACCGGCAGTGGCTGAGTTTTCAGGTCCGCCTGAGCGCGGACGCCCGTCGCCTGCGGCTCCGCCTCGGCGCCTTGGGCGAGGTGCTCCTGGGCGACGGGCAGTTGCAGATCCGCGACGCCGCCGGCAGCGTCTGGAGCGAACGGCCGGCCGACCTGCCCCGGGACCGCCGCTTCGAAGTGCTGGTGGTGATTGACGGGCCGATCGTCGAACTGTTCGTCGACGACCGCCACTCGCTGGCGGCGCGCCTGCCCGCGGCGGCCGCCGCGGGCACCGCCGAGCTGAGCACCGAAGGCGGGCCGGCGGAGCTCACCGGCCTGCAGCTGCGAGACTTGGACAGTCTCAGTCGATGAACGAGCAGATGTACTCGCAGATGCCGGAGGCGACGGTGATGTCGAAACCGGACTTGGCGGGCACGTCGAAGAACTGGCCGCCGCTGAAGCTGGCCGAGGCGGAAGCGCCGTCGAGCTTCACCTCGCAGCTGCCGGCGACGATCTCCATGCGCTCAGCCTTGTCGGTGCCGAAGTGGTAGGTGCCGGGATAGATCAGCCCCAGCGTCTTCTTGCTGCCATCGGCGAACAGCAGGCTGTGGCTGACCACCTTGCCGTCGAAATAGACGTTGGCTTTGGTGACGGCGGTGACGTTGGCGAACTCGGCGGGAATGGCGGACATAGGGCGCGCAGTGTGGCCAGAGTTGGGCGCCGCTCAAGGGCTTCTGTCAGTCCGCCAGCAGCGGCCGCAGGGCCTCCGCCCAGACCCAGTAGCCCTGCTGATTCGGATGCAGGAAGTCCGGCATGTCCGCTTTGGCGATCGTGCCGTCCGGTTGGAGCCACTTGGCGGTGATGTCCAGGAACGTCACTCCCGGCCGCTGGCCGAGCGGCGCCAGCCGGCGGTTGATGTCCGCCAGCACGGCCCGCTTGGGATCCTTGGCGCTCTGACCGCGCGGGAAGATGGCCATCAGCACCACCTTGGCCCCGGGGCAGCGGGACTGCACCTGCCCGACGATCCGGCCGATGGCCTCGGCGATTTCCGCCGGCGTGTTGGCGCGGGCGTTGACGGTCTGCGCCAGGTTGTTGGTGCCGATGTGCAGGACCACGGCCC
>CAYYJK010000056.1:3851-16920 GCA_964472185.1 uncultured Prosthecobacter sp.
TGGATGATGTCCCAGCGCTCCCGCCCCAGCCAGATGTCGAGCTTCTTGAGGCCGTTGGCAGTCGGGCCGCAGTTCTCCGGCGCGCGGTGGACGTTGGCGCGGCCGGCCAGCGCCTTGCGCACGGCCTGGGTGTAGCCGCGCGAGATCGAGTCGCCGATGAGCAGCACGCGCGGCAGGCCGGGCGCGTCCTCGACAAAGTCCCAGGCGTTGGCGCGACCGGCGACCTTGTCGGCCTGATGCAGCGGCAGGTAGAAGCTGCCGAGGTTCTGTTCGAGCAGCGTCTCCCAGGCCTGGCGGTCCGGACTCAGCCCGGCCTTCCACTGCGCATACTTGTCCGCGGTCAGCCGCTGCGCCGCCGCCTTTTTCTCGGCCAGTTCCCCGGCGTTGGTGGGTTCCACCGCCGGTCCGGCGAGGGGGAAGAGGCCGAGCAGGACGGCCAGCAGGCGGAAAAGCGGAATCATGGAAGCAAGGACGTACGGGCGCCGGCGGACCACTCTTGCCCGGCAGCGCGGCCGGCCCGAGGCAAAAAAAGAGGGACGCCTCGCGGCGTCCCTCCGTGGATTCTGGCGGCTGCAGCTTACTGCTGGCCCGGGCGCCAGTCTTCGGTGGCGAACTTGAAGGCCTGCTCGAGGCCGACGAGGTCGGTGCTCGGGCGCAGGGCTTCGAAAGCCTGGCTTTCCTTCTGGATCTCGGCTTCGCTGTAGTTCATGGCCTTGATGGAGAGGCCGACGCGGCGCTCCACCTTGTCCACCTTGATGACGCGGGCTTCGACGTCGTCGCCGACGTTGAGCACGTCCTTGACCTTGGCCACATGATCCTCGCTGAGCTGGGAGATGTGGACCAGGCCGTCGATGTCGCCTTCGAGTTCGATGAAGGCGCCGAAGCTGGCGATCTTGGCGACCTTGCCCTTGACGACATCGCCCACCTTGAAGCGGTTGTCGATTTCGGACCACGGGTCGGTTTCGAGCTGCTTCATGCCCAGGCTGATGCGCTGGTTGGCCTTGTCGATGCCGAGCACGACGGCTTCGACTTCCTGGCCCTTCTTCAGCATCTCGGACGGGTGGTTGACCTTGCGGGTCCAGCTCAGGTCGGAGACGTGGATCATGCCGTCAATGCCCTCTTCCAGCTCCACAAACGCACCGTAGGCGGTGAGGTTGCGAACCGGGCGGGTGAGCACGGTGCCGACGGGGTAGCGGACGTCGATGTCGTCCCACGGATTGCTCTCCAGCTGGCGGACGCCGAGGCTGATCTTGCGCTCTTCCTTGTTGATGCCGAGGACGACCGCTTCGATCTCCTGGCCGACCTGCAGCACGTCCGACGGGCGGGCGATGCGCTTGGTCCAGGACAGCTCGGAGACGTGGATGAGGCCTTCGACCCCTTCCTCGACTTCGCAGAAGGCGCCGTAGGCGACCAGCTTGGTGACCTTGCCCTTGACGGTCTGGCCGACCGGGTAGCGGGACTCGATGTTTTCCCACGGGTTGTTCTGGAGCTGCTTGAGGCCCAGGGAGACACGCTCCTTCTCGCGGTTGACTTCGAGGATGACGACCTCGAGGCGCTGGCCAATGCCGACCATTTCGGTCGGGTGGTTGAGGCGGCCCCAGGACATGTCCGTGATGTGGAGCAGGCCGTCCATGCCGTTGAGGTCGACGAACACGCCGAAGTCGGTGATGTTCTTGACCACGCCGGTGACCTTGTCGCCCGGGGTGACGGACTCGAGGAACTTCTGGCGCTGCTCGGCGCGCTCGGCCTCGATGACCTCGCGGCGGGAGAGGACGATGTTCTTGCGGTCGTCGTTGATCTTGACGATCTTGAATTCGAAAACCTTGCCGACGTACTCGTTGAGGTCCTTCGGCGGGATGATGTCGATCTGGCTGCCGGGCAGGAAGGCCTCGACGCCGACGTTGACCATCAGGCCGCCCTTGACCACGGACTTGACCTTGCCTTTGACCAGGCCGCCGTCGCGGAACACGGAGGCGATCTTTTCCCAGTTCTGCTTGTAGGCGGCCTTCTCCTTGGAGAGCACGACCATGCCTTCATCGTTTTCCAGGCGTTCCAGGAGAACTTCGACTTCGTCGCCGACCTGGATGTCTTCATCTTCGAACTCGCTGGAGGGGATGGCTCCTTCGGACTTGTAGCCGATGTCGACGAGAACGACCTGCGGTTTGACTTCAAGGACCCGGCCTTTGACGATGGATCCTTCGTGGAGTTCGCGGAAGGATCCTGCGATCATCTCCGCGAGTGTGCTTGCGCTCATGTGCTGTATTTGGGTTGGGAGTGCCGGTTGCCAAACCGGTCGCGGCCTTCCACTCCTGAGGGCCGTGCCGGGCTGATGTCCCGCGGGGTCCAAAGACCACCGGACAAAAGGGCCCGCATTCTCGGGCCAATGGCGCGCTTGGCAAGGGGAAAGACACCCGCTTCGCCAAGCCCGCCTCAGGCCCGCGCGCCGGGCCGGAGCCGGCCCAGCCAGGCCCGCAGGTCCGCCGGCGCCTCGCGCCAGCCGCTGCGCGGCAGCATCAGCACCAGCAGCAGGATGATGTTCTCCCAGAAGGCGATGTTGAACAGCAGGACGGTGAAGCAGTGCAGGAAGGCCATCGACAGCAGCCAGAACAGGGCAAACCCGCGGTTCAGGAAGCAGAACAGGGCCACCGCCTCCAGCACGGTCAGCAGGAAGAAGCCGAACTTGTTCACCGCCAGCAGCCAGCCCGAGGAGGCGACGTCCAGCCCCAGGCGCCAGGCGGTCAGCGACGGTTCCAGGCCGCGCACGATCAGCCAAGTGCGGAACGAGTCGCCGGCGAAAACTTCGACCCGGCCGTGGTAGATGCGGTTGATGCCGATGAAGGTGTAGGCCAGCAGCAGCACCAGGGTCAGCAGGAACAGCACGCGCGCAGGCTTGGCCGGATCCGCGGTGGCCCCGCCCAGGCGCCGGGCGCCGAAGCAGAAACCGTCCGCCGCCGGACTGCACGCCAGGATCAGGACGGCCAGGTAGTTGGCCAGGTGACCGTGCGAAGTGAAGCCGTGGAAGCCGGTGATCATGCCGTCCACCAGGAAAATGAAGCCAAAGGCCGCCGGGCCCCAGAAACGCCAGGGGCGCAGGCCCAGCGCCGCGCCGCCGAGCAGGATCGCCGCCAGCCAGGGCAGACTGGCCAGCCAGGCCGGGCTGAACAGAAACTGAATCCAGGCGTCGGGAAAGAGCCGGAACAGGCCGCGCGGGATGAACAGTTCGGGCGGGAACCCGCTGAAATCCAGCCGCGGCCAGAGCCGGACCAGGTACAGGGAGAAGGCCAGGCAGCGGACGATGCCCAGATCACGCGGGGAAGCCTGTTCGTAGAGCATGGTTCAGAGGTTGGAATCGAGCCGGGCCTCCAGGTCGACCTGCAGCAGAGCCTGCGGCGTGATCGCGTACGCCTCGCCGATCTTGTGCCGTTCAAGCAGGACCCGGACCAGCGGCAGACCGTCCGTCCGGGCGTTGTACCGGCCGCCGAGGGTCGTCAGGATGGCCTGAATCTGACCGCCGACGCGTTCGGCTTGGTCGGAGAGCCCCGCCTCAAGCGCCTTCTGCCGTTCCAGGGCGAGGGCGCGCAGACGCTGCAGGAACTCGCGCACGCCGAAGGGAGACAAGCGACCGATGTTCAGCTCCACCCGGCCGCCGTTCGCCTGCTCGCCGTACACCGCGGTGTATTCCAGCGGAAACGGCTCGCGGGAAGAGTACATCTTCCAGGCGATGCAGGGATAGAGCACATCGTTCCGGCGCACGACATGTCCGGCAATGAGCAGCACCAGCAAGGCGATGGCCAAGGCCCGCCCCCGACGGCTGGTGCCGGCAATCAGCGGCCGCAAGACGGGACGGCTGCAGACGTAGGCCAGCAGCAGGGTGTAGATGAAAACCTCACGCCAAGCGGTGACGAAGGATAGAAGAACCTGCGAGAGAACAGCCATGTGCTGAAATGGAACCCTGCTTTGTGGCTAAGGTTGCAAATTAAGCCGACGGTATAGGCGTTGTCTCCATTCTGGTCAAACCTAATTCGGACCTCCCAAGCAAGGCCGGCGGCTGGCAAGTGCGACGTTGTGCGCGCCGCAGGGCGTGTTAAACTGAACGCCACTGCTTCTGTGCATGCCACCGCCGGCCGACCATCCCAACCTGCTGCTGTTTGACGGCATCTGCCACCTCTGCAACGGCACGGTCCAGTGGGTGCTGCAGCACGACCCCAGCGGTCGGATCAGCTTCTGCCCGATTCAGTCGGACACCGGCCGCCAGCTCTACCGGGAACACGGCCTCGACCCGGAGCAGCCCGGAACCATGCTGCTGATCACCGGTCATGGCGTCCATGCCCGCAGTGACGCGGCCCTGGAGATCGCCCGCCTGATCGGCCGCCCTTGGAGCCTGCTGCGGCTGTTCCGCCTGATTCCGAAACCGCTGCGCGACGGCGCCTACGGTCTGATCGCCGCCAACCGCTACCGCTGGTTTGGCCGGCATGACCAGTGCATGCTGCCACGGCCGGAATGGCGATCGCGTTTTCTAGACTGACGGTCCGGGAGGCGCGGGCGGCCGTTGCCGCCGCCCGCTCCCTCGCGGTCAGGGGCGCCGGCGCCGGCCGAACAGGGCCAGCAGACCCAGGCAGAGCAGCAGGGCGCGCCCCGGCTCCGGCACGACCACAACGAGGGTGCCGTCGGTGTACAGCCTGGAAGCGTCCCAAGCCAGGCCGATGGCACTCAGGTCCGGCAGGTTGACGTAGTTGAAGGGCGGCGGGGAACTCAGATTGCTGAAGCTGCCGCTGATGCCGCCCGTCAGGCCCGACCAGTCGAACAGGCGCCACTCCGTACCGACGGTCCAGCTGGAATCGATGGGCAGCGAGGTGGTGACGTGCAGGGCGGCACCGGTGCCGAAGGTGAAGCCGCTGGCGCCGCCGACCACGAGACGGTCGCTGGCGGCGGCGGGGTTCAAGCTGCCCGAGCCCTGGCCGCTGAACAGGTCGAAGGCGACGACGCCATTGACCGTCACCAGGCCGGCGCCGGTCGTCGTCAGGGTCAGCTGCTGCGCCGCGGTGTCGCCGGAGCTGCCGACCTGCAAGGTGCCGTTGACGGTGATGGCGTTGCCGGCGGCGGGGGCGATGAAGCCCTGGCCGGCCAGCGTGGCGCCCGAGGCCACCGTGACGGCTCCAGAGCCGGTGGCCGAGCCCGTGCTGTTGCTGATGCGCAGGACGCCCTCCGTCACGCTCGTGCCGCCGGTGTAGCTGTTGGCCGTGTTGAGGGTCAGGGTGCCGGTGCCGGCCTTGGTGAGCAGGCCGCCGCCATTGAGCTCGCCCAGGTTCGACAGCGTTCCGGAAAGGGCGTTGAGCGTCACCGTCGCCGCGCTGGCGCCGATGCTGTTGCCGGCGAGATTGAGCGTGCCGCCGTCGAGAGTGACCGTCGCGCTCGCCGTGCCGGTGCCCGAAACGGCGCCGCGGACAATGTGGCCGTTCACCGTCACGGCGCCGCCGGTGATGTTCACCACGGCCGTGGCGGCAGGCGTGCCCGTGCCGCCGGTGGAGGTGACGGATGCCAGGGTCATGGCGGTGCCGGCAGTGGCGCCAACGCTCACCGTGCCGCCCGAGATGTTGAGCGTCGCCGACATGTTCGGCGCCGGGTTGGTGCCGTAGGCGCCGGCGGCGCTGGCCATGGCGAGGATGCCGTTCTGGAAGATCACCGTGCCGCCGCCCAGGTTCATCGTGCTGGTCGTGCTGCGCGCCAGACCGGCGCCGTTGCCCGACTCGGCGGTGCGTGTCGACATGGTCAGGCTGGTCAGATCCAGCGTGCCGGTGTCGAAGCTGAACTCATTGACGTAGGGGCTGCCGCGGTTCGAGGTGCCGATGGCGACGGCGCCGAACCGCAGGTCCGCCTGGTGGCCGAGCACGTCGAAGCGATTGGTTTCCGGCGCCAGCACGCCGGTGGCCTGGGTGGCGCCCAGGTTGAAGGCCGCGCGGCCGGTGCCGGCGGCGTCGCGCACCGTCAGCGTGCCCGTCTCACCGGCAAAAAGCACCTGGCCAAGATCGCGGTTGCTGGTGCCGATGTTGAAGGTGTTGACGTTGAAGACGTTCACCCCGGCGCCCAGATACAGGCTGTTGATCTGGCCGACCGACCCGGCACCCTGGCCGCCGTCGCCCACCGCCAGCGTCGCCGCCGTGACCGTGGTGTTGGTGGCCAGCGTCAGCGTCGAGTAGGTGTTGGCGACGTTGGTGCCGGAGGTGGAGGCGACCCGGAACACCCCGTCCGTGGTGTTGAGGCTGACCGTCAGGTTTTCCAAGCCGCTGAGATCGGCGACGCTGACGTTGCCGCTGGCCGAAGAACCGCCGACGCGGAAGGTGGCGCCGGAAGCCGCGTTGGTTACCGCCAGGTTGCCCGAGCCGCCGGTGTTGAGCAGGGTGGTGCTCAGGGCGCCGACGCCGCTGCCGATGACGACGTTGCCGTTGATCGTCAAGGTCTTGCCGAAGTCGATGACCAGGTTGTTGGTGTTGGCGGACGAGTTGGTCTGCGCCGTCAGGCTGCCGAAGCTGGCATCCTCCCTGACCTGCAAAGTGCCCGCCGTGGTGATGGTGTTGGCGCTGCCGAAGTTCAGCGCACCGGCCATGGCCTGGCCGGCGACCAGCCGCAGCAGACCGTTGTTGACGCTGGTGGGGCCCGTGTAGGCGTTGGCCTGGGTGAACTCCCAGGTGTTGGCGTCCGCCTTGGTCACCGACACGACCGCCACGCCGTCCTCGATCACGCCGAGGGTGTTGTTGACCGCCAGGGCGGACGTCCCGCCAAGGGTGAGCGTCTTCGCTCCGGGCGTGATGCCGAAGACCCCGCCGAAGGTGATCGCGCCGCTGCCGCTGCCGTTGAGAGTGACGCCGCCGGTGGTGCCCTGCAGGGCGATCAGGCGGTTGCTGCTGTGACCGCTGCCGGTGTAGGTCAGGCCGGTGGCGGCGGTCGTCAGGCCCATGCGGATCATGGCATCCTGGGCGTTGGCCGGATTGCCCAGCGGGCTGGGGCCGGCACCGACGTTGCCGATGGCGTCGAAGCTGAGGAAGCCGTTCTGCACCTCGGTCAGGCCGGTGTAGGTGCTCGCGCCGGTCAGGCTGACGACGCTGGTCTGGGTTTTCACCAGCGGCCCCGGGCCTGCCAGCACGGCGGCAATCGTGGTGCTGCCGGTGTGGTTGAGGAAGAAGCCTTCGGCGGCAGTCAGCCTGCCGGTGCCGTTGACCTGCGGGCTGGAACCGCTGGTGGTCAGGCGGCTGACGCTCAGGTTGTAGCTGGCCAGGTCCAGGACGGCGGTGCCGCTGACCAGCAGCGCGCCGGGACCGAAGGCGTTGTGGATGCCGAGCGTGAGCGTGCCGGTGCTGACGGTGGTCGGCCCGCTGTAGGTCGACACTGCGTTGAGGGTCAGGTTGCCCGCGCCGATTTTGGTGAAGCCGCCCATGCCCGATCCCAGGCTGCCGGCAAGGGCGAGGTCGAGGCCGTTGGTGTCCAGCGTGCCGCCGCCGGACAGGAGGGTGATGCTGCGCGTCGACAGGTCGTCGGCGAATCCGGCCCCAAGACGCAGGGTGCCGCCGGCAAACACCAGGCTGCCCATCGAGCCGCCGATGTGGTCAAGATCGCCGATCTCCAGGATGCCCTCGTTCAGCGTGGTCTTGCGCACGCCACCCCCGGCCGCACCGGACACGGTCAGCACCAGGGTGCCGCGACCGGACTTGGTCAGATCCGCGGCCGTCACCAGCGGCGAATTGATCGTGGCGGTCAGCACCGACGCGGTGGCGCCGGAGGGATTCACGACGTGGAAGAGGTACTCGTTGGTGGCGCCGACGGTGAGGCCGTCGTCAAATCCGCCAAGCGCGATGCCGTAGGAATTGGCGCCCGCCGCGGGGTTCAGGGTGAAGAGCAGCGCGCCGCTGGCAACGTTCAGCGTTTGCGCCGCGCCGGAACCGGTGACGCTGTAGGTGGTAACGGCGGCGGCGTCGTGGTGCAAGACCAGGGCGTTGAGGGTCTTGCCGGCCAGGCCGGTGAGGTTAGCCGCCAGCACCTCGCGGACGTTGCTCTGCGCCGCCGCGGCCGCGTAGGTCGCGTAGTCCGTGGCGAAGTCGAGGGCGATGAAGCCGCGGCCGCTGACGTAGGTGGCGAGGCTGTTGCCGAGGTTCGTCGTCGCGATCGCCGCCGCGGTGTTTTCGGCGATGGCCCAGGGCACGATGCTCTGGGTCGTCGTCCCGAGCGCGCCGGCGCCGCCGATCATGGCGTTGATGAAGTTGGTCTGATTCGTGGCGTTGCCGATGCGCAGTTGCGACTGGCCACCCGTGGCCAGATTGGAACCGAGCGCGCGGCCGCGGACGCTGAAGGTGGCGGCATTGGCGCGCACGAAGTCCTCGGCGAGGATGATGGCCCGGCTGCTGGGGCCGCCGGAGGACTGCAGGCCGGCGTAGCTGGCGCCGCTGGCCAGGTTGAGCACGCCGACGGTCTCGGTGTTGGCGGTGCCGCTGTCCTGGTCGGTGCGCATGAACAGGCCGCGGACGATGTTCTCGCCGGCAAAGGTGCCCTCGGCGGAATTCAGGAAGATCGCCGCGTTGTCGAGGATGCGCGTGCCGATGCGGGTGGTGCCGTTCTGGTCGAGCAGCAGGTTGCCGTAGCGGTTGATGACGAAGGACGAGGCGTTGATCTGGCCGATGTTGCTGAGCTGGAACAGGCCCTCGTTGACGATCACCGCGCCGGTGAAGCCGGCACTGATGTTGTTCAGGTTGAGGTTGGTGTTGGCGCCGAAACCGTTCTTGATGAGCGTGCCGCTGCCGGTGAACTGACCCGAGTAGGTGGTGTTGCCGCCCGTGTTGTTGACGGTCAGCGTGTAGGCGCCCATCTGGATCTGCGCAAGCTCGCGCAGACCGTCGGTGGTGCTGCCGCCGGCCAGCCGGCCGATCGTTTCGCTGGCCAGCAGCCGGAGCGTGTTCGCGCGATCGTCGGCCAGAACGACAGGCGAGCTGTCGCCGATGGCGTTGCCGCCGATCAGCTCCAGGGTGCCGCCCTGCAGCTGCGTGGCCCCGGAGTAGACGTTGTTGCCGGAGAGCCGAAGCAGGCCGTCGCCGGATTTGGTCAGGGCGTTGTTCAACCGCAGGTCGGCGGAGATCTCGAACGTCTGCGAACTGTCGTGGGTGAGGATGAACTCGCCGACGCCGCTGGCGAGGGTGCCGCCCAGGATGCCCGGACCGCCGGCGGTGACCTGGTCGGTGACCAGAATGCCGCCGCTGGCAAGATTGAGGACGCCCGTCGGCAGGATGTTCACCGCCGCCCCCGTGCCGGCGTTGTAGCGCAGGCTGTTGATTGAGGCGATGCCGACCGTGCCGGTGAAGCCAGCCGCCTCGTCAGTGACGTGGTCGCCAGCCGCCCAGGTGCTGACGTCGGTCTTGGCCGTGCTGGCCAGACCGACGATGTTGTTGGAGCCGTCGCGGGCGGCGAACCACGTGCCCGTGCCGTCAACGACGGTCGCAAAGCCGCTGCCGCCGAGCAGGCCGTGCGCAGTGCTGTTGGCGGTGGTCGTGTTGACGAAACCGCCCGCGCCGAGCTTGAGGCGCAAGGTGCCGGCACTGGCCGCGCGGGTGATCGCCCCCAGGTTCAGGGTCGCGGTCTGGCCGGTGCCGCCGGTGATGTCGATCGTGTTCAGACCGCCGCTGGCCAGGGTGAAGCTGGCCACGGACTGGGTCGTGGCGGCGCTGTTGCTGCCACGGATCGTCAGCGTCGCGCCGCGCATGTCGAGGGCGGCGTTCGGGCTGATCTTGCCGGTGTTGCTGGCCGTGTAGTCGAGAATCAGGTTGCCGGCGTCAAAGCGGCTGGCCACGGTGCCGGTGAGCCCGCTGTTGTTGCCGGTGAGCGTGACTTCGCCCAGCCCCTGCTTGAGCATGGACCCGGGACCGCTCAGGTTGGCCGCCATGGAGCCGCGGAAGAGGCGCACGCCCGTGCTGTAATCGGAAGCGGTGCCGGTGATCGTCAGCGTGCCGGCACCGGTGACGTCGGCCGAGCGCCCGGTCGGCGTGTTGCCGATGTCGAGGCGCGGCACGGTCATGTTGTAGCCGTTGGTGTTCAGGGTCACCGCTGCGCCGCCAGGCGTGTCGCCGAGCAGCAGGAACGTGAGACCGCCGCTGTTGTTGGCGCCGTTCAGGTCGTTGCCGCCGAGGTTGATCACCGCACCGTCGCGGCCGTAGAGACCGTTGCTGGTGGCCGCAGGATTGGCGTAACTGAAAGGCGCGTTCAGATTCAGAACCGCCGTGCCGGTGCTTGTACCGGTGACGATGATGTCGTCGGCAATCACGCTGGCGGCGCCGCTCAGCGTCCAGATGCCGGCGTTGACGTTCAGGTCGGCGCTCGCGCCGGACTGGGTGATGCCGCCGCTGATCCGGCCCTCGCCGGTGCCGCCCAGATTCAGGCTGTTGTTGAGCGTCTGGGTGATGGCGCCGGCATAGGTCACCACTGCGCCGCCGGTGCCGCTGGCTTCCAGCGTCGGCGAACCCGCGGTGGTGATCGGGCGGTCGGTGCTCTGGCTGCTGCCGCCGATGAAGCGCAGCGTGCCGCCGTTCAGGCTGAGGTTGCCGCCCTGGCCGAGGTTGCTGGCGGAACCGCCGATGTTGCTGACGGTGCTGTATTCGACAATGCCGCCGGACAGGATGAAGTCGCCGGTGAAGGTGTTGGGGCCGGCCAGGCGGATCACCTGATGATTGTTCGAGGCCCAGAGCGTGTCGCCGTTGAACCGGAGCGAGCGCGGACCGCCCGACTCGGCGATCACCCCGTTCATCAGGATGGTCGGATGCAGGTAGGCGGTGCTGGTGGGCGCGGAGGTGTGGATGATCGAGTCGGCCTTGAGCAGGAAGCCTCCGGAGAAGGTGAGCGCGCTGGCCGCGTCAGCCTCGTACAGGCGCAGCAGCGGTGTGCCGCCGCTGCCGCCGAGGGTGACCAGGCCGGCAAAATCGACCGTGAAATTGGCGCCGAGCGCGCCGGAGTTGTTGTTGGGCTGGAGTTCGAGCACCGCGTTGCTGCCGGAGGGCGCGTCCAGGGTCAGCGCCTGTGCGACGGTGAAGGTCTCGCCGTTGATGCCGCGGTCGTAGATGAAGCGGCCGTTGTTGACGCTGATCGCCCCCGTGCCGCCCGCCGTCGGCGTGCGGAAATAGACCGTGCCGCGGTTGACCTGCAGGTCGCCGGACCAGCCGCTGTTGTTGCCGGCCAAGACCAGGGCGCCGCTGGAAGCGTTGCCGCCGGAGAGGGTGGCGACGCTGTCCACGGTGATCCTGCCGGTGCCGGTGACGGCACTGTCGAGATAGACGACGCGTGCTGTGGTCGTGTTGGTGGCGTTGTCATTGAGCAGCACCGTCGAATTCGCGCTCACCAGGACGGCGCCGTTGTAGTGCTGATCCGCGCCGCCGGCGCTCAGCGCGCCGCCGGCCAGGGTCAGCGGATTGTTCACCGTGGCGGCGGTGCCGTTGTAGTAGAAGATGCCGCCGCTGCCAATCGTCACCGGGGCCGCATTGGCGGCGATAAGGCTGCCCAGGCTGGCCGCTTGGCCGATTTCCAGCGTGCCGCCGGTGATGCTGACGCCGGCAGACGCAAACGTGCCTTCGGCGGCGGCCGAGAGGATCAGCTTGCCCGCGCCCGCCTTGGTCAGGCTGCCGGAGCCGCTCAGGGCGCCGGAAACCGTCAGGGTCGCGGCCGCCTCCGTCACCGTCCAGGTCTGCGCCGAACCCAGCCCAACCGGTGCGGCGATGGTGACGCTGGCGGGACCGCCGGCCTGCATGAGAATGCCGTCGGCGCTGCTGCTGTTGGCCGGATCCAGGGTCAGCTTGTTGAAGCTGGAGGAACCGGGATTGACGGTCACCGAAGTCAGCGGATTCGTGCTCGTCTCAAAGACCAGATTGTTGATGCGGAAGCCCTGCTCCAAGGTCGTCGTCAGGGCGCCACCGGCGGCGCTGTTGGCCTGGAAGATCACCGTCGAGCCGGCGCCGGGCACGAAGTTGGAAACCGGCGTGCCGCTCTTGTCCGAAGACCAGTTGAGGCCCTGGAAGGTGCCGTTGACCGTGTTCCACACCGAGTTGCTGGCCCCCGTCCAGTACAGGCTGGAAACCACCAGGGTGCCCGTGGTCAGCGAGATCAGGTTGTCGCTCTGATTGAGGGTCAGCGAGGTGAAGCCGCCGGGAATCTGGCTGAGGCTGTACGAGCCGTTGCTGCCGCCGCCGGTGAGCAGGCCGCCGTTGGCCGCCTGCAGCAGGTTGTAGGTCGAACCGCCGGCCATGCTGCCGGTGTCGCGGATGTTCAGCGTCACCGCCCCGCCCACCGAGGCGACGTTGCCCGCCAGCAGGGTCAGGGTGTCGCTGGTGCTGCCAGCGTTGAGGCTGAGAATGCTGCCCGCGCCCAGGCTCAGGCTGCTCAGGTTGGCCAGCGGCTGGCCGAGGCCGTTGAACAGGTTCAGTTCGGCGCCCGCGCCGACAGTGACGGCAGTCACGCTGGCCGCGCCGCTGTGACCGCCGCTGAGCGCCAGAATCGAGCCGGCGCCGCTGACCTGGAGGGCCGTGGTCGCCGTCACGTCGCCGGCCAGCGACAGGGTGCCGCCCGTCACCGACGTCGTGCCCTTGTGGGCGTAGCTGCCGCCGGAGAACACCGCAGCCGCCGTGCCGACCTTGGTGATCGACAGCGCGCCCGCGCCGGTGTTGGCGATGTCGCCAACGAAGGTGACCGCCTGATCGCCGTTGCCGAAAGTCAGGGACCCCGCAATCGCGGCCGAGTTGTTGATCACGGCCGTGCCCAGCGAGTTCGCGGTGATGCCGCGCACCGTGTCGGTGCGGCCGTTGACGTCGAGGGTCGCGGTGACCGAGACGGCCGGATTGATCACCAGGTTGGCGGTGGTCGCGCTGCCGAGCGCGTTGTTGGCGCCGATTTTCAAGGTGCCGGACGACACCGTGATGACCCCGGCGTTGAGCTGGTTCACCGAGCCACCCAGGGTCAGGCTGCCGGTCCCGCTGTAGGTCAGGTTGAGGTTGAAGGCGGTGCTGGTGGTGACGTTGCCGTTGACGATGGTGTCACCGGCGCCGGTGAC
>CAYYJK010000057.1:0-11102 GCA_964472185.1 uncultured Prosthecobacter sp.
GCCCAACCATGGACTTGCCTACCTGATGGGCGGGGCTCTGCTCTGGTCCCTGGCCGTGCGCCCGCGCCGGCTTCCCGCCGGCGCCGGTCGTGGACAGGCTTGGCTGTTCCGGGGCTTGGGTCTGGCCATCCTGGCGCTGGGGATCGGTTGGGGCTCGATCGCCCGCGGCCTGTGGCTGCCGCCTGCCGCCAGTACCGTGCCGGTGCTCCATGCGCGCGCGCTCCAGGAGACGGCAAACGGCAATCATGCCGCCGCGCTGGCCTCGGTCGAGCAGGCTCTGGTCGCCGCGCCGCTCGACTTCCGTTTGTACTACCTGCGCGCCCAGCTGCGCCTGCAACTGCGCCAGCCGGCGGAACGGGCGTTGCTCGATTTCGGCCGGTCCCGCGCCTTGGAGCCGCATAACGCCCCGCTCTGCCTGGAAGAGGGGCTTTACTGGCTTGGTTTCGCCCCGGAACTGGCCGTCATCCCCTGGCGGGAGTGCCTGCGGCGCGATCCGGCCGGTGCGGAGAGCATTTACGGCCGCTACAAGCGCATGCTCGATGCGGCCGGGCACATTCCGGAACTGCGCCAGCCGCTCTGGCGCCTCGCCGAGCGCCCGTCGCTGCAGCTGCTCTTCCTGGGGCAGGCCCGGCCGGGGGAAGAGTGGCAGCGCTGCTTCGCCGATTTCATGGAGCAGCATCCGCATTGGGAGGACCTGGATGCCGGCTACCAGCGTGCGCTGCTCAAGGCCTGGCAGGAACGGGGCGACCGGCAGCAGCTGCTGCAACTGCTGCAGACAAAACCGGCGCTCACCGCCTTTGCCTGGCGCGTGGTGGCGGAGGAACGGGCACGCTCCGGTGATTATCAGCAGGCCTATGAAACGGCGGCGCGGCATCTGAAACCGCCGCGGCGCAGCACGGAGCGACGGCCGGCGGACCTGCCGCGGCTGGAGCGCAGTTTCGTCCTCAATCCCACGGATCTGCGCCTCGGTTTGGAACTCAGCGACGTGCAGCGCTTGGTCGGCGATCTGCGCGGCTCCCGCCTGACTCTGGAGCGGCTGATGCACCTGCCCGGAGCTCCCAAGTACCTGGTGCTGGAGGTGGCGGCCATCTACGGGGAAATGCAGGACTACCGGCGCGCCTGGGAAATCATGCAGGATGCCATGCAGCTTTTTCCGGAAGAATGATCTCTTCGTAGAGGTACCTTAAGTGCCTAGAATGGCGGGCCCGTCGTAGGAAAAGGGAAATTTCCCTCGCCCTTGTCGCGGGCCCGTTGCATTTGGCGCATTTGACAATCAGTTTTGACTCTCAATTAATAAAAATCATGGCCAAACTGGTAATTGTTGATGACGAGGCGGCGATCCTGGAGCTGATGAGCAAGCTCTGCCGGGCCGCCGGCCATGCCGTGCAGGGCTACACCAGCGGCGCTGAAGGCATGCAAGCCATTCGCACGCAGCAGCCCGACCTGGTGATTGTCGACCTGCGCATCGGCGATGTGAACGGCCTGGATCTGGTCCGGCTCTGCCGCGAGCAGGCTCCGGATGCTGCGGTCATCATGGTCACCGGGCATGGCACGGTCGAAACGGCGGTCGAGGCCATGCGTCTCGGCGCCTTCGACTACCTGACCAAACCCTTCGACCTGACCGACCTGATGAAGACGGTCAATCAGGCGCTGCTGCGCGGCCAGCAGGCGGCGGCGGAGACGCTCAGCTCGCCGGCAGTCCGGCCGGAGCCCGGCCAGGGGCGCTGGGTCGGGCAAAGCGCGGCCATCCAGCGCATCTACGACATCGTCGGCCGCGTCGCCGACAACAGCAGCCCGGTCTTGCTGGAAGGCGAATTCGGCGTGGGCAAGCACATGGTCGCGCGCGCCCTGCACGACGTCAGCCGCCGGCACCAGGCCGCCTTCAAGGAACTGCAGTGCAGCGCCCTGCCCGAGGACCTTTTGGAAACCGAGCTGTTTGGCCAGTCGCACGGTGCCGACGGCATCTTTGCCAGGGCGGGCGGGGGCACCGTGCATCTGGCGGAGGTGCATGTGCTGCCGCCGCGCATCCAGGCGCAGCTCAACAGCTTCCTGGACGAGCTCCCGGCGCGGCCCGGGGGGGCCGCTGACTTCCGCCTGGTGGTCAGCACCACCGTCTGCCTGGAGACCGCGACGCGGGAGGGGCGTTTTCGCGAGGACCTTTTCTACAAGCTCTCCGTGGTGCCGCTGCGCATTCCGCCGCTGCGCGAGCGGCGCGAGGACATCCGCGCGCTGGTCGACCATTTCCTCCGGCAGCTCGCCGAACGCACCCAGTCGGCGGCGAAGACCATCGACCCCTACGCCTTGGAGTTTCTGGAAAAGTACCCCTGGCCGGGCAACATCTCCGAACTGCGCAACGCCGTCGAGCGCGCCTGCGCCTTCGCCGAGAACGACCGCATCCGGCCGTCCGACCTGCCGACCAAGGTCAGCCAGCAGATCGAGGTGGCTGGCGCCTCGCCGGAGGGCGGCACCACCCAGCTGCCGATCGGCTCGACGCTCGACCAGTTCATCCGCGGCCAGGAGCGCCTGTTCATCCAGGAGACGCTCAAGTACAACAACGGCTCGCGCGAGAAGACCGCCTCGATGCTCGGCATCAGCATCGCCACCCTGTATCGCAAGATGGGGCTGAACATGGACCGCCGGACCACGGCCTGAGGCCGCGGTGAATGCATTTGCCGGGCCCTGGATCGGCGGTTGAATGCCGGTCCCGCCTGCGCGGTCCAAAACTTGCCCCATCCCATGAACCGTCGCCAGTTTCTCAGTCTCGCCGCCCTCACCCCGCTCGCCTCCGCCCAGGAGGCGCCGCCCGCCGCGGCGGACATCCTGCGCCGAGTCCGCGAGAGCTACGCCCTGCAGGATCACCGCATGACCGGCCGCCTGCGCGATCAGGAGTCCGGGCGGGTGGAGCCGCTGGAACTGAGCCTGAAGGATTCCCTGATGCGCTTTCGCTTCCTTGCCGCGCCGCCCGAAGACGTGCAGCTCGATCTGAGCACGGAGCCCGCCACGCTCTGGCGGGTCCGCAACGGCAGCGCCAGCAAGGTGGCGGTGCAGAACGCCGCCGAGCCCGTGCGCGGTATGGATTTCAACCACGAGGACCTGTCGTTGCGCTTCCTCTACTGGAAGCAGGCCCAGCTGCTGGATGCCGACGCCCGGCTGACCGCCGCCCGGGTGAAGTGCTGGCTCGTGCGCGTCACGTCGCCGGACCGGCGGGGGCCGTACTACACGGTCGATCTCTGGGTGCATCAGGACAGCGGCGGCGTGGCACGCATGGACGCCTACAACGACGTCAGCACGCTGGTGAAGCGCTTCGAGGTCACCAAGATGTGGAAGCTCGACGGCGCCAGCGCGCTGCGCGAGATGCGCGTCCAGTCCTTCGATCCGAAGACCGGCGACCCGCACGGCATGACCTACCTGACGCTCGACAAGCCCGAGCAGCAGTGACCTGCCGGCCGGCGGCGGCGCATTGCATTTGCCAAGGCCGCCGCGCACGCTAAGCCAGGGCGTCCCGTGTCCGCCGAGTTCCCCTTTTCCCAGCTTTGGTCCCAGGTCCGCCGCAAGGCCTGGATGTGGCTGTTCCGGCGGCCGCAGATCGAGGCCGCCGCGCGCTGGGTCAAGGTGCACGCCCAGATCGGCGCGGCGGTGCTGACCGGACCTGACGAACTCGAGCTGGCCGGCCGCGTCGGCCGCAGCGAGCTGACCCATGAGGAGCCGCGCCTGCGCCTGCGGCTGGCCGGTAACGGCGACCTGCGCGTCACGACCGAATGCACCTGCCACGCGGGCTCGCTCTGCGAGCACGCCGCCGCTCTGCTCATGCTCTGTGAGCAGGAGGCGGTCTGCACGCAGATTGAACGCCTGGCGCGGCCCGGTGCCGGCACGGTCGGGCGGGAGGCCGTCTCCGGCTCGGCCGGCGGCGAGGACGCGGCGCTGCCGGTGGACAACAGCCGGCCCCGGCCGCGCCTGCGCCTGCGGCGGCTGTGGATCGAGCGTCCGCAGATCCGCATCGGCCGCAGCCAGACGGGCCTGCAGCGGCAGAGCATCGGCGTCGCGGAGCCGCTGGTGGCCTACGAGGGCTGCCCGCAGGTGTTTCCCCTGCTGGTGCGCAGCCAGGGCGCGCGCTGGCAGGAGCCGGACGGCACCCGGCGCGTGCTGATGCGGCACCTGCAGCTCGAGCGTCTGCTGCAGGCCGATCTGCTGCAGTTCGGCCTTTTGCCCCTGGCCCAGGCCATCCCCGATGCGCGGGCGGCCGAGCCGCTGCCGCCGCTGCTGTCCTGGTCGGAGAAGGAGCAGGCGATCCGCTGGTCGCAGTTCCTGCGCGACCAGCTGCCGCAGCTGCGCGCCGAGGGCTGGGACGTCGAGGTGGCGCCCGATTTCGGCTTCGCGATTTACGAGGCCGCCGAGGATGCCTGGTTCACCGACCTGGAAGCCGAGGCGGACGGGCCCGGCAGTTTCGCGCTGGACCTGGGCGTGCAGGTGGGCGGCGAGCGAGTGTCGCTGGTGCCGCTGCTGGTCGACTGCATCGACCGCGGCCTGACGCCGGCGCTGCTCGAGCAGCAGCCGGAGCAGACCTACCTGCTGTCGCTGCCCGGCGAGGGCAATCCGGTGCTGGCGGTGCCGACGCGCCGGCTGGTGGTGCTGCTGCGCTTCCTCGACGAGCTGCTGGCCGCGCGGCCGTCCCGCAAGGACGGCAAGCTGCGGCTCGACCGCCTGCGCGCGGCGCAGATGGCCACGCTCGACGGCCTGCCCATCCGGGCGCCGGCAGAGCTGGACGCGCTGCGCGAACGGCTGCAGGGATTCCGCGAGATGGTGCTGGTCGAGCCGCCGGCCGGGCTGCGCGCGAGCCTGCGGCCGTACCAGCGGGAAGGGCTGTCCTGGCTGCAGTTCCTGCGCGAGTTCGGCCTCAACGGCATCCTGGCCGACGACATGGGGCTGGGCAAGACGCTGCAGACCCTGGCGCATCTGCTGCAGGAAAAGCAGGCGGGGCGGATGGACCGGCCGAGCCTGATCCTGGCGCCGACGTCGGTGCTGCGCAACTGGGCGCGCGAAGCGGCCCGCTTCACGCCGGACCTGCGTGTTCTGCTGCTGCACGGCGACGACCGGCACGGCGGCTTGCGCCGTCTGGCGCGCCACGATCTGGTGATCACGTCCTACCCGCTGCTGGTGCGCGACGCCGAGGTCCTGGGGGCGGCGGACTGGCACGTCGTGGCGCTGGATGAGGCCCAGCACATCAAGAACCCGAAGAGCAAGGCGGCGCAGATCTGCGGCCGCCTGAAGGCGCGCCACCGGCTCTGCCTGACCGGCACGCCGATCGAGAACCATCTCGGCGAGCTGTGGAGCCTGTTCCAGTTCCTCATGCCGGGACTGCTCGGCGACGCCGAGGGGTTCCGCGGCCACTACCGCAACCCGATCGAGCGCGAGCGCGACGCCGGCCGTCAGCAGCAGCTGGCCGAGCGCCTGCAGCCCCTGATCCTGCGACGCAGCAAAAGCGCGGTGGCGCGCGACCTGCCGCCGAAGACCGAGATCCTGCACACCGTCGAAATCGGCAAGCCGCAGCGCGATCTTTACGACACCATCCGCGCCGCGGTGGACCGGCGCGTCCAGGAGGCGATCAGCGCCCAGGGGCTGGAACGCAGCCAGATCATCGTGCTCGACGCCCTGCTCAAGCTGCGCCAAGTCTGCTGCCATCCGCAGCTGCTCAAGATGGAGGCGGCGCAGAAGGTGCGCGACTCCGCCAAGACCGCCTTCCTCATGGAAGACCTGCTGCCCGAACTCATCGACGAGGGGCACCGCGTGCTGATCTTCTCCCAGTTCACGGAGATGCTGGCCATCCTGGAGGCCGGGCTCAAGGCGGCCCGCATCCCGCTGGTGAAGCTGACCGGCGACACCAAGGATCGCGACACGCCGATCCGGCGCTTCCAGGCCGGCGAGGTGCCGGTGTTCCTGATCAGCCTCAAGGCCGGCGGCGCGGGCCTGAACCTGACCGCGGCCGACACCGTCATCCACTACGATCCCTGGTGGAATCCCGCCGCCGAGGCGCAGGCGAGCGACCGGGCGCACCGCATCGGCCAGACCAAGCCAGTGTTTGTCCACAAGCTGATCTGCCAGGACACCATCGAGGAGCGCATCGTCGAGATGCAGAAGAGCAAATCGGCGCTGATCGAGGGCCTGCTCAGCGGGCGCCCGGACGGCCTGCGCCTGACACGCGAGGACCTCCAGCGCCTGCTGGCGACCTGAGTCATTCGAACACGAAGGGCAGCCCCTGCGCCTTCATCAGGTCGCGCTCGCGCGCCAGGTGACGGTCGGCCAGACGGGCAAATTCGCCCTCCGCCTTCATGCGCGCCAGCGCGGTGTTGACCGCGTTTTTCAGCTCATCCCGGCCCTTTTTCAGGCCGACGGCCCAGACCTCCTCGCGCAGCGGTGCCAGCAGCGCGCGCGTCCGCTGCGGATGCTGGGCGTGGTAGTTCATGACCGAGACCTGGTCGTACACCCAGGCGTCGACCGTGCCGTTGACGACTTCCAGCACGCAGGCGGCGTCGGTGTCGAGCGCCACCAACTGCGCCTTGGGCAGGTGCTGGCGGCAGTACTGTTCGCCGGTGGTGGCGATGCGCACGGCGAGCCGGCGCCCGTCCGCGGCGAGGTCCGCCGCGCTGCGCACGGGCGAGTCTTTGGCGGCAAGGATGGCGAGGCCGGTCCGCACGTACGGTTCGGAGAAGTCGATCGACTGCCGACGCTGTTCGTTGGCGGTGAGCGAGGAGATGATCAGGTCGATCTGGCCGCTCTGCAGTGCGGGAATGAGACCGTCGAAGTTCATGTTGCGGAACTCGACCGGTTTGCCCAGACCATGCGCGACCGCCTCGCCGATGGCGACGCTGACCCCGCTGATGCGGCCTTCGGCGTCGACAAATTCGAACGGCGGGTAGGTGGCGTCGAGGCCGACGACGAGGACGTCGCGCCGGGCGCAGCCGAGCAGGGTGAGGCAGGTCAGGAGCAGGCAGAAGCGCAGGAGCATGCCGACAGTACGCACCAGCCCGGGCGCGGAGGCAAGCCGCAGACGGCGGAATGCGCCGGGTTCGGCGCTCAGCGCAGCTCGGCGAGGTTCTTTTCGAGGCGCTTGCGCAGGGCGGCGGCCTTCTTCTCCTCGCCCAGGCTGTCCAGCAGGGCGAGGTAGTCGAGCGCGATCGCCTCGTAGCTGACTGACTCCTCGCGCAGGTGCAGTTCGAGGATGCGCAGGCTCTCCTCGTAGTTCTCCTGGCTGGCCGCGTTGTCGCCGAGTTCATGGCAGGCGGTGGCCAGGTTGCAGTGCGACTGCGCCACATCGCGATGGCCGCTGCCGAGCAGCTGCCGGCGGATCTGCAGCGCCTCGAGGAACATCTCCTTGGCCTGGTCCGGGAAGCCGGCGGTGTAGTACAGGCTGCCGAGGTTGTTGTACACCGAGGCGACTTCCTCGGAGGCCTTGCCTTGGCGCGATTCGAGGCTTTCCAGAGCGCGCAGGTAGTGCTGCTCTGCGAGGGCGTATTTGCCGAGCCCCTTGTAGATCATGGCGAGATTGTTGCGCAGCTGTCCGGCGATCTGCTCGTTCGGCGGCGTCAGCCCTTCGTAGTCGCTGATGGCCTGCTCGTAGAGCGGCGCGGCGTCGGCTTCGCGCTGGCTGAAATCCAGCAGCGTGGCGAGCTGGGTGCGCAGGCTGGCGACCTCTTCGGCCTCCAGACCGGCCTTGAGGGCGGTCTCCAGCGCTTCGCGGTAGCTGGCCTCGGCACCGCCGGCGTCGCCCAACTCCCGCTGGATGTCCGCCAGCACCTGCAGGCCGCGGCACAGGCGCGGGGTCTGGCCGCTGTCCTCGGCGGCCGCCTCGCGCAGGCCGGTGAGGGCGGTGGTGGCGGCCTGGAGCGCCTCATCCAGGCGGCCCTGCTGCTGCAGGGTGCTCGCATGTTGGTCCAGCAGGTGGGAAAAGCTCGAAAGACTGGCAGACACGGCGGGGAAGGGACTGAAGCTCATCATCACGGCGGCAGCCGTGATTCAGCAAGTGAAAAAGGCTGTTTACGTGGCGGGCGGCCCGGCCTGCCCGCGCTCGATCCGGGTCAGCAGCTGGCGGCGCTGCACGGGCAGGCGGCGGTGGAAATGCTCCTCGATGGCGCGGACCGCTTCGTGACCGCGGGCACCCGCCTCGCCGACCAGGCCGAGATCCTCGGCCAGCCGCAGTTCGAAGCGCTGCAGCAGGGCGAGGCTGGGATCGTGGTCGTTGAGGTAGTCGAGCGCCCGTGCCAGCAGTTCGTGGATGGCCGGGATCGGCGCATGCGGCTCCACCGTCAGGCTGAGGAGCTTGACGAAGTAGGTCGCGGCGAGCACGCGCTCGTAGCTTTGGCGCAGGCCGAGGCGAGGATTCAGCCAGTGCACCTCAGTGAGGGTGTGCAGGTCGCCCGAACGCGCGCGCTGAAAGCGGAGCTCCGCCTGCACGAACAGGTCGAGCCGGCCGGCAAAGGCGGATTTGGGCCGCAGGGCGCCCTTGGCGATCGTGCGGAACAGGCCGAGCTCCGGGCTGCACCAGTGGACGATCAGGGTCGTCTCGGAGTAGCGCGTCCGTCCGATCAGGATGGCCTCGGTCTTGTCCATGGCACAGGCATGCCGCGGCCGGCGGCCGGCCTCAAGGCTGGAAGTTGCGATGTTGCGGATCGCCGCCGGCCTCGAGAAAAGCCAGCAGGTCGAGGATCTGCTCCGCGCGCAGGCTGTCGAGCAGGCCGGCCGGCATCGGCGAGAGCTCCGAGGTCCGCCGCTCGCGCAGGCTGCTTTTGCCGATCTCGACGGTTTCCGGCGACAGCGGGTGCGGTTTGAGCACCAGGCGCTCGTCGTCCTCGCTCTCCAGGCTGCCGGTGACCTGCGTGCCGTCGCTGCGCGTCAGCGTCAGGAAGCGGTATTTTTCATCGACCACCTTGGAGGGATTGAGGATGTGGTCGAGCAGGTCGCGGCGGCTGAAGCGCGCGGACACCTGGACCAGGTCCGGGCCGAACACGCCCGCCGGCAGGCCGGCGTCCGGGCTGAGGCGGTGGCAGAACACGCACTGGGCGCGGATGGCGGCGTCGCGTCCCTGCGCGGCGCTGCGGCCGCGGCCGACCTGAGCGAGCCGGGGCTCGAGGTCGGCGAGCTTCCAGGCCTTGTAGGTGTGGCCCGGCAGGGCGTGCGGGGACAGGGTCACGGCCTTTGGCGGATGGATGATCGCGGCGAGTTGGCGCGCCTCGTCCGGGCTGAGGGCCGCCGCCAGTTCGGAGCGGGTGTCCTGAATGGCTTTGAAGTAGGTGCTGGCGCCGTTGAGCTTTTCGGCGCGCTGCAGCGCCTCAAACAGCACGCGGCGCGCTTCCAGGGTCCAGCCGCGATCGAGGTAGCGCAGGTGCAGCGGGTAGAAGAGCAGGTCCTCGCTGGCCGTGGCGGCGCGCAGCAGCGGCAGCGTCGCGGCGAGCACGCGCTCCGAGCGCAGGCGCACCAGCAGCCGGCAGAGCTCCTGGTTGAGTTCGCGGCTGGCCGCCGGGTAGAGCGGCTCGAACCGGGCCAGCAGGCGCTGCCGCAGTCCGGTCGCCGGATCGCCGTGACGCGCCAGGCTGACGGCAAGCGCGCGCAGTGCGGCGAGCTGCTGCTCGGCGCTGAGGCCGGCCCAGGGCAGCGACTCCAGGCGCGCGACCAGGTCCGGCTGCACCGCCGGCGCGCCGACGCGCGCCAGCGCCAGGCCGCCGACGATGGTGCGCCAGCCGGCGGGCTCGGCCAGAATCTGCGCCTGCCAGAGCTCGACCGGCAGCGCTTCCAGCGCCAGCCGCGCCGCCCAGCGAAGGTGGCGGTCGTCGTGATCCAGGGCCGGCAGGACCCGCGCCAGGGCCGCCGCCTGCTTCCCGGCGGGCACGCCGGCGTGCAGCGCTTCCAGCTGCCGGCGCAGGTCGCGCAGCGGCGCCGGTGCCGCCTTGGCCGGGATCGGCACCGTGCTGTCAGGGCCGGTGTAGTGCATGCGGTACAGGCCGCTCTGCGTGCCGCGGCCGCCGGTGATGAACCAGAGCGCCCCGTCGGGGCCGATGCAGGCGTCGGTGACGTTGAGCGGCCGGCCGGAGAGGAAGGTGTCGAAGCGCCCGCCGTAGCTGGCGCCGCGCGCTTCGAGTTCGACGCGCAGGATGCGTCCGTAGGACCAGTCGCAGATGAACAGAGCCTCCTGGTCGCGCGCCGGGAAGCGGGCGCCGTGGCCGAAGAACACCGCCGTGGGCGAGGCGAGGCCGATGTTCACTGCGGCCGGCAGCGTGTCGGCCTGCCAGGCCGCCAGCCGGCCGGTGCCGCGGCGCCAGCCGAAGTCGGCGCCGCTGACGACGTGCAGGACGCGGTTGGGCATGTACCAGGGCGTGCCGACATCGCGCTCCATGTCGGCATCGAAGGTGAACAGCTCGCCGTCGCGGTTGAAGGCCAAGTCGAGCGGGTTGCGCAGGCCGCCGGCGATCAGGCGCCGGTCGCTGCCGTCCGGATTCAGGCTGAGGATGTAGCCCGCCGGCAGCTCGACCGTGCCGTCGAACATGCTGCTGTCCCAGGGGTTGGGCAGGACCTGATCCCAGCCGAACCGGCGCAGCGGCGCGGCCGGCGCCAAGCCGTCCGGCAGCAGCACGTTGTTGCCGCAGGCGATCCAGATCCGGCCGTCCGGTCCCAGCTTCAGGTGGTTGCGGCCGTGGCCGACGCCGCCGCCGGTGCGCAGGATTTCCCGGGGCGAATCGAAGCGGCCGTCGCCGTCGGCGTCCTCGAGCCGGTACAGCGCCTTGCTGTTGTTGGCGTGGGCGAACAGGGTGTCGCCGACCTGGAGCAGGCCGCGGCATTCGAGCAGGCTGTCCTCGACCTCGGTCATTGTCTGCCGCCGCGGATCGAAGCGCAGCAGGCCGCGCTTTTCCCGCGCCAGCAGCAGGCGCCCGGCGGGGTCGAAGGTCAGGGCGACCCAGGAATCCTCCTCCGGCTGCGCGGAGCGCACCAGTTCCACCGCATAGCCCGGCGGACGCTGGAAGTCGGCCGGGTCGGTGGCCCGGCTCTGGCGCTCGCGCTTGGCCAGCTGCCAGCTGTTGTAGGCGTCGAAGGTCTTTTTCAGGTCGAAGGGGTTG
>CAYYJK010000057.1:11202-14722 GCA_964472185.1 uncultured Prosthecobacter sp.
GGCCAGCTGCCAGCTGTTGTAGGCGTCGAAGGTCTTTTTCAGGTCGAAGGGGTTGGCAGCCGGGTCGGCATCGACGGCGTCCAGGGTCTCGATCGTGCCCGGTGCGGCCGTCCAGGTGGCGGCCGAACTGGCCAGCCAGCGCTGCTGGGCGAGGTCGCCGTTGAGTTCAAGCAGGGCCGCGATGCGCGGGCGGACGGCGGTCACCTGCAGCTCATTGATGCCGGCGCGGATCCGGCGGGTGACATCCAGGCTGGTCGCAGCCTCGCCGGGCCCGGTGTGCACGGATCCGAGCGTCTCGCCGTTGAGGACGACCTGCGCTGCGGACTCGGAGGCGAGCAGGAGGATGGCCTTGAGCAGTCCGCCCCGGTGCTCAAAGCGGGTTTTCAGGGTCTGCGGCGTCTCCGGCGCCTGGGTCCGGCTCCCCAGCCACTCGGGCGACGGCGGTGGGTTGGCCAACTGGGCAGTGCCGGCGGCCGGCAGCAGCAGACAAAGGGCGATCAGCGGCAGCTGCCGGAGCCGGCGCGCGGGCGGACGAACGGTTGAGGCGTGCACCCTGCTAGAACGCCGGCCGGCGGCGGTTTTGCGCGCCTCGGCCGGTTCAGCCCTCGAACTTCACCAGGCGGGTGGTCACCTGCTGGCGCACGGGGATGCTGCGGCCGTCGATCTCGAGACGGATGCTGGCTTGGAAAGCGCCGAGCGACACCGTTCCGCGCTCCAGGTCGAAGAGCACCTGGCCGAAGGTCTTCGAGCCGGCGCCGATCATCACCGGCCGCGTGCCGCCAGCGCCGTCTTCGCGCTGCAGTTCGCCTTCAAAACTGATCTTGGCGTGCCGGCGGCCTTCATGGTCGACCAGTCCGTCGAACTTGGCGTGCAGATCGCTGCGCACCGCGCCGGCGCTCGGAAACTGCAGGGTCTCTCGCCGTGTCCAGGCCTCGCCCGGCTTCACCGGCCGTTCCGGCAGGCCCATTTCCAGCGAGCGCCGGTACAACTCCGCGACTTCGCGCGCTTCGGACACGCCGGGCAGCGACGGCCCCTCGGGGCTGGCCGGCGCCAGCCCGCTGAAATCGGTGACGGTGACAAAGCGGTCGTCGCCGTTGTAGACGAGCGTGAACGATTTGCCGACGCTTTGGCCGACCGAGGCGCGGATCGCCGCCGGTGCGGCGCTCAGGTCCCGGGAATCGAAACGCTGCGGCCGCCCCTGCAGCAGGACTTCGCCCGCCAGGGCTTCAAAGGTCACGCGCGCCTCCCGGCCGCCGGCCGGGGTGTCTTGGACCCGGATCACCGTGGTCTGGGTGACCTGCATCTTCTGCCCCTGCGGCTGGCCGAGGGCGGTGAGATCCGTGGCGGTGCTGGTGGTCGTCTCCTGGGTGTAGGTGCGGCCCGGCAGCCAGCGCAGCCGAAGGTCGAACGCCTGCTCCTGGGCCGGTGCCGCGGCGGCGAGCAGGACCGTCAGCAGGGCGGCCGGACAGCGGACGAGGCGGGGCAGGAGCGACATGGCGGGCGAGCTAAGGCAGTTCCTCCCGACTTGCAACCCTGGCAGCGCCTGCCGGGTGTCGGGAAATGATTCCGAGACTTGGCACGGATTTGGCTTTACCTCGCTGCACGAACACCGGCCTGAGAAAAATCACACGTGACAATCTCTGGTCGTTGCAATCCGCCAAACCACACATCTAATTGCGACAGCCATGAAAAAAGTCGAAGCGATCATCAAGCCCTTCAAACTCGAGGACGTCAAAGAAGCTCTCTCGGAAGTGGGAGTCGAAGGTATGACCGTCGTTGAGGTCAAGGGATTCGGCCGTCAGAAGGGCCACACGGAAATCTACCGCGGTTCCGAATACACCGTGGATTTCCTGCCCAAGGTCAAGATCGAGGTGGTCGTGGAGGATGCCCGCAGCGAAACGGTGGTCGACGCCATCGTCAAAGCCGCCAACACCGGCAAGATCGGCGACGGCAAGGTGTTCGTCAGCGAAGTCATTGAGGCGGTCCGCATCCGCACCGGTGAGCGCGGCGCCGACGCCATCTCCGGTTCCTGAGGCCCGGGTTTTCCGGTTCTCTTTGAGCCCAACCCGCTGAGTTTCTCAGCGGGTTTTTTGTGCCCGCCGCTGGCCGGTGACGGTTTCGGCACGTCCTTTTTGTTCGCATAAATTCAGGCAATGTGAATAATTGCCTTGTCGAAAGCTTGGTCGCCGTGCCAGCATTCGCTGCACCGTGATTCGCTTCTCAACATTCAAGCGCGGACCGGCAAACTTGGCATCCCACTTGCGCCAAGCAGGGATTTTATCTCCTCCAGGCATGTCCACGCCTTAACCCAACACCCAACCGCCATGGACCGCGACGACCACCCCGCCCAGGTAGCTCCCACCTTCATCGAGCCCTTTGATCACGGTCCAGCCTCCCGCCCGCTGCGGCTGCCGGCGGCGCGCCGGCGCCGGAGCGGCGCCAGCCACCGCGGCCAGGACGGCGCGGTGGGCACGAAGACCTTCGTGCTCGACACCAACGTGCTACTCCACGATCCGGCCTGCATCCACCGTTTTGCCGAGCATCATGTCTGTGTGCCGGTGGACGTGCTCAGCGAACTCGACCGGTTCAAGAACGAGATGACCGAGCGCGGCGCCAACGCCCGCGAGGTGCATCGGGCCCTGATGAAGACGTTTTCCGCGCCGGACGCCTCCGTGACCGACGGGGTGCGCACGGCCGGCGGCGGCAATCTGCGGGTGGTGATCTACGATCCGGTCAAGGCGGCGGAGGTGCGCAGCGTCCTGGAGTTCCAGCGGGTGTTTCCGGGGCAGGACAAGATGGACCACCGCATCCTGGCCTGCGCGCTCTGGCTGCGCGAGCAGGTGCACACACCGGTGATCCTGGTCAGCAAGGACCTCAACATGCAGCTCAAGGCGCGCGCCATGGGCATGGACTGCGAGGACTACCTGCACGACAAGGTAGAGCCGCGCGAAGTTTCGAACTTTGACATCGCGCGGGTCGAGGTCTCCGGGCACGAACTGCAGCGCTTCGCCAGCAGCGGCCGCCTGGCCCTGTCCGCCGCCCGCCAGGGCGACCTGACGGTCAACGACTACGTCCTGCTGACGGCGGGGGAGAAGACGTCCATGCCGGCGCGGCTGAACGCCCAGGGCGAACTGGTGCGACTGCACCACATGCCGGAGGCGATCAAGGTCGGGCAGGGGCGCTCGATCAAGCCGATGAACCTCGGCCAGGCCTGCCTGCTGGATGCCCTGCTGGATCCGGAAATCAGCCTGGTCACCTGCTACGGCCAGGCCGGCACGGGCAAGACCCTGCTGGCCGTGGCGGCCGGCCTTTCGCAGGTTTTCGGCCGCACCTACCAGGGGCTGACCGTCAGCCGGCCGATCGTGGCCATGGGTCAGACCGTCGGCTTCCTGCCCGGTTCACTGCAGGAGAAGATGCGGCCCTGGCTGCAGCCGGTGTACGACGCCCTGGACCTGCTCATGCGCCCGGTGGACGCGCAGCAGGGGCCCCAGCGCAAAAAGAACCGCTTCCTGCCCGACAA
>CAYYJK010000057.1:14822-16139 GCA_964472185.1 uncultured Prosthecobacter sp.
AAACCACAAACGCAACGACAACGTCATGAAAGCGATCTTCGCCACCCTCACCGTCATCGCCCTGGCCGGCTTCAGCCTGAACGCCGCCGAAGGCGACGCGCCCAAGAAGCCGAAGATGGACCCGGCCAAGGTCTTCGCCAAGCTCGACAGCAACAGCGACGGCTCCATCAGCAAGGAAGAGTGGGCCGCCTCGCCCCAGTCCAAGAAGGATTCCGCCAAGGCGGAGAAGGCCTTCGCCGGCAAGGACAAGGACAAGGACGGCAAGCTCAGCAAGGAAGAGTTCACCGCCGCTCCCAAGAAGAAGAAAAAGGCCCAGTAAGCCGCTTTCGCCCGCGCTTCGGGCAAAGTTTCCGAAAGCCGCATCCGGAACGGATGCGGCTTTTTTGTCGGCCGCTCCGCGGCTGTGAAAGCCCGCGGCCGGCACGGACGAAATACAAGTTTGCTCATGCGCATTCCAGTTCTGTTTTGGGTGGTGCTGGTGCACGGCTGGCCGGCCGTCGCCGCCGTCGATTACGCCGCCACCATCAAGCCCCTGCTGCAGGCCCAGTGCGTGAAGTGCCATGGCGCGACCACGCAGAAGGGCGGTTTGCGCCTCGACACCGCGGCGGCCGCCGTGCGCGGGGGCGGTCGCGGTCCTGCCGTGCGGCCCGGGCAGGCGGCGGACAGCCTGCTGTACCAGGCCGTCACTGGCGTCCACGCCGAAGTCGCGCAGATGCCCTACAAGCGCGGGCCGCTGGATTCCGCCCAGATCGAGCTGCTGCGCCATTGGATCGACGCCGGCGCCCGGGCGCCCGCCGACGAGACGCCGAGCGACGACCGCCATTGGGCCTATGTCGCCCCGGTGCGCCCGCAGCCGCCGCAGGCGGGGCATCCCGTCGACGCGTTCATCGAGGCGCGTCTGCAGCGCGAGGGGTTGGCCGCGGCACCGCCGGCCGCTCCGGAGGCCCTGGTCCGCCGCCTGCACTTGGACCTCACCGGCCTGCCGCCGACCCCGGCCGAGGTGGCCGCCGTGGTGCAGGCCGGCGCCGATGCGCCGGCGCTGGAGGCCGCCCTGGCCCGGCGCACCGAACAGCTGCTCGGTTCGCCCCATCACGGTGAACGCTGGGGCCGCTGGTGGCTCGATCAGGCGCGCTACGCCGACAGCAACGGCTACAGCATCGATGCCCCGCGCAGCATCTGGCCCTACCGCGACTGGGTGGTGCGCGCCCTCAACGCCGACCTGCCGTTCGACCGGTTCACGGTCGAGCAGCTTGCCGGCGACCTGCTGCCGGGCAGCACACTCGACCAGAAGATCGCCACGGGTTTCCACCGCAACAC
>CAYYJK010000058.1:0-16103 GCA_964472185.1 uncultured Prosthecobacter sp.
GGCGCGTCGTCTTTGACAAGACCGGCACGCTGACCCTGGAGAACCCGAGCCTGGAGAACCCGGAGGCGCTCAAGGCCCTGCCCGAGCAAGCCCGTCAGGCCCTGCGCACGCTGGTCACCGGCAACCTGCACCCGGTCAGCCGCAGCCTGTTTGACGCGCTCGGCCCCGGCGCCGCGCTGCCCGGTGAAGAGGTCCTCGAGACGGTCGGCCAGGGCCTGGCCTTCCGCGACGAAGCGCAGCGCGAATGGACCCTCGGCCGCGCAACCGGCGCCGACGTGCAGCTCGCCTGCGACGGCACCGCGCTCGCCGGCTTCCGCTTCCGCGACCAGCTGCGCGCCGAGTCGGTCGAGGAGGTGCGCACGCTGCGCCAGCGCGGGCTGGCCGTGCACATCCTCAGCGGCGACCGCGAACCCAAGGTGGCGCACATCGCCGCCCAGCTCGGCCTGGCGCGCACGGACTGGGAGGCCGGGCTGACGCCCGAGCAAAAGGCCGCCTGGGTGCGCGACCGCGACCGCGACGACACGCTGTACATCGGCGACGGCGCCAACGACAGCCTGGCCTTCGACGCCGCGCTGTGCGCCGGCAGCCCGGTCAGCGGCCGCAGCTTCCTGGAGCAGAAGGCCGACTTCTACTTCCTCGGCCACAGCCTGCGCTTCGTCAGCGGCCTGCTTGACGTGGCCGCCCTGCACCGCCGCGCCACGCGTCGGGTGTTCAGCTTTTCGGTGCTCTACAACCTGGCGACCGTCGTCGCCGGCCTGATGGGCCACCTCAGCCCGCTGGCGGCGGCGATCCTGATGCCGCTGAGCTCCGTGGCCACGCTCAGCCTGGTGGCCGTCACCTTCCGCCGCGCGCGCGCCGGCGTGCCGGCGACCCGCGGTCCGGTCAAAACTCCCAGCGCTGCGCTTCGCCCGGCGCAGGAGTGACTTCGATCCAGTCGACTTCCACCCCGGCAGCTTCGGCCGGCAGGTGGATGCGCAGCACGCCCAGCGGCGCCTGCGCCTCCAGCTTCACCTGCACGTCCTGCCAGTCGTCGCCGCTCCACTGAAACGCAGCCGCCTGCGTCGCCTCACCCCCGCCAGCCGCCCGGGTTTCAATACGGCCCTGCCCGCCGCCGGCCCGGCGCAGGCGCAGCTTCACTTCGGCAGGGCCGCTCAGCCCGGCCATGCCGCGACCGAGGAAGGCGGTGCCCGGTGCCCGGCCGCCGCTGAGTCGCAGGACGCCCTGCGTCACCGCCGCCTCGCACTGCCGCACCTTCCAGCCGGCCAGCGGATCGGCGGCAGCCTTTGCCGCCACCGGCCGGTACGCCGGATTCGGCCGCGGGTAGGCCGCGCCAGTGTCCCTGAGGAAGGCATCTATGAGGGCGTCGAGTTCCCTGACCCGTTCCGGCTGGGCCGCGGCAAGGTTCTTCGTCTCGCCCAGATCCTCGCCCAAGTGGTAGAGCTCGTGGCTCGGGGTCGGACCGAACCAGCGCAGCAGCTTGTAGTCGCCGCGGCGCACCCAGACGCCGCCAGCGCGTTGGGCGCCGGCATGCGGATGATAGTTGAAGTAGGCGGTGCGTTCGAGCGCGCCCTGGCCTTCAAGCACGCGGGCGTAGCTGACGCCGTCGATCCGCTGCGCCGGCGGCGGCTCAAGCCCGAGCAGGTCGAGCAGCGTGGGGTAGACGTCGATCGGACCGACCACGGCGTCGCTGGTGCTGCCCGGCGCGATCCGGCCCGGCCAAGCCCAGAGCAGCGGCACGCGGGTGCCGCCCTCGTAGAGAGTGCCCTTGCCGTCGCGCAGCGGCGTGTTGCGCGTCGGCGGCTGGTCGCCCGCCCAGCGGCGCCAGTCGGCCAGGAAGGCGCTCTTGGTCCTGGCCTCGGTCTTGCCGCTGCCGGGCACGTTGCTGTGCGTGTTGCCGCCGTTGTCGGAGGCAAAGATGACGATCGTGTTGTCGGACAGGCCCTGCGCTTCGAGTTCGCCGAGGATGCGGCCGAAGCAGTCGTCGACGCTCTTCAGCATCGAAGCCATGATCGGATTGCCCTGCCGGCCGGAGGGGTCCGTTTTCCCGGCGAAGTGGCGCGTGTCTTCCGGTTTGTGGCCCCAGGGCCCGTGCACGCCGTAGCACCAGAGATTGAGGAAAAACGGCCGTCCCCGACTGGCCTGGATGAACTTCACGGCCTCCGCCGCCTGGCGGTCGACGATGTACTCGCCCTCGGGCCCGTCGGTGATGTTGCCGACCTTGTGCCGGGCCGTGGGTTCGCCATCCGGCGAGACGCCATAGGGCGAGAAGTACTCGCCCGGCGGCCCGGGGTCGGGATGGCAATGGAAGGTGGCGTCAAAGCCCTGCTGCTCCGGCCAGTGCAGCGCGGTCAGCCCGAGGTGCCACTTGCCGATGTGTGCGGTGCGGTAGCCCGCATCGCGCAGCACCTCCGCCAGCGTGACCTGCGCGGGCTCGAGGTAGTTGCGGCTTTCCGGCAGCAGCATCGGCGCACCGGCCGGGGCCGTCGCGGGCAGGAAGCGGTGGCCTTCCGGCTGCGGCCGCTGGTGGCCGCTGGCCGTGGTGATGCCGTGCCGGGCCGAGTACTGGCCCGTCAGCAAGGAGGCGCGCGTCGGCGAGCAAAGCGGCTGGGCGTAGGCGTCGGTGAAGCGCATGGCCCGCCGGGCAAAGCGGTCGATGTGCGGCGTCTCGTAGTACTGCGACCCGTAGGCGCCGCAGTCCATCCAGCCCATGTCGTCGACCAGGAACAGCAGCACGTTCGGCCGGTCGGCCGCAAACGCGGGGCTCAGCAGAAGGACCGCAGACAGCACAGCAAGCAGGGAACGTCTCATCGCGCCCGGCAACGACGGCCGCCGGCCCGGCCTTGCGGGCATTTAGAGACGCTCGACAACCACGGCGCGCACCTCGCCGGCGCTGCCGTAGCTGGCGAAGCCGAAGGGCAGGCAGTGGTCGATGAAGCCCGGCCGCAGGCTGATGCGGCGCCCGCCGATGTGGACGTTGACGATGAGGCGGTCGTCGAGCCAGGCGCGCAGTTCGGCCGGTCGCACCTCGAGCCGCACCCGGTACCAGCGGCCGTTGTCAAAACGCTGCTCGGCGCGCGTGGCGTTTTCGTTGGCGTCCTTGAAGTCGATGCTGGAGATGCCGGTGACCGTGCCGCCCCAGCCGCCGAGCACGAAGGTCGCATGCGCCTGGTGGCTGCCGACCGGAAAGGTCAACATCGCGAAGATGTCCTCACCCTCGGTCCGCCGCGCCTCGTAACTCACCGCGTAGTCCGTCTCGGGGAAGGCCGGAGCCGACCAGGCGATGAATCGGGCGCCGGTCATCGGCTGTCCGGCCGCCAGCGTCAGCACGCCGTCCCGCAGCATCATGCCGCCCTGGTCCGGAATGCCGGCCGCCTGCCAGGAGGCCGCCCAGGGCGCGTCAAGCAGGCGCCAGGACGCCGGGACCGGCGGCGACGCCGCGCGGCGGCAGGCGCCCAGCAGGACAGGCAGGCCGAAAAGGCAGGCGCGGCGCTTCATTTGCCTGACAGAAGCGCGGCGGTGGCGCGTCATCAAGGCCGCACCATGAGATTGTCGCTCCTCCTCGCCCTGGCGCTTGCGCCCCTGCTGCCGGCCGCGCCGCCCAACATCGTGTTCGTGCTCAGCGACGACCACAGCTACCCGTTCCTGGGCTGCTACGGGCGCGGCGATCTGAAAACCCCCAGCCTCGACCGGCTCGCCGCCGAGGGCATGAAGTTCCACCGCCTGTTCACCGGCGCGCCGCAGTGCGTGCCCTCGCGCGCCACCTACCTCACCGGCCGCTCGCCGGTCGCCTGCCGCATCACCCGCTTCAGTTCGCCCTTGCCGCGCGACGAAATCACCTTCCCGGAAATCCTGCGCCGGGAGGTCGGCTACTTCGTCGGCGTGCTCGGCCGCAGCTACCATCTCGACGGCTCGGGCCGCGGTCCCGAGGCCAGCGCGCGGGTGTTCGACGCCCACCGGCTGCAGACCTTTCCGGAACGCTTCGACTACGTCCACGCCGGCGGCCAGGGCGAGGTGCCGGCCAAAATCACGGAGTTCCTCGACCGCCGGCCGGCCGGCAAGCCCTTCTTCCTGTGGGTGAATTTCAGCGATCCGCACCACCCCTGGGACACCGGCAAGACGCCGCCGGATCCGGCGAAGGTCGCGGTGCCGGGCTCACTGCCGGACCTGCCCGAAGTCCGGCAGGACCTGGCTCGCCACCTGGGCGAGATCGAGCACATGGACGGCGACTTCCAGCGCGTCCTCGACCTGCTGCGGGAACGCGGCGCGCTCGACAACACGCTCCTCCTGTTCGCTGGCGACAACGGCATGGCCTTCCCCGGCGGCAAGGGCTCGCTGCACGATCCCGGCCTGAACGTGCCCCTGCTTGCCTGGTGGCCGGGCGTCATCCGGCCGGGCAGCGAATCGCACGCGCTGATTTCCGGCGAGGATGTGGCGCCGACCTGCCTGGAGGCCGCCGGCCTGGCGGTGCCCGCGCGCATCACCGGCAAAAGTTTCCTGCCCCTGCTGCGCGGCCAGCCGTTCGAGGCCCGCAGGCACATCTTCGCCGAACGCGGCCCGCACGGCGGCGCCACCTTCACCGCCAACGTCGGCAGTTCGAGCGTCGACTACAGCCGCGCCGTGCGCAGCGACCGCCACAAGCTGATCTACAACGTCACCCCCGGCCACCGCTACAGCCCGGTGGACAGCGCCGGCGATCCCGGCTGGCAGGCGATGACGCGCGCCTTCGCCGAGAAGCGGCTGGCCGCGCCCTTCGCCGGCCGCTACTTCACCCAGCCGCGGCCGGTGTACGAACTCTACGACCTCGAAACCGACCCGCACGAGTTGCGCAACCTCGCCGGCCAACCGCAGGAGCAGGCCGTCGAGCAGGCGCTCAAGGAGGCCCTGCAGGAAAAGATGATCCTCGACTTCGACTACCTGCCGCTGCCGATCGCCTCGCCCCCGAAGAAGGCGGGCGGCAAGGCGGATGCGGGCCGGGAAAAGCTGTTCGCGCAAAAGGACCGCGACGGCGACGGCCAGCTCAGCCGGGAGGAGTTCAGCCGCGACCGCGACCCCGCCGAAGCCGCCGCCTGGTTCGACGCGCGCGATCTCGACCGCGACGGCCGCGTCAGCCGCGCCGAATTCCTGCGCGCCCAGCTGCCCCGGCCGCCCCGGGTGGAGAAGCGTCCCTGAAGCCGGCGCCGGCTCAACTCGCACTTGGCCGCGGCGGCCTCCGCGTGTTGGGTGGGCCATGACTCTGGAAAGCCTGACCGAACGCATCTGCGCCTTTCGCGACGCCCGCGACTGGATGCAGTTCCACAACCCCAAGGACCTGGCCGTGGCGATCGCCGCCGAGGCCGGCGAACTGATGCAGCACTTCGTCTGGAAGACGCCGCAGCAGGCCGAGCAGGTGGCGGTCGCCAAGCGCGCCGAAATCGCCGACGAAATCGCCGACGTGGCGATCCTGCTGTTCGAACTGGCGCACAACCTCGACATCCCGCTGGCGGAGGCCGTGCAGGCGAAGCTCGACCGCAACGAAAAGCGCTACCCGGCGGACAAGGCGCGCGGCAACAACCTCAAGTACCATGAGCTCTGAGCCTCCGGAGACCGGACCCGAGCCGGACGCCGCGCCCGTCCGCAAGCGCCGGCCGCGCTACCGCGGCAAAAACCCGCGCCGGTTCGAAGACAAGTACAAGGAGCTCGACGCCGAGCGCTATCCCGAGGAGGTCGCCAAGGTGCGCGCCGCCGGCAAGACGCCGGCCGGCCAGCACGTGCCGATCCTGGTTGCCGAGGTCCTGGCCTGCCTGCGCCCGCAGCCGGGCGAGCGCGCGGTCGACTGCACGCTCGGCTACGGCGGCCACAGCCGCGAGCTCTGGCGCGCCCTCCAGCCCGGCGGGCACCTGCTCAGCCTGGATGCCGACCCCATCGAGCTGGCCAGGACCGAAGCCCGCCTGCGCGCCGCCGGCCTGGGCCCGGACAGCTTCACCGCCCGCCGCTGCAATTTCGCCGGCCTCGCCAAGGCGCTCGCCGAGCAGGGCTGGCACGACGGCGTGCAGGTGATTTTCGCCGACCTCGGCCTGTCGTCGATGCAGATCGACAATCCGGCGCGCGGCTTCACCTTCAAGCAGGACGGGCCGCTCGACATGCGCCTCAACCCGCAGCGCGGCAAACCCGCCTCGGCCTGGCTGGCGGAACTGCCGGAAGACAAACTCGCCCGCCTGCTCGCCGAAAACGCCGACGAGCCGCGCGCCGAACTGCTGGCCCGGGCGCTGCACCGCGCCGGCCGGGACGCGCCGATCACCACCACCCGGGCCCTGGCCGAAGCCGTGCGCCGCGCCCTGCCGCGCGCCGTCGAGGCGGCCGAGGCCGAGTCCACGGTGCGCCGGGTTTTCCAGGCCCTGCGCATCGCGGTCAACGAGGAGTTCACCGTGCTCGACAGCCTGCTGCGCGCCCTGCCGGCGGCGCTGGTGCCGGGCGGCCGCGTCGCGTTCCTGAGCTTCCATTCCGGCGAGGACCGGCGGGTGAAAAAGGCCTTCCAGGAAGGGCTGCGCAGCGGGGTGTACGCCGCCGTCGCCGACGAAGTGATCCGCGCCAGCCCCCAGGAGCAGCACGCCAACCCGCGCTCCAGCCCGGCCAAACTGCGCTGGGCCGTGCGCGCTGGCTGATTGACAAAGGGCGTCCTGAAGTGAATTTTCACAAGTGCCCCGCGTAGACATCCCTCGCAAGTCCATCTACCGCCTCTCCATCTACCAGCGCTGTCTGGGCAAGTTGCGGGAAAACCAAGTGGACACCGTTTCCTCCGAAGCCCTTGCCAAGGCGGCCGGGGTCAAGCCCACGCAGCTGCGCAAGGATCTGGCCTACTTCGGCCAGTTCGGCACCCGCGGCCTCGGCTACAACGTCGATGTGCTCAGCAACACCATCTCGGAGGTGCTTGGCCACAACCGCCTGCAGCCGGTCATCCTGGTCGGCGTCGGCAACCTGGGTTCCGCCCTGCTCCGCTACAGCGGCTTCCGCAAGGAGGGCTTTGAAGTCGTCGCCGCCTTCGATGTCGCGCCCAAACGCCAGCAGGACCTGTCCATCCCCATCCTGCTGATCAGCGAGATGGCGGCCTTCATCCGCAAGCACCAGGTCAAGATGGCCATCCTCGCCGTCCCGGCCAGCAGCGCCCAAAGCGTCACCAACCAGATGGTCGAGGCCGGCATCCAGGCCGTGCTCAACTTCTCGCCTTCGGTGCTCGACGTCCCCGAGCATGTCGTCGTCAACAGCGTCGACCTCGCCGTGGAACTGGAGAACCTCAGCTACTTCATCCGCTGATTCGGAACGCGGCCGTCGCAAAAAAGCGCCGGCCGTCGCAACTCGCGGGTGATTTCAGGCACGGCTTTTGCGAAAACGCCGCCCCGGGCCGCGTACCGGTCCCCCCTCACCTCCACATCCCGATGAAACCCACCCTCTGCCTCCTCCTGATCGCCGCCACCACTGCCAGCCTGCTGGCCGCCGCGCCGAAGTACAGCATCGAAACCGTCATGAAGGACGCCATGAAAGGCGATGCCAGCCTGCACAAGAAGGTCGCCACCGGCAAAGGCACCCCGGCCGATGCCGCCCGCCTGCTCGAGTTCTACAAGGCCCTGCCCGCCGGCCAGCCGCCGGAAGGCGACGCCGCCAGCTGGAAGGAAAAGACCGCCAAGCTGATCGAAGCCACCCAGGCCGTGGTCGACGGCAAACCCGGCGCCACCGCCGCGCTGCAGACCGCCGGCAACTGCAAGGCCTGCCACAGCGTCCACAAGGGCTGAGTGTTCCCCCTCTGACTCACGGCATGCCGGCGGCGGATCACAGGTCCGCCCCGGCATGTTCATTTTCGGCCCGGATGCCGCGGCGCACGATGCAGCCCTGCAGGCGCGCCCCCGCCGCGACGACCGCTTCCGGCCAGACGACGCAGTCCTCAAGTTCGGCGCCGGCCTCGATGACCGCACCTTCCCCGATGACGTTGAGGCCGCGCAGCACCGCGCCGGCGGCCACCTGTGCCGCAGGATGCACCGCCGGTGCCGGCGCCAGGCCCATCGCGGCCAGCGCGCGGTGCGCCTCCAGATAGGCGGCCCGGCTGCCCAGGTCCCACCAGAAACCGTCATCGATCACCACCGCGCCCAGCTTGGCGCCCTGCTCGATCATGCGCAGGAAGACCGGGATCACCGACTCCGCCTTGCCGGGTGTCAGCCAGTCGTGAATGGCCGGGCTGCAGGCGTAGATGCCGGTGAACAGGTAAGCGCCCGGGTTGCCGGTGCCGAGCCGGTTGCGGATGTCGGTCACCCGCCGCGTCGCCGGATCCCAGGCGATGTGCAGGGCCGGGCCGGCGCGTCGCAGCACCAGGGTCACCAGGTTGCCGCTCGACTCGTGCTCCTCCAGCAGCGGCGCCAGCGGCAGGTTGGTGAGGATGTCGCCGTTGTAGACGAGGAAGGGCGCGTCGCCGAGCAGATCGCGGACGTTGGCGATGCCGCCGGCCGTCTCCAGGCGCACCGGGCTTTCGTGGCGGAAGGCGATGGGCGCGCCGCGGTAACGGGCGTCGGGAAAGGTCCGTGCGTAGGCCTCCGGCAGGTGGTGGGTGTTGACCACGAAACGCCGGATCCCCGCCGCCTGCAGGTGGTCGAAGGCGTAGGTGATCAGCGGCTGGTGAAAGACCGGAATGAGGGGCTTGGGCAGCTGGTCGGTGAGCGGCCGCAGCCGTTCGCCCAGACCCGCGCCGAGGACGAAGGCTTGATGCACGCGCGGCCTGTAGTCGGCTGGGCGGCCGGTGCAAATGGATGTTGCCGCCGCGATGCCGGCTTGCCGCTGCAAAGCCGGCGCCCTACCCTGCGTACTCTTCCTCCCGCCATGCCGATCACGCTTCCCGCCCTCACCCGCCGCCGCTGGCTTCAAGGCGGCCTGGCCGCCGCCCTGTCCTCCACCCGCTGGCTGCCGGCCGCGCCGCAGGATGCGGAAACCTGGGTTTTGTTCTCCGACACCCACATCGCCGCCGACGCCAAGGCCGAGGCCCGCGGGGCCTGCATGGCCGAAAACCTCAGCCGCTGCGTCAACCAGGTGCTCAAGCTCGGCGTGAAGCCCTTCGGCGTGCTGGTCAACGGCGACTGCGCCTACCTCGACGGCCAGGCGGAGGACTACGCCACCTTCGCCGAGCGCATCGCGCCCCTGCGCGAATCCGGCGTCCAGGTGCACTGCACCCTCGGCAACCACGACCACCGCAAGAACTTCATGGCCGCGCTGACCGGCGTTGAGGATCCGCGCCCGGTCGAAGGCAAGCACGTCCGCGTCCTGTCCAGCGCCACGATGAACTGGGTGCTGCTCGACTCGCTCGACCAGGTCAACCAGACGCCGGGCCTGCTCGGCGACACCCAGCTTGGCTGGCTCGACCGCACCCTGGCCAGCCTGCCCGACCGCCCGACGGTGGTCATGGCCCACCACAACCTGCAGGCGCCGCTGCAGCAGCCGGCCCAGAAGGTGACCGGCCTGACCGACGGCGACGAGATGCTCAAGATCCTCGCCCGCCACAAAAGCGTCAAAGCCTTCGTCTACGGCCACACCCACACCTGGGAACATCGCGTCCACACCAGCGGCCTGCACTTGGTCAACCTGCCGCCCGTCGCCTACGTCTTCAACCCGGCCCGCCCGAACGGCTGGGTGGTGGCGCGCGCCACGGAGAAAAAGCTCGAACTCGAACTGCGCGCCCTCAACCCCGCGCACGACCAGCACGGCCAGACGATTTCGATCCCGTGGGTGGCCTGAAGTGGACGGCCCGGCCTGGCTGCGCTATGGCAGGCCGTCCCATGAGCCTGCCCACGCTTGCCCAGACCAGCGCCCTGCTGCGCCACCGCCGCTCGATCAAGCCGGCCGACTACGACCCGCAGCGCCCGGTCGAGGCCGGCCTGCTCGCCGAGTTGCTCGAGAACGCCACCTGGGCCCCCAGCCACGGCCTGACCGAGCCGTGGAAGTTCCACGTTTTTACCGGCGCGGCCCGCACTCGCCTCGCCGACTGCCTGCAGGCCCTCTACCGGCAGACCACGCCGGCCGCGGAATTCCGCGAAGACAAGCTGCAGAAGATGGGCGACAACCCGCGCCTCGCTCCGGTTGTGGTGGCCTGCGTCCTGGAACGCGGCGGCAACGCCAAGATCCCCGAGATCGAGGAGGTCGAAGCCCTTGCCTGCGCGGTGCAGAACCTCATGCTCAGCGCCACCGCCGCCGGCCTCGCCTGCTTCTGGTCCTCGCCGCCCGTCCTGGAAACCGCGGCTTTCGGCGCCTGGCTCGGCCAGGGCACCGCCGACCGCTGCCTCGGCCTGATCTACCTCGGCTGGCCGAAACCCGGTCTCGCCTGGCCGCGCAGCGCGCGCCAGCCGGCCGCCGCCAAAACCCTCTGGCACCATGATTGACGGGTTCAGCAGCCTGTGGGAGTCGCTCTCCCAAACCTGGGACAGCCTGCCCTGGCAGGGCCTGCTGGTCTGGTCGCTCACCGGCAGCCTGCTGCTGATCGGCCTGATCGGCTCGGTCGTGCCGCTGCTGCCCGGCCCCTTCCTGATCTTCCTGGCCGGCATCCTGCACACCGTTCTGATGCCCGCCGCCGGCCTGAGCTGGCAGGGCCTCGTGCTGCTCAGCCTCGGCCTCGTCCTGGCCTACGTCATCGACATGGTCAGCGGCGCCCTCGGTGCCCGCTGGTTTGGCGCCAGCCGCTGGGGCATCGCCGGGGTCTTCATCGGCGGCCTGGTCGGCCTGTTCTTTGCCCCGCTCGGCTTCCTGCTCGGCCCGCTGGCCGGCGGCCTGCTGTTCGAGCTGGTCTTCGCCAAAAAGCGCATGGCGCCGGCGGTGAAATCGACCTGGGGCACCCTGCTCGGCACCGGCGTCGGCCTGGTGGCGCGCCTGGGCATCAGCCTGGCCATGATCGCCGTCATCCTGATCGACGCGCTCTGGCTCTGAGCCCCAAAAAAAAGAAAGCGCTCCGGACAAAAGCCGGAGCGCTTTGACTCCCACACTGTGCCGTCCGATCTGAGGACCTCGTGTCCCAGGGGAGACGAGGTGGGAACCCCTGAACAAGGGTGCTGTCTTCCAGTGAAGGCATGACAAGACCTCCCAGGTCAGGCGGCTCCCGGTGTCATAAAAACGGGCCGGGTCACTGACAGTTCGACAACGAACACGGCAGGAAAGGCAGGCGGCGGGAACCGGGTTCCGCACCGCCGGAAAGCTGTCAAAGAACCTTGGCGGGCGGCCGGGGCTGCATCCGCGGAAGGATGTGTTCATTCTAGCCGGAACCGCCGGCTGAAGCAACCCGCATGTCGGTGTGTCCGCCGAAAGCCGCGGGCCCCGCATCCGGGGCTTGCCGCCGGCCCGGTCCGCACGCATGCTCTGCCCGTTCCTCGCGTCCGCCGCTCCGCCATGTTCGAACCGCGTCACGCCCCGCTCGCATCGCGCCTGGTCTTCCTCAGGCGTTTCCTGCGCTACCTGAGCGCCGCGCTGCTGCTCGCCTTCGCCGCCCTCGGCCTCGGCGTGCTCGGCTACCACTACATCGCCGGGTTCCCCTGGATGGACGCCCTGCTCAACGCCGCCATGATCCTCGGCGGCATGGGCCCGGTCGGCGACCTGCCCACCGACGCCGCCAAGCTTTTTGCCAGCGCCTACGCCCTGTTCTGCGGCCTGATCTTCATCTCGGTCATGGGCATCGTCCTCGCCCCCGTGGCGCACCGCGCCCTGCACCTGTTCCACCTCGACGAAACCGACGCCTCATGAACCGCCCCACCGAACGCGTCGTCCTGGTCGGCGCCAGCGACAAACCCGAACGCTACGCCCACCAAGCCCTGCTCGAGTTGCGCGCTCACGGCCACCGCGTCGTGCCCGTGCACCCGCGCCTGACCGCGGTCGAAGGCCTGCCCGTGGTGGCGGACCTGTCCCAGGTCGACGGCCCGGTGGACACCGTGACGCTCTACGTCGGCCCCGCGATTTCCGCGGGTCTGGCCGACGAGCTTCTTCGCCTGCGCCCGCGCCGGGTGATCTTCAATCCCGGCACCGAGAACCCCGGCCTGCAGGCCCGCCTCGCCGCCGCCGGCATCGCCGCCCAGGAAGCCTGCACCCTGGTTCTGCTGCGCACCGGGCAGTATTGAAGCGCCGGAGGATCGGTCCCGCCTCTGCGCCCGCGGTGTTGGTCCACGAAACCGCGGCCAACCCCAGCGCCGCCCGGGCAAGGTTCACGGCGAATCGGCCACCGGGCTGTCTGGCAGGATCGTCACAGGCCGCGAGGCCGCCCCGGGCGCCAGCCACCAGCCGTGCACCGGCAGGGCCGGTTCGTCCGGGCGTTTCAGAAGGTCCGCCAGAGGCAGACCGACGCCGAAAATGCCGCCCGGATAGGCCTGAAAGAAGCTGAGCCGCGGCTCCTGGACCAAGGGCGGCTCGCCAAACACGACCCCGGCATCGGGCAGGGTGGTGGAAAAGCGCAGGCGGCCGTCGGTCTGGAGAACCAGTTGGGCCGGCGCGATGAGCGCGCCCGAGCCGCAGTCGACGATCTGCAAATCCAGGCGCCCGGTTTCCCCCAGCCGCGCAAAGACCGGATCACGGACAAGGGTGGCGGCCGGCACGATCGGACTGAGATGCGTGCGGGCATGCCAGGCGGCGTTCTGACCGTCCTGGCGGCCCACGAAGCCGCTGATGCCGGCCAGGCTGGTTTCAGCCAGGTGTAGCTGGAGGTCCAAAAGCAGGGCGGGCTGGTCCCCGCGGGCAAGGACGGCGGTGAACGCCATCTCCAGTCCGAAGCGGGCGCGGCCGCCGCTGTCGAAAACACCGGCAAAAGGCAGGACGGCGCCATCCAGCCGCAGCAAGCCGCTGAAGCTGCCAAAGCCCGCCACCCGCAGCTCCAGCGCTCCGAAGTTGTCCAGCGCGGCCGGCGTCTCCTCCAGCGGCTGCACAAGGCCGTAGTAGGAGCCCAGCAAACCTGGATGGAAGGGGTTCCTGACAAAGGTGGCGGTGATCACCGGATCACGCGCCAGCTCTCCGGTGAAGCTGAAATCCAGCTTCGGATTCTCCGCCGCAGGGCCGCCGATGCCGGGGCCGGACCAGTGCGTGAACACGTAGCCGTTGTCCGCCTGCGCGGCGAGCGTGTAGCTCTTCCCGACTTCGTAGGCTTTGCCCGGCAGATGCCCAAGCACCCGGCCGGCGCCGGCGCCGGGCACGCGAATGATCTTCAGGGCGTGCCGGCTTCCGACCGCCGCCCCCGCAGCGGCCGCCGCTTGGGTTGCCTGCGGACCGCCGGTGGCGGCCAAAGCGGCAGCGGCCGGCGCGTCGGCCAGCGGGACGATGAAACTCAGTATGGCCCCGCGTTGGGGCATCGCGTTGTCGGGATTGCCGCCGCGCAGACGAACGTAGTACCGTTTGCCGCGCTCGAGGCCGCTGAGCACGGCCTGCACGGACTTCGCCGACTCGCCGCCGCTGACCGTGCCCGCCGGGATGACGCGCGCCTCGCGGAGCCGCGGATCCGGCCCCCACTCGAAAGCGGCCTGGCTGTCGCGACCGTTCGGGCGCAGCACCCCGTGCAGCTCGACGCGGCCATCGGCCAAAATGACGGGAGGTTGCGTCATCGGCGTGGGGCCGAAACGCAGCCGGTAAATCGTCCCGCCGTTGCCGGGACCGCCGTAGCGGGTGACGGCGTAGAGGTTGCCGTCGCTGGCCCGCATGGGCCGCCCAAACATGGGCTGCGAGCCCGACCGCGCCTGCGAACCGTGCCCGGTGAACTCCAGCGCGGTTTGAAACGCGCCGGTGGCGGGATCGAAGGTGTAGAGCGCATCGAAGCGCCCGGTCCTGGCCGAGGCCCCCCACCAGCGCCCCTGGTCGTCCTGCACGGGCGTGTCGATGATCGGAAACTGCGGCGAAAAGTGCTGGCGGAGGCTCCCCGTGGCCGGGTCGAGCCGGTTCAACGACACCCGCGGCCGACGCCCGCCCTGCTCGAGCACGCCGGTGAACCAGAGCAAGCCGCCGCGGTCGCGAACCATCTGGGCGGAGGGGTGCCAGCCCGACCAGCCGGCGAGGGCGGACGGGAACGACCGCACCACCTCCCAGGCAGCATCCGCCGTGCGGATGCGGAAGAGCGAGGCCTTGGCGTTCTTGCGATCCCCCAGGGCGCAGCCCCACACGTACCCCTTGCCATCCGCCACGAGCCGGCCCCTTGCAGTGCCAAAGGGTTCGCGCAGGTCGCCGCCGAAAGCGACGACGGTTTGCACGGCGTGGGAACGGGAGTCCACCTTGAACACGGTGCCTGCGGCCGTGCCCCAGAGCTGGCCGCGCTCATCCAGCGCCAGTTCGGTCATCGGCCGCTGCCCAGCCAGGGGGTTGCCGGCGCGGCCAAATTGGGCGACGCTGACAAAGTCGCCGGTCTGCTCGTGGACTTTGAAAATCGTGCCCGCGTCGGCAGCGCCGCCGGCACTGGTGGTGCCCCAAAGCCAGCCCAGCCCGTCAGGCACGAGACCGGCGTCGGGATTGCTGCCTGCATGAGCCCCCGACTTGCCGGTGAAATGGATCCGCGTGACCAGCTGATGCGTGGCGGGATCCAGCCGGTAGACGGTGCCGCAGTGGTGCGCGCCATGGTGGAAGGTCGTCCCCCACAACGAACCGTCGGCCGCTTCGGCGAGGGTGCCGTGCGGCTCCTCGCCGTCGGTGGTTTCCGCAACGTCCGCCAAGTGCTTCAACACCTCGTAGCGGCCGCTGGGGATGTGGACACGGTAGATCACGCCGGACCAGCCCTTGCCCCAAAAGCCCGTCACGCCGACGAAGTGGTCCGGCCCGGCACGCAGCAAGTGCGCGCGCGGCACGCCGCCTGGCGCCGCTCCGTCCAAGCCGGAGAAACGGGTCACGATGCTGAGCTTGCCGCTGCTGCGCTCGACCTTGTAGATCGTGCCCTGCCCCGTTGAAGCGCCCTGGCCGCCGTAGGTGGCCGTGCCCCACAGGCAACCGCGGCCGTCATCGGCCAGCATCGACTCGGGATGGATCCCGGTGTTCACCCCCTGGCCCAAACGGAACTGCGCCACGGAAGTGAAGGCCCCCGTCTCGGCGTCGATCTTGAAGACCGTGCCCTGGTCGGTTTCGCCGCCGTTGCGCGTGGTGCCCCAGAGGCAGCCATCCGGCCCAAGCGCGAGCCCGCCGCAGGGATGCCGGCCAGGATACGCCCCCGCTTTGCCGGTGAAGGCGATCACCTGCGTCCATGCGCCGGTGGCGATGCTGATTTTGCACACGCTGCCGCCCTGCGACTGCTCGCTGGTGGCGGCCCACAGCCAGCCCCGGCCGTCCGGCGTCAGTTCGCCAAGCAACGGCAGGGGCTTGCGGCCGGGCCCGGGCGGTTCACGACGGACGACAGGCGTCCGCACGCGGGTCTGGGGATCGTAGCGGTGAATCCCCTGCAGCGTGCTGAACCACACCTGCCCGTCCGGCAGGACCGTGGGACAGGCCTGCGGCGCGTCCGCGGCTTCCAAGGCCAGCTCGGTGATCAGCTCGCCGGACCGCGGATCGTAGCTGAACAGCGTGGCGGGATCCTGCGTCATGCCCCACAGACGGCCGTCCGGTCCCCGCGTCACGCTCTTCGCCGGATACCCCCCGCGCGGCCGCCCCTCGCTGCCATTGAAGGACACTTTTTCCTCCCAGACGGCCCCGTCCGGACTCATGCGGTAGAGCGTGCCCATGCCGTAGCGGCCGCCAACGCTGGTCACGCCCCACAGCCAGCCGTCCGAATCCTGCACCAGATGCCCCGTCGGCCGCTTCGGCGGCGTGTAGAAGCTGTGCACCAGCTCATGCACCGGCATCGGCCGGGACGCCCCCCCGCCAGCGCGCAGCGCCGGCTCGGGCGCCCCGGCGACGAGCGGTGCGGACGGCGCGGTCGCCTTGGGCAAGCCCGGTGCAGACACGGACCTTGCGGCAGCGGCCACGGGCCCTGGCGGCGGTGCCGGTTCCGCCGCGCGCCGGCTTTGCAGCAGGACCCCGCCGGCGGCTGCCAACACCAGCGCCACGCCGGTTTTCAGCCAACCGGCGCCCGCAAAACCCGCTGAACTGGCCGCCGCCGATCCAACGCCGCTCAGGCCGAGCTTGCCCAGCGAGGCCAGCAAGGCCGGCGGGGCCGC
>CAYYJK010000059.1:0-3534 GCA_964472185.1 uncultured Prosthecobacter sp.
GTCTGGGTGGCGACGCCGCAGAGCCGCTGCAGGAAGTTCAAGGCGGTGCGCTCGCCGGTCAGGATCGCGCGGGTTGGTCCGGCCAGCTCGAGGAGCACGTCGCCGCGGGCGAAGCGGTCGCCGTCCTGGCGCAGCGCGCGCACCTGCACGGCGGGGTCGAGCTTCGCAAAGACGCGCCGGGCCACCGCTTCGCCCGCCAGCACTCCGGGTTCGCGTGCGGCGATGCAGGCCCGGGACTGCGCGGTCGGCGGCACGAAATAGAGCGCCGTGACGTCGCCGCCGCCGACATCCTCGGCAAGGGCGGCATCGATGAGCTGTTCGGTGGAGGCGTGCATGCGGTGGACGGGGTGCGTGTTCAGGGGCGCCCGCGCCGCATCGGTGCGACGGGCCTGCCCGGCCTGTGTGGTCGCGGAGGAGCGGACGGAAGTCAAACTCACTCCGCCGCGTAGCGCTGCCAGCGGGCGTTCAGGTCGTCCGGGTCGGGGGCGCCGTCGGCGCAGACCAGGCGGTAGCGCTGCCGCACCGTCTCGCCGGGGCGGATGGCCCAGCCGCTCTGCTGCACGGGCACGAAATTCAGGAAAACCTTGCCGTCATCCCAGGTGCGCAGGCACTGCGGGGCGTCGTGGTTGCCGGGATGGCCGAGCACGGCCAGCATGGCGCGCCCGGCCGTTCCCGGACCGTGCAGGGCCACCCAGCGGGCGCGGGTGCCGTGGCTGTCGCGGCGGGTTTTGCCCTCGCTGGTCAGATAGTCGCTGTTGTCCCGTCCCCAGTCCAGGGGCGCGCGGCAGGCCAGGCCGCCGCCGTAGCGGTAGGCCGGCAGTTCCAGCGTCTCCGCGCTGACGTTGGTCTGGCGCAGATCGTAATCGATCTCGTAGGCACCCGCCAGTCGGCGCAGGCGCACGGTCAGCGTTTCGCGCAGCACCGTCACCACCGGCTCGCCGTCGCGGCAACGCACCGCCTCCTGCTCGACTTCGAACCCGGCGGCATCCGCCGTCGGGTGCAGCGCCTTGACCGCCCCGAAACGCACGCGGCCGGTGCCGTCCTTGAGGTTCCAGAAGTCCACCGGCTGGCCGGCGTGCCGGCCTTTCACCCAGGCGTGCCAGAGGCCGAGATGGTGAACGTGGTCCGGCGGATGCATGCCGGTCACGGCGGCGCCAGCGGGGGTGCGCAGCGGATGGATGAAGCCGCTGCGGCGGAAGCGCGGATCGGCGCCGGCCGGCGGCGGCACTTCAGCCTTGTGGTAGACCAGCACTTCCCGGCCGCTGTCGCTGAGGCGGATCGTATCCGCGGTCTCGGTGACCTGCAGGGGCGCCGCGCGGCCCGTCAGGCTGAGGCAGAGCAGGGGAAGGCAGAGCAGTTTCATGGCGGCGCCACCACGCACCGGGTTGCGCCCGGATTCAACGGGGAATCAGCGGTTCCGGCCGCCCCTCGCCGGCCGGCCGGCGGGTCTGGCGCCGCTGCTCGACCTCGTTGAGCAGCTGGTGCAGCCGCAGCAGGTCGTCTTCGGTGATGTCGACAAAGGAGTCGAGACGGCGCAGCGCGCCGACCACGGCGGCGTGGGAGATGCGGTCGCCGGTTGCGACCGGCCGGGTCGGGCGGTTGAGGAAGGCCGGGTAGCGCCGCCAGCGGAAGGCGTAGTTGAACAGCACGGCCACAGTCACCATGATCAGGGCGTTCGCCAGCACCGGGCACCAGACGAAGCTGTAGCCCAGGTCGGCGATCTCCGGGCCGCCGATGACTGCCGTCAGCGCCGTGGCGCCGCCGGGCGGGTGTATGCACTTGCACAGGTGCATGGCGCCGATCGCCAGACCGACCGCGCAGCCGGCCGCCAGCGGCGTGTGCGGCAGGTGGCGGGCGCAGGCGACACCAAGAAGCGCCGAGATGCCCTGACCGGCGATCACCGGCCAGGGCTGGGAGAGCTGGCCGTGCGGCACCGCGAACAGCAGGACGGCGCTGGCGCCCATGGAGGCGATCAGCATGGCGGCGCCGGTCAGGTGCAGGGCGTCCCGGCTGATCGTGGCGACCAGCAGGATCGACAGCATCCCGCCCAGGGCGGAGATGAATTTTTCTTTGCCGCTGACGGCGTCCAGCTCGACGCCGAGCCAGTGGTTGAGGGCTTGTCGGAAGGCCATGGTGGGTGGGGCGCAAAGTACGTCGTCAGCGCCGCCGAGTCTGCAAGCCGGGTCCAACATGCGCAGAATCTTTAGCCGGGGCGCAATGCAAGCGCGCAAGTGCCCCCAATTGGCGCAGCGGTCGACGGGCCGCGGCCGGTAGTTGTCCGCATGCCCACGCCTACCCCTCTCGGCGATCTCGCCGGCCGCGCGGAGATCGAGATCCTGGTCAACGCCTTTTACGAGCAGGTGCGGCGTGACGACCTGCTCGATCCCATCTTTGACCAAGTGGCCCGGGTCGACTGGAGCGCCCATCTGCCCAAAATGTATGCTTTCTGGGAGACGGTGCTGTTCCGCAGCGGCGGTTACACCGGCAATCCGCTGGCGGCGCACGCCCGGCTGACGCCGCTGACCGCGATGGGGCGGCCGCAGTTCGACCGCTGGCTGGAACTGTTCCAGGCGACGGTCGACCGGCTCTTTGCCGGGCCGAATGCCGAGCACATCAAGAACTGCGCGGCCGACATGGCGCAGGTGATCCATGCGCGCATCAACGGCATCCAGGATCCGCGGGCGGACCCGGCGCGGCTGACCCCGGAGCAGCGGGAGCGCTACGCCCGCTACCGGCAGTCCGCCAGCCCCGGCGAGGCCGCCGGCTAATAGCTTTTCCCGCCGGTGCCGGCAGGCGCGTCGGCGTCGGTGCCCAGCAGTTCGTCGAGCTGCTTCGAGCAGTCGGCCAGGTGCTGGTACAGGGCGCCGAATTCGCTGCCGTAGGCGAGCAGGCGCGCGCCCAGGTCGCAGAGCACCCGGGCGTCGTCGACCGTGCCGACCGGCCGGCCCCAGGCCTTGCCGTGGCGCTCTGCCGCAGCCGCCACCTGTTTCTGCACCTCAAGCATGCGCGGGTCGCTGACCGCGGCGGTGCAGCCCAGGCGGATCGACAGGTCACCGGGGCCGACGAACAGCACGTCGACGCCGGGCACGGCGGCGATGGCGTCGACCTGCGCCAGGGCCTCCGGCGTTTCGATCTGCACCGTCAGGAAGGTCTCGCGGTTGGCCTGCTCCAGGTAGTCCTTGGGGGCGCCGAACCAGTAGCTGGCGTCGCGGCCGCCGCCGTCGAAGCCGCGGTCGCCCAGCGGCGGAAACTTCACCGCCTGCACCAGGGCGCGGGCTTCGTCGGCCGAGGCGACGTGCGGGATCATGAGGCCGGTGGCGCCGTCCTCGAGCAGGCGGTAGAGCGCGTTTTTCTCCTTGGTCGGCGGCCGCCACAGGCAGTCGATGTCGGCGGCATGATGGCGCGCCAGCACGGTGTCGACTTCGCGTGCGTCCCAGGCGCGGTGCTCACCTTCCATCCAGATGCCGTCGTAGCGGAAGTGGGCGGCCAGGGCCGGAAACATGGCGATGGGCGAGCCGCTGGCGCAGACCCGGG
>CAYYJK010000059.1:3634-13050 GCA_964472185.1 uncultured Prosthecobacter sp.
CCGGAATGGTCGTTGAACAGGGCCAGCAGGTCGTTGCTGCCGGGCAGGCGCTTGATGCTCGCCGGGCCGTTGGGGGACTTCAATTCGGTCACCGCGGGCGCCGACCAGGTGTGGCCGTGGTCGGTCGACTCAAAGCCGTACTGGGCCCCCTGGTCGGTGCGGCTCCAGGAGAACAGCGTGCCGTCGGCGCGCTCGACCACGCCGGGCTCCTGCAGGCCGCTGCCGCTGCGCACCGGCAGCGCCCACCAGCTGGCGGACTCCTGCCAGGTTCGGCCCTCGTCGTCGGAATGGATCCACAGGGTGATGGCGCGGGCGTCCCAGGATTTGCTCGATTCCGGGTCGCTGCCGCGCGAGCGGTGGAAGCCCAGCGGCACGATCAGCCGGCCCTTTGACGTCTGGATGACGCGGTCGTTGTTGAGCACGAAGTAACCCGGCGCCTGCAGGATCAGCCGGGCCTCGCTCCAGGTCCGGCCGTCGTCTTCCGACACGCGCATGTGCGGCCGGCAGTCGATCCAGCTGTTCTTGATGCAGTAGAACAGCGCCAGCCGGCCGCTGGCCAGCCGCAGCAGCGACACGCTCATGACGTTGTCGCCGCCGGTGTTTTCGACGATGACCTCCGGCTGGCTCCAGGTGCGGCCCTGGTCGTCGGAATGGATGCGCACGATCTGCGCCGGGCTTTCGTCGCCGGCGCCGCCGTAGAACTGGGTGTAGCAGAAGATCACGCGGCCGGAGGCCAGGGTCGCGAAGGACCCCTCCGAGTTGCGCGGGAACTGCTTGGTCGGCTCGACGTTGAGCGTGATGACGCTCGGGGCGTCGGCGGCGCGGGCCCGGCCGAGCAGGCCGGCGGAAAGGGCGAGGCTGGAGGTGAGCAGGTGGCGGCGGTTCATGGCGGTGGGCGGTCAGGGACGGAACTGGAAGGCGTAGACGTCGGCATCCTGCAGGACGAAGCGCAGGCGCACCGTCTGGCCGGCCAGACGGCGGAGATCGGCGCCGTCCTGCCAGCGCACGGTGCGCTCGACGCTGTCGCCGAAGAGCGGCGCACAGTCCGCCAGGGCGAAGCCGGGCAGGGGCTTGCCGTCCGCATCCTGGATCTCCACCCGCACCCCGCCGGCGGCGGAACTGGCAAAGTTGAGTTCAAGCCGGCTGCCGTCGAAGCGCAGCGGCTTGGTCAGCAGCTCGCCGCCCTGCAGCGGTGCGCGCACCGAGACAAAGCCGTCCAGCCGCAGCGTGTAGCGGCGCAGGGCGCTGCTCCGGCCGGTCCAGTAGCTTTCGGTGGCGTACAGCGACAGCTCGTTGGGCGCGCCGGGCAGGGCGGAGCGGGTTTCCACCAGGTGCCAGGCCAGGTACTGGTGGCCGTAGTTCCAGGTGCCTTCGCGTTCGGGGCCCGGGGGCAGGAAGGCCTCGTTCCAGCGCTTGAAGGTGACGCCGTCGCGGCTGGCCATGAACAGGGCCTCGGTGATGGCGGTGCCGTAGCGCTCGCTGGCCTTGGCCCGCCATTCGCGGTGCTCGCGTTCGGGCAGGGCGCGCATGGATTCGGACCAGCCGCGTTCGACGTAGCGCGTCGGGAAGCCGAGCAGCAGGTGCGGCGCCCGGTGATAGGGCTTCACCTGGTTGGTGTACAACTGCTCCGGCGGCGAATCCTCGTAGCGCAGATCCTCCGGCTTCGACCAGTTCAGGAAGTCCTTCGAGGTGGCGGTGCGGATGGCGCGGATGCCCGTCGGTTTCCAGCTTTCCTTGGTGGTGGTGCCGCCGGTGAAGTAGCGCCAGTAGGCGCGGTACTCGCCGCGGGCCCCGTCCCAGAAGGCCAGGTTCTGCGAGTCGAAGGCGCCGTCGGTGATCACCGGTTCGGTGCGCATCGGTTTCCAGTGCAGGCCGTCGGGCGACTGCAGGGCGAGCAGGCCGTGGGCGCCGTTGGAACGCACGATCGCCTTGTAGCGCGCCTCGGGCGGCGCGGCCGGATTGGCGTCCTTGAACACGGCCGGGTGGCCGGCGTCGACGTTGGCGCCTTCCATGAGCTTGCTGGCCAGCACGATGTTGTTGGCCTTCGAGCCCTGGAAGTCGTGCAGGCCGAGTTCGGGCTTGCGCCAGACGAGGCCGTCGTCGCTTTCGGCGTAGCAGCAGAACAGCGGGTGCTCGCCGGTGTTGACCTTGCCCGGCGTCACGGTCAGCTGCCAGGCCTTGTAGTAGAGGCGGTACTTGCCGCCGTCCTGGAACAGGCTGTGGTAGCCGCTGCCGCTGCCCTCCCAGGGGGCGTCGTGGGTGATGGCAACCCCCTGCGGCACCGGCCGGTGCAGCTGCAGGCTGGCGCCGCCGGCGAGCCGGTCGACGAGATGCGTGTCGACGAACAGTTCGCGGCGGGAGCCGATGTCGACGGGGTCGACCGCCACGGCCGCGGTGGCGGCGAGGAACAGCAGCGCGGATGGGAGGGCTTGCATGTCCGCACTTCATCCGCCCGCCGGCGCCGTGACAAGTTCAAGCTGTTGGTCCCGTAAAGAGACCAGATGCCGGATTTGCCCGAACTGCCCGTGCCGCCGCAGCGCTGCTCGCTCGTGACCCAGACGGCCGCCAGTCTGCGCGCCGGACTGCTGGCCGGGCTGTGGCCGGAGCGGCTGCCGGGCGAGCGCGAACTGGCGCGGCGTCTGCAGGTGAGCCGGCGCACCCTGCGCGCGGCGCTGGCCGAACTCGAGCGCCAGGGCTGGCTGGACACGACGGCGCGCCAGCGGCGCCGGGCGCTGCGCGGTTGCGGCCTGCCGGCGCCCGCCGCCGGGCGCCAGGTCATCGGCGTGCTGTCGCCGGGATCCCTGCTGGCGCGGCCGATGACGTTTGTGATGGATGCCCTGCGCGAGCGTCTCGACGAGGCCGGCCTGCGCGTCGAGTTCCACGCCCAGCGCTCCTGCTATTCCGCCCGGCCGGCGGCGGCACTGCAGCGGCTGACTCAGGAGCATCCCGCGGCGGCCTGGCTGATCCTGGGCGCGCGGGAGCCGCTGCAGCGCTGGGCGCAGCGCCGGCGGCTGCCCTGCCTGCTGGCCGGGTCCTGCGTGCCCGGGCTGAACCTGCCGTCGGTCGATGTCGACTACCATGCCGCCTGCCACCACGCCGGCGGCGTGCTCTGGCGCAAGGGGCACCGGCGGATCGCGCTGGTGCTGCCGCGCGCCGCCCTGGGGGGCGACGTCGCCAGCGAAGCGGGCCTGCGCGTCGCCCTGCACGGGCTGCCCGGCGCGCGCCTGCAGGTGCTGCGCCACGACGGCAGCGCCGCCCACCTGGGGCGCCTGCTCGACGCCGCGCAGGGCGGTCCGCGGCCGCCGACCGCCTACCTGGTGGCGCATGCCGCCCCGGTGCTGACGGTGATGATGCACCTGCTGCGCCGCGGCATCCGCCTGCCGGAGGACGTCTCCGTGATCGCCCGCGACGACGATCCGGTGCTGCAGGCGGCCAGCCCGGTGGTCGCGCGCTACGTGACCGATCCGCCGCTGCTCGTCCGCCGCATGGTCCGCGCTCTGCGGCGGCTGGCGGAAACGGGCGAATGGCCGCCGGAGGCGATCCGGCTGGTGCCGGCGTTCGTGGCTGGCGAGACGCTGGGGCCGGCCTGAGTCGGGGTCACTTGCCGGTTTCGGCAAGGATCCGGCGCGCCTCCTCGGCGCCGATCTCGCGGATGAACAGGTTGCGCCAGCGGATCTCGCCGCCGTGGGTCTGCAGCATGATCGGCCCCTTGGCCGGCAGCGGCTGGGTGCGGTCCCAGAAATTCTCCATGACCGCGCCGTCGACCACGAGCCGGTCATTGAGCCAGATCCAAGTGCGCGCGCCGATCTGGCGGATGCGGAACCGGTTCCACTCGCCGAACGGCTTGTCGGCCAGCACCAGCGGGTCGCGTCCGGCGCTGCCGGGCGTGTTGTTGAACAGGCCGCCGGAACCCAGGTGCGGTTTGCGGTCGGGTTTCTTCGGATCGAAGACCTGGTTCCGGTCCCAGATCTGCACCTGCGGCGTGCCGCGCAGGTAGATGCCGCTGTCGGCCTTGGCGACAGTCTTGTAGTCGATCAGGAATTCGATGTCGCCGAACGCTTCGTCGGTCGTGGCGTACGGGCCGGTGCCGATGTTGACCAGCTCGCCGTTTTCGACGCGCCAGTGCTGGGCGAACTCGGCGCGCTGCTGCTTGAGGCTGGCCTCGCGCTTGTCGCCCTGGAGTTTGACGACGCTGTGCGGGTTGAGGCCGTGCCAGCCGCTCAGGTCGCGGCCGTTGAAGATGGCGCGGAAGCCGGCGGGCGGCTCGGCGGCGTGGAGGCTGGTGGCAAGGGCGAGGAGGAGGGCGGGCAGCAGGCGCATGGCGAGGCGAGGTGGCGGGTTAGCGGCGGAGGTCGGCGATGCCGTTGGGCAGGTCGTACACCTGCTTCACTTCCGCCGGGGTGAGGGCGCGGTTGAACACCGCCAGATCGTCCAGGTGGCCGACGTAGGCCGCGCCGAGAACCAGCTGCACCTGGGCTGGATCCCAGCCGAAGCGCAGGTTCCAGCCGTCGATGCTGCCCTGCAGCCGGCCGTTGATGAAGAGCTGGCCGCGCGGCTTGGCGGCGCGGTCGTTGACGTTCTCGAGGGTGAACAGGACGTGCGTCCAGGTCTCGCGCGAGAAGGGCGCGTTGGCGACCTGGACCATCGGCCGTTTGGCGGCCGGAATCTCGTCCCACTTGAGGTTGTCGGGATTCCAGATCTCGGCCAGCGGCCGGATGGCGTAGCGGAAGAACCTCGGCGTCTCATCCTTGGACCACTCCAGGAAAATGAAGCCCTTCTTGCCGTCGTCGCCGACGATCTGCACCGGGTCGCAGTAGCCGGGTTCCAGATCCTGGTCGGGCGTCAACCGCAGCCAGACCGACACGCTGGCGTTCCAGCGCTCCGGCGTGTAGCCGAGAACGCCCTCGCCCTTGAACTGCGGCCGGGTGGCGCCCTTTTTGGGAAAGTGCAGCGCGCCGCCGAAGCGGCCGGCGCCGGCCGCCAGCCGGACCTCGTCGTTCGGCGCGGCGGGTTTGAGGTCCTTGCCCTGGCGCACCGTGCAGGTTTGGTCACCCCGCGAGAAATCGGCATTCAGCCCCTGGTCGAACGAGGCATGCAGGGTGAGGGCGTCGGCGAGCGAGGGACTCTGGGCCGCAGCCGGCAGGGCCGGGAGCAGGCAGGCGAGAAGGGGAAGGAGCTTCATGCGGAGTGGCGGGTGAGAGGTCAGCTGCGGCGCACCAGGCGGAAGGCGCCCGAACGCGGTGGCACCGCAAAACGCAGCAGCGGCGGCCGGCTGCCGGCCAGGGCGGGGACGTCGGCGCCGTCGGCACCCTGCAGGTCCCAGGGCTGGTCCGGCGGGCAGGCCACTTCCAGGGTCAGCGGCTGGTCGTAGAGCCGGGGATCGGTGCCGCAGTCGAGCCGGAAACCCAGACCGCCGCCGGGGGCATCCAGACGAGTCAGGCGGGCGCTGTTGCGCTCGGTGAGGTACTTGTGGATGTCGGCCATGCCGGCGATCCAAAGCCGGTCCTGGTGCTGGCGGGCGAGATCGAGCACCGCGCGGAAATTGGCTTCGCTGGTGCTGAGGCCGTCGCCGATGTAGTGATAGTGGGTGCGCAGCCACAGGCCGCGCTGCAGGTGCTGCTCCAGCAGCCGGCGGAAGTTCTCCACCCGGTTGCCGTAGCTGTCGTCCATGCCGGTCGAACTGCCGGAGGCGTCGAAGTGATGGTGCTTGTCGAGGTAGTGGCGGAGCGTGCGCGTCGTTGTCCAGCGCGTGCCGCCGCCGAGGTTGAGGGCGCTGAGCGGACTGCGCCCCGGCGTCAGCCGGGCGATCATCTGCGCCCCCTCGCCGATTTCGGCCTCCATGTCGGCATCGCTGGCAGCGCCGCGGTGACGGGCGCTGTGGTTGGCGAATTCGTGGTCGCCCTGGCGCGCCACCGCCTCCCATTCCGGGAGCTGGTCCAGGAAGGCCGAGCGCCAGCGGCTGCCGGCCTCGGGCTGGCCGGGATTGATCATGAAGGTGCCGCGGAAGCCGTACTCGCGCAGGATGGGCATCGCCTTGCTGAGGTGGGTCGGATGGGAGTCGTCGAAGCGGAAGCTGAGCGCGGCTTGCCGGCCCAGATGCCAGGGCGTCACACGCACGCTCAGGCCGGTGGCGTCGTCACGCAGCTGGCGGTCCTTTTCCGGGAAGGTCGGCGGCGCAGGTTGGGGCGGGGGCACCGCCTGCACCCAGTAGGTGGCCGCTACGGCCGGGACCGGAATGCGGAGCTTGGCCCATTCGATGCCGCTGCGCTCGACGGCCAGCGCCTGACCGCGGGCGTCGCGCACCTCGACATCGGCGGCCGGCCAGGCGCGGGGGCCGGTCTCCGGCAGATGCACCTGCAGGCTGAGCTGCTGAGCGGCCCCGGCCGGGTCGACCTGCAGCCGCAGCCGAAAACGCTCCGTCAGCTCCGCGTCGACGCGGGCGGGGCCGGGTCTGCCGGAGAAACCCACCGTGACGCCGGCGAGATCCGCGGCGCCTGCCCGGGCCAGCAGGCTCAGGCCGAGAACGGTGGCGGCCAGTCGGGGGTTCATGCGAGCTGCAGGCACGGAGTGCTGGGGCGCCGGGCCGCCGTCAGGCGATCAGCTCGGGGATCGGCCGGCCGTTGTCGACGATCGGCGTCGGCCGGCCGTTGAAGTCCTCGAGGGTCACCTTCGAGGAGTCGATGCCGAGGTGGTGGTAGATCGTCGCCAGGAAGTCGTGGGCGTTGCAGGGGCGCTCGACCACGTCCTCGCCGCGCTTGTCGGTCGCGCCGATGACGCCGCCGGTCTGGATGCCGCCGCCCGCCCACAGGTTCGAGAACGCGCGCGGCCAGTGGTCGCGGCCCGGCTGCAGCGTGCCGGCGGGCGCGCTGGCATCGCCGGCGCCGGTGCTGCGGTCGAAGCTGATTTTCGGTGTGCGGCCGAACTCGCCGGTGACCACGACCAGCACGCGCTTGCTCAGGCCGCGGGCGTAGATGTCCTCGATCAGCGCCGCCACGGCGCGGTCGTAGTTGGGCATGCGGAAGCGCAGGGCCTCGAACTGGTGGTGGTTGACCGCATGGTCGTCCCAGTTGTTGACGCGGCCGCAGAGCGGGCCGCTGAGGCTGCTGGTGACGATCTCGACGCCGGCCTCGACCAGGCGGCGCGCCAGCAGCAGCTGCTGGCCCCAGCGGTTGCGGCCGTAGCGGTCGCGCGTGCGCTCGTCCTCCCGGCCCAGGTCGAAGGCGTCGCGGCTGCGCGGATGGGTGAGCAGGGTCATCGCCTGCGCCTCGAACTGGTCGAGGGCGCCGAGCTCGCCGTCCGTGTCGAAGGCGCGCTCGAGGCGGTCGAGGTTCTTGCGCAGGGCGACGCGGTCGCTCAGGCGGCGCGTTTCGGCGGCGTCGCTGAGGCCGATGTTGGGCACTTCGAATTCCGGCCGGTTCGGATCGGCGGTGACGGCGAACGGCGCGTAGGCGTCACCGAGGTAGGCCGGGCTGGAATACTCCGACGACGCCGGCGGCACGCCGATGTAGTTGGGGATGGGGTTGCTGCGACCGCCCTGCTTGGCGCGGAGGTAGTGGGCGACGGCCATCCAGTCCGGCAATTTCGGCTTGGGCTTGTCGCGGGTGTCCGGGTCGCCGGAGAACATCTGCATGGTGCCAGCCGGGTGACCGCCCGCGGTCTGGTTCATCGAGCGCAGGACGGTGAACTTGTCGGCGATTTTCGCCTGCAGTGGCATCAGCTCGGTGAAGCGCAGGCCGGGCACCTTGGTGCCGATGGTCTTGAACGGGCCGCGGTACTCGCTGCCGATGTCCGGCTTGGGGTCGTAGGAGTCGACGTGCGACAGTCCGCCCGGCAGCCAGACCATGATCACCGCCGTGCGCTCGCTTTGCGGCTTGAGGGCGTTCTCCGCGCGCAGGCGCAGCAGCCCCGGCAGACCCAGCGAGGCAAAACCGGTCAGGCCGATCTGCATGAAGCCGCGGCGCGACAGCGGGCCGGAGCAGCGGACGATGGAGGCGGGGCGGATGATGGAAGACATGAGGCGATGGAGATGCAACCACTACGCGCCCAGCCCGGACAATGTTGCGCGGGGAGGCTGCGGTTCACGGGCTGCCGAAGACCGCAAGCTCCTTGCCGTCGCTGCCGCTCCAGACGCGCAGTTGGCTGTCTTCGCCGCCGGCGACGATCAGGCCCGGGGCGCTGGCGACGGACTGCATGAAGTCGGGCAGGGCGGCCATGGCGCGGACCTCGGCGCCTTCGTCGGTGACGATGCGCACGCGGTTGTCACCGGCGGAGGTGAGGATCTGGTTGGTGGCGCCGATGAACTGCAGCGAGGTGACTTCCTTGGTCCAGCCTTCGATCTTCTTTTTGCGTTCGCCCAGCAGCAGGTCCCAGACGAGCACGGCGTTGTCGGCGCCGGCGGTGGCGAGGACCCGGCCGTCGGCGCGGTAACTGATGCCGAGCACGTAGTGGGTGTGGCCTTCAAACTGCTGCACCTGCCGGCCGCTGGCGATGTCGGTGACGCGCGCCTGCTTGTCAGCGCCGCCGGAGGCGAGGTGCTTGCCGTCGGGGGAGAAGTCGAGGCAGAGCACGGTGTCGCTGTGGCGCTCCTTCCACTGCTGCAGCAGCTTGCCGTCGGCGACCTGCCAGAGGCTGAGATCGCCGGAGCGGGACGGTTCGCCGCTGCCGGCGGCCAGGGTCTTGCCGTCGGGGCTGAAGCGCACGGCGTTGACGCGGTCCACCAGCGGCGAGCCCGCCGCGCCGCCCAGCACGCGTTCCAGCGTCCAGCGCGGCGTGCCGGCCGTGCTCAGGGTCACCGCCTGCCGGGCGGTGAAGCTGCCGTCGGCCCCGGCGGTCAGGGCGGCCGGAGCGGCGGTGGCCCGGGTCTCCTCCAGAGGCATTCCCGAAGCCACGGCCCAGACGCGCAGGCTGCCGTCGTCGAACAGCGCGGCGACGCGCCGGGCATCCGCGGAGAAGCTCACGGCCTGCGGTTTGCCGGCGGCCGTCGCGAGCGCCTGCTTGGCGGCGGCCAGGTCGGCGGCGGCCTGCTCCTGCCGTTTTTTGGCCGCGGTGCTGGCGGCCTGGGCCGCGGCGAGCAGCTTGGCGTTGCGGGCCTTGGTTTCCGTGATGCGCTGGACCTCGTCCTTGGCGTCATGGACATTGCTTTCGGCGGCGGTGACGGCGGCCTGGGCCGAGGTCTCGGTCATCTTCGCCGTGATCAGCTTGCCCTGGGCGTCCTTGAGTTCCTTGGTCAACGCCGCGTCCGGTTTGCCGCCCGGGGCGGCGGCGATCTTGGCGCCGACGGTCTCCACCGCCTTCTGCGCGGCGGTGCGCGCCTCCTCGGCCGGTTTCACCGCCTGCTGCTTGTCGGGCAGCACCTTCTGCATGGCCGCGATGGTTTCGTTGGCCTTCTTGAGCAGCTCGTCGAGCGCCTTCTCCTG
>CAYYJK010000059.1:13060-15707 GCA_964472185.1 uncultured Prosthecobacter sp.
CTTCAATCCGGGTGATCTCGGCCTTTTGAAAGGTCTGCTCCAGCGTCTGGGCGGCGATGGTCCGCTCGAGTTCGGCCAGGCGCCGGTTGGCGGCCGGGCTGCCGCGCAGTTCGATGACGGCCTTGGCGCTGGCGGCGTCCCAGACGCGCACGGAGCCGTCGGCGCAGCCGGTGGCCACGAGCTTGCCGTCGGCCGAGGCGGTCTGGCTCAGCACGGCGACTTTGGCGGCGGCGGCAAGCTTCTGGACCAGGGCGGGGGCCACGGCAGCGGCGGCGGCCGGCGGCTGGCCCGGGGCGGCAGCTGCGGACGGCTGCAGCTTCCAGATCTTCACCTCGCGAAAGCTGCCGCTGGCCAGCCGGGTGCCGTCGGGACTGAAGGCGAGCGACTGCACCAAGTCGCGGTGGGCGTCACCCCCGCCCTGGGCCGGGTCGGCGATCCGGGACACGAACTGGCGAAGCGCCAGATCGTAAACAAAGATCTGGTTGCCGCGGCCGCAGGCGGCGTAGCGGCCGTCCTGGGTCAGGGCGACGCTGTAAATCGGATGCACGCCTGGCGCGAGCGGCTGCCAGACGACCTGCCGCTCCTGCTGCACCGAGCTTTTGGCGCCCTGATCAATCCAGAGCTTCAGCTTGGCGACCTCCTCGGGCGTGAGGTCATGCGCGCCGCTCTTGTTGTTCTTCGGCGGCATCTCCATGTCGTTCTGGTGCAGGGAGGCCTGGACGATCAGGCTTTCCGCGCTCTTGCCGGGAACGATGGACGGGCCGCCCTCGCCGCCCTTCTTCATCGACTCCGGCGTCTCCATGTCGAGATCGGCCTTGGCGGTGGTCTTGTTGTGGCAGGCGATGCAGTTGGCCTTGAGGAAGGGGAAGACGTCGCGGTAGAAGTCGAGTTCGGCGGCGTGCGGGGTCGCGGTGGTGGCGAGCCAGGCGGCCGGCAGGACGAGACGGAGGGAGGGCGGAAAGTTCACGGCGGCGGAGGAAGGGTGGGTCAGGCGGCGGTCGGCGGCAGAATTTCCAGGTCGAGCCAGGCACCGAGGGCGTTGGCGGTGGTGACGAATTGCGGAACGCCCCGGACCACGTCGAGCGAGGCCCGGTGGGTGTGCCCGGCAAACACGCCGAGCAGGTTGGGCGCCGCGAAGACTTCGCGGTGGAAGGCCAGGGTGGTTTCGCTGGGGCCGCTCTCGGGCCAGCGCGGTCGGCGCTCGATTTCGAAGTGACGGTCCGCGGCGGCGCCCCACTGCGGATGACCGCAGCCGAAGCCGACCGGGCGGCCGGGGGCGTAGAGCGGGATGTGCACCAGCAGGATCATCGGCCGGCCGCTGGCGGCCTCGCGGCGGAAGAACTCGAGCTGTTCCGGCAGGATGGTGTAGGTCGAGTTGTCGATGGCGACCACCCGCACGCCGCCCAGGTCGCGGGAGGTCATCAGCGGCGGCTGGTCCTGATACAGCGGCCGGAGGCGCTTTTCGGTCCAGGCAGCGCGCAGTTCCTCGCTGCCGCCCGCCAGGCCCTCGTAGTGCCAGTCGTGGTTGCCGGCAACGTACAGCCAGGGCCGGCCGCAGTCGCGCAGCTGCGCCAGGACCCATTCGACGGCGGCTTCGGATGGGAAGCTGAGGATGTCGCCGACCAGGGCGACCAAGTCCGCGCGCTGTTTTTTGGCCTGCTGCAGCGCCGCGATGAAACTGGCCTCGGGCGTGGTGGCGGCGCCGGTTTTGAAATGGTGCGTCTGGCGGTAGGCACCCGCCATGCGGCTGCTGAAAGTTCTGTAGGGCTCGCCGCGGGCGTCGTCGAGCGACAGGTGCGTGTCGGCAATCAGGACGAGCCGGAGGGGCTGCTGCACGGCCGGGCTGCGCAGTTGCACGCGTTCACCGTCCAGGGCGAAGGAGCCGGGCTGGGGCGCCGCCGCCTCGGCGGCGTTGCCTGCGCCCGCCAGCGCGCTGCCGGCGAATCCGCCGGCGAGCGTCTGCAGCAGCCGGCGCCGGCTCGGTGCGTGCGCGGCCTTCATGCCTTGGCGGCCGGTTGAACGACCAGCCGAATCGGCTCGGAGACGATGATGTCCACCGTGTCCTTCGGGGCCGCGGCTTCGGAGGCCGACTTCATGCGCTTCACCGATTCGGTCATGGCCGCCTCGGCCTGCTTCTGCTTCTCGGCCGCCCGCTTGGCGGCCTCGGCGTCGTTGGCGGCGAGTTTCTTGGCTTCGGCCGCGGCCAGGGCGGCGTCCTGTTCGGCCTTCTTCTGGGCGGCTTCCGCCAGCGGCACCGCGGCGGGGTTGTAGCGGTACTTGCTGACCGCGCTGCCGTAGAGGGCGAGGGTGTGCGGGCCGGGCGGAAGCTTCAGCGCGGCCAGGTCGAGCGTCAGTTCGTGGCTGCCGGCCTTCACCGGGATGTCGAGCTCCTTGAGGCCGGTGAAGCCCTCGCCGTAGGCCTTGAGCTTGACCGACGTGCCGGTGAAGTCGTTGCGCCAGGCAAGCTGGAGCGGGATCTTCAGGACGCCGCCCGCCTGCACTTGGAAAGGCTGGGTTCCTGCCGCCGCGATGCTCAGCGGCGCCTGCTCGGAGTCGGTGACCGAAACCGGCACGTCCGCCAGCAGGCGGGGGGCGGGGATCTCGCCCTTGGCGTCCTTCACCGGCCATTCCATGCTGGCGAGGCGGC
>CAYYJK010000060.1:0-15531 GCA_964472185.1 uncultured Prosthecobacter sp.
ATGACGATCTCGATGAGGGTGAAGGCGGCGGTCAGGCGCCGGGCGGGGCGGAGGCGGAGGTTCATGGCGGAGCGGGGTGGGATGGTGGCAATCATGACGGATGGCGGGCGCGATGGGAATCCCTAAACGCGGCTTTTGATGCCGTTGACGGACTGGAAGACGGCCGAGATGATCGAGTAGGCGACGACGCCGACGATGACCGCCATGAAGACGATGATCACCGGCGAGATGAGGGCGGTCATGCGCTTGATGCGCTTGTCGAGTTCCTTGTCGTAGCGGCCGGCGCACTTCTCCAGGGACTTGCCCAGCGTGCCGGTCTGCTCGCCGACGGCGATCATGTCGATGAGCATCATCGGGAAGTGCGCGACCTTCTTGAGCGAGCCGGAGAGCGAACCGCCTTCGGCGACGAGGCCGGTGACGCGGGCGAGCAGGCTCTGGATGAAGACGTTGGCGGAGATCTTGGACACCAGGCGGATGCTGTTGAGCAGCGGCACGCCGTTGCCGACCAGGCTGCCCATGGAATGGGCGAACTGCGCGTAGAAGCGGGTGGCGATCACCGGGCCGAACAGCGGGATGCGGAGCTTGGCCGCATGCCACCACATCAGCCCCTTGGGCGTGGCGACGTAGGCCTTGAAGGACAGCGCAACGATGACCGCCGCCGCCAGCATCGCCCACCACCAGCGGGCCAGGAAGGAGTTGAAGCTGATCAGCATCTGGGTGGCGAAGGGCAGCTTTTGGCCGCTCTTGGCCAGCAGGTCGGTGATCTGCGGCACCATGACGGTCATGAAGACGATCATCAGCACCGCGCAGGCGCCGACCAGGAAAGCCGGGTAGATCATCGCCTGCGTCACCTTGGCCTGCAGTTCCGCCATCACCGCCAGGTTCTGCGCCAGCCGGCGCAGGATCGGGGCGAGCGAGCCGCTGACTTCGCCGGCGGCGACCAGGTTGCAGTAGAGTTCGTCAAAGCTCGGCGAGGCCTTTTTGAGGGCCTTGGCCACGGTTGAGCCTTCGCGCAGCTGGTCGCGCAGCACGCCGGCGACGCGGCGCAGGGCCGCCGCCTCCTGGCGCTCCTGCATGACCCGCAGCGCCTGGTCGATCTGCAGGCCGCCGTCGAGCAGGTCGGCCAGCTCCTCGGTGAACAGGATGAGCTGGGCGCGCTTGAGCCGGACCGGCTGGTTGTCCTCCGCCTTGGCGGCGCCGGCGCCGGTCTTGGCGCGGATGTCCTCGCTGACGCGCACCGGCGTCAGCGCCTGGGCTTCCAGCTGGCGGAAGGCCTCGGCGCGCGACGCCACGGCCAAGCTGCCGGACACGGTCTGGCCGGCGGGGTTGAGGGCCGTGTAGCTGAAGGAGGGCATGCGCAGGAAAGGGGTTCGGCGGCGGTCCTCACTCGCTGGCCGCGGTCACCGTCATGACTTCCTCGAGGGTGGTGACGCCCTCGGCGGCTTTGCGGAAGCCGTACTGGCGCATCGGCACCATGCCGTCCTTGAGCGCCTGCGCCTTGAGCTCCATCGTCGTGGCGCGCAGGTTGATCTTCTCCTGGAGGTGCTCGGTCATCTGGCAGATCTCCATGATCGCCAGGCGGCCGCTGAAGCCCGTGTTGCGGCAGGAACGGCAGCCGACCGGGCGGAACAGGCGGTCCTTCCACTCGAGCGGGAAGCCGCAGGCGCGCAGGTAGCTGTCCTCGTGGCGGGCGGGCTCCTTGCAGTGCGGGCAGAGCGTGCGCACCAGCCGCTGGGCCTGGAAGGCGCGCACCGAGGAGGAGATCATGAAGGGTTCGATGCCCATGTCGAGCAGGCGCGAGATGCCGCCCACCGCGTCGTTGGTGTGCAGGGTGGAGAACACCAGGTGGCCAGTGAGCGCGCCGCGGATGGCGATCTCGACGGTCTCCTGGTCGCGCATTTCCCCGACCATGATAACGTTGGGGTCGCCGCGCAGGATGCTGCGCAGGCCGGCGGCAAAGGTCAGGTCGATCTCCGGCTTGACCGCGATTTGCACCACGCCGTCGAGCTTGTTCTCGACCGGGTCCTCGATGGTGACGATGCGCCGGTCCTTGGTGTTGAGCTCCTTGAGCAGGGTGTACAGGGTCGTGCTTTTGCCGGAGCCGGTCGGGCCGGTCACCAGGATGATGCCGTTGGGCGCGGCGAGCAGCTTGCGAATGATCCGCTCCGTCTCGGCATCCAGGCCGAGGCCGGACATGTCGAACTTCTTGCGCGTCAGCAGACGCAGGGCCACGGACTCGCCGTTGACGCTGGGGATGGTGGCGACGCGGACGTCGATGGGCTCGCCGTCGAGCTCGAGGTTGATGCGGCCGTCCTGGGGCAGGCGGCGCTCGGCGATGTCGAGGTGCGCCATGATCTTCAGGCGCGACACCAGCGAGGCTTGCAGCAGGCGCATGTTCGGCGGCACCGGCACCTCGATCAGCTTGCCGTCGATGCGGTAGCGGATTCGCAGGTCGCGCTCGAGCGGCTCGACGTGGATGTCGGTGGCGCGCTCCTTGAGGCCTTCGCGGAAGATCTGGTTGACGAAGTTCATCACCGTCGCCTCCTCGTCGGCCTCGTCGAGCACGGTGGTCTCCTGCTTCATGTCGTCGTCCTGGTCGGCGGCGTCGCGGCCTTCCAGGAGCTCCTCGAAATTCTCGGCGCCGACGCCGTAGCCCTGGTGCAGGGCCTCCAGGATGCGGTGGCGGCTGGCGATCTGCCAGTGCACGCGCTTCTGCAGTTCCTGGCCGACGGCCTGGCGGGCGCCGAGGTCGAAGGGGTTGTAGGTCAGCAGGGTGGCCTCGACGCCGCTCACCTGTGTCGGGTAGATCCGGTGGCGCAGGGCCAGCTTGGCCGGGAAACGGGTGTGCAGCCCCTCCAGCGCTTCGGCGCCCTCATCCCGCGCCAGGGGCAGGTGCAGGCCTTCCGCCAGACGCGCAAAAAAGGCCTCCTCATCGACCACGTTGGCGTCGAGCAGGGCGTCGATCAGCGGCTGGCGCCGGTCGGCGGCCTCCGCCAAGGCGTGCCGCAGCCGGGGGGTGTCGCGGCAGCCGGCCTGTTCGGCGGTGTGCAGGAGGACGTCGGGAAGGGAGGGGGCAAGCATGCGGCAACCGGCTTTGAACGCCCGCGCGGCTCACAAGTTGCGGATTTTGCCGGCGGAAATCAAGGCGTGCGGAAATGCGCCGGTTCGTTGCCGGGCCGCCACTTGATGTTGCAGCCGCTGCTGGGCCGCTGCTCGGCCAGGGGCGGTTCACCCGCCAGCATCCGCCGCACGGCCTCGCGCAGGTCGGCGCCGGTGACCGGCGAGGCGTTCTTCGGCCGGGAGCCATCGAACTGGCCGCAGTAGGCCAGCTTCAGCTCGCCGTCGAACAGGTAGAAATCCGGGGTGCAGGCCGCGACGTAGGCGTGGGCGACGGACTGATCCGCATCCAGCAGGTAGGGGAAACTCCAGCCCTGCTCGCGCGCAAACGCCAGCATCTTGTCCGGGGCGTCCGCCGGATAGCGCTCGACGTCGTTGGCGTTGATGGCGACGACGCCCACGCCGAGGGCGTCGACTTCGCGGGCGAATTCGGCCAGGGCCGGGGCCAGGTGGATGACGAAGGGGCAGTGGTTGCAGACGAACATGACCAGCAGGCCGCGCGGGCCGCGCACGTCGTCGAGGGTGAAGGCCTGGCCGGCGGCGTCGGACAGTTCAAATTCCGGCGCGACGGCGCCGAGGGGCAGGATGCGGGTGGAGGGGACTTCAGCCATGGGGATCGTTGGGCGGTGGGAAATGGGTGTGCAGCCAGGCGAGGGCCTGCTCCGGCGTCTGCACTTGGCCTTCCAGTTGGGCGTTTTGGACCGCGGTCAGGGCCTGTCCAAGCTGCCGGCCCGGCTGCCAGCCGCGGCGGAGCAGGTCGCGGCCGGTGAGCAGCGGCGGCGGGATGAGCGGTTCGCGCGAGAACTCCTCGGTTTTGGCCTGGAGGAAGGCGAGGTTGTCGAGCTGGCCGTTGGAGCCCAGGCAGTCGAGGCGGTGCAGGGCCAGCTCGTCGGGCCAGGTGGGTCGGGCCATCATGCGCTTGAGCGTGCTGGTGCGCATTTTCTGCACGTCCTTGAAGGCCATGTGGTGGGCCACCAGGGTGGTCGCCGGCTCGATGACGTCGTTGGGCAGCTTGAGCCGGCGCAGGATGCCTTCGGCCATCTCCGCGCCCAGCTTGTCGTGGCCGTTGAAGCGGATGCGGCCGGTGGCGTCGACGGCGAAGGTGGCGGGCTTGGCGATGTCGTGCAGCAGCACGGCCAGCACCAGCGGCAGCGAGGCCTGCGCCGGGGTCAGGCTGAGCATCAGGCGGGTGTGGACGAAAACGTCGCCCTCCGGATGCCACTGCGGCGGCTGCTCGACGCCGCGCAGGGCCAGGATTTCCGGCAGCACGTGGGCCATCAGGCCGCTGTCGACCAGCAGGTCGAAGCCGCGCAGGCGGTTGGGATGCAGGAGGATCTTCACCAGCTCGTCGCGGATGCGTTCGGCGCTGACGGTGGCGATGGCGGCGGCGTGGGCGCGGACGGCCTGCCAGGTGGCCGGCTCAATCTCAAAGTCGAGCACGGTGGCGAAGCGCACCGCGCGCAGCAGGCGCAGCCGGTCCTCGGCGAAGCGCCGGTCGGGGTCGCCGATGGCGCGCAGCCGCTTCGCCTGCAGGTCGGCGCGGCCGCCGACGTAGTCGATGATGCGGTCCGCGAGCGGATCGCGGAACAGGCCGTTGACGGTGAAATCGCGGCGTTTGGCGTCCTCCTCGGCGGTGGCGAAGGTGACGCTCTCGGGGTGCCGGCCGTCCTTGTAGCTGCCGTCGGTGCGGAAGGTGGCGACTTCGACCGGGTGCCCGCCCTGGCGGACGATGACGACGCCAAAGTGCGCGCCGACGGTCAGGGCGCCGGGGAAGAGCGCCACGACCTGGGCGGGCGTGGCGCTGGTGGCCACGTCGTAGTCCTTGGGTTCGCGGCCAAGCAGGTGGTCGCGCACGCAGCCGCCGGCGAGCAGGGCTTCGTGGCCGGCAGCCCGCAGCGTCCGGAGGATGGCGGTGGCGGCGGCGAGCATGGCGGGTGCGGCGCAGGGCCCGGCCGCGCAGGCGGACGGGCTACTTGGCGTGCTCCAGCGCGGGCTTTTTCGCGCCGCCCGCTGTGTTGGCCGGGGCGAACTTGGCGACCAGGAAGGCGCCGCAGGAGGCGAGCACGATGCCGGCGAGGAACTGCCAGGGCAGGGCTTTGACGCCGCCGGCCGGCGGATGCAGCAGCATGGCCACGACGGTGTTGACGATGGGGGCGCCGGCGAAGACGATGGGCATGACCGCGGCGGGGGCGGCGCCCTTGTAGATGGCGGCGGCGGCGCCGAGGGCGAGCACGAGGGTGAAGGCGCCGAGGGCGCCGGCGACCCCGGCAATGAAGCTCCAGGTCATGCCGCTGCCGGAGAAGCTCCAGTTGGTGCCGCGCTGCCAGAGCACGACCACCGGGCCGAGCACGGCGACGAAGAAGTAGGCGATGCCGACGAACAGGAAGGCTTTCAGCCCCGCGTTGGCCGCTTCCGGGGCGCCGGGCACGGTGGCGTCGGGCATGAGGCCGCGGCCCTTGTGCAGGATGATGCCGTAGACGCCCCAGGACAGGACGGTGAGAAGCGCGAAGGTGATCCAGGTCATGTTGGATTTCTTGGGTGGAGGATTCACGGAAGTCAAAAACGTGGGTGCTTGCCTATTTGGATCAAAAAGCTCCCGGAACCAAGGCTTTCTTGAGCGGCCGGGCTCAGGCTTGTTCCGTCCCGGCGGGCTGCAGCAGTTCGGCCGGAGCCTCGCTGATCCGGCTGCGGATGTGCTCGGGGATGCTCACCGCCTTCATCCGGCCGGAGGCTGGGTCCTTGCGCACGCACGCAGCGACCAGTTTGCCTTCGGCGCAGAGCGTGCCGTCCGTCTTCCAGAAGCGGATCCGGTAGCGGATCGTCTTCGAGCGCACCTCCTCCACCAGCAGTTCCATGGTGAACTCGTCCTCGAAACGCAGCGGGGCGCGGTAGTCGCAGGAAGCGTGCACGCGCGGCCAGCCGACGCGTTCATCGGTCGGGATGGTCGGCCGGCTGTCCCAGATCGAGGTGCCGACGGCGCGGAAAAAATCGTGCTCCACCCGCTCCATGTAGCGGAAGAAGTTCGAGAAATGCACGATGCCCGCCATGTCCGTGTCGGCGAACTGGACGCGTTCGGTCAGGGTGTGGCGGGAGGACATGGCGGCCATGCAAAGGGGTTACGCCTGCGCGAGCTGGACCAGGACGGCTTTCTGGGCATGCAGGCGGTTTTCCGCCTGGTCAAAGATGACGCCGGCCTGGGCTTCCAGCACGGCTTCGGTGATCTCCTTGCCGCGGTAGGCGGGCAGGCAGTGCATGACGATGGTCTCGGGCTTGGCCTGCTCGAGCAGGGTGTCGTTGACCTGCCAGGGGCGCAGCGTCTCGATGCGGTCGGCGGCTTCCTCCTCCTTGCCCATGCTCACCCAGACGTCGGTGTAGATGACGTCGGTGCCGCGCACGGCGGCGGCCGGGTCGTCGGTGACCGTGACCGTGCCGCCCGGCACGCGCGCCATGAATTCGGCGGCGGGCTGGAAGGCCTTGGGCGCGCCGATCACCAGCTCAAAACCGAGCCGGGCGCTGGCCCAGATCCAGGAGCGCGCGACGTTGCAGTCGCCGTCGCCCAGGAAGGCCACGCGCTTGCCCTTCCAGGTGCCGAGGCGCTCGTTGATCGTCTGCAGGTCGGCCAGGATCTGGCAGGGGTGTTCGTCGTCGGTCAGGGCGTTGATGGTCGGAATGCCGCTGTATTGGGCAAAGTCGACGACGTCCTGCTGGGCGAAGGTGCGGATGATGGCGCCGTGGATCATCCGGCCCATGACGCGGGCGGTGTCCTTGATCGGTTCGCCGCGACCGAGCTGGATGTCGGCGCCGGAGAGGAACATCACCTGGCCGCCGAGCTCGCGCACGCCGACCTCGAAGCTGACGCGGGTGCGGGTGGACGACTTGGTGAAGATGAGCGCCCACTGCTGGCCGGCCAGCACCTGCGGGGAGGCTTTGCGGTCCTGCTTGAGCTGCGCGGCCAGCTCCAGCAGGTGCTCGATCTCAGCGGCGCTGAGCTGCTCGATGGAAAGGAGGTGCTTCATGGGCGGAAAAGAGGGTCGGGGTGGATGGGGCGGCTACTGGGGCAGCGCCGCGAGTTGGTCGAGCACGGCTTTGAACAGTGCCAGGCCCTCGGTGGCCTGGGCTTCGGTGAGGTTCATCGGCGGCAGCCAGCGCACGACCTTCGGGCCGGCCGGGACGACCAGCAGGCCGGCGTCGAGCAGCGCCTTGGCGACGTAAATCGACGGCAGCTTGCCGGAATCGCGCACGGCCTGTTTGGCGCCGAGGGCCGCCTCGTCGAGCTCGAAGCCGATCATCATGCCAAAGGCGCGGATGTCGGTGATCAGCGGCTGGCGCCAGGCGGCGACCTCGCCGGCGATGCGGCGGCCGAGCGCGGCGGACCTGGCCGGCAGGCCGTCGCGCAGGATGACGTTGAGGGTCGTCAGGCCGACGGTGCAGGCCAGGGGGCTGCCGCCGTAGGTGGTGCCGTGGCTGCCCGGGCCGAGCAGGTCGCAGAGCTTCTGCGCCGGGTCCTCGCCCAGCGGGCGGTCCCGGATCCAGAAGGCGCCGAGCGGGTAGCCGCTGCCGATCGACTTGGCCCAGCTGACCGCATCCGGGCGGATTTCGTCGCCGGGCACGATGCTGCGCCAGCCGCAGGTTTCGCCGGTGCGGCCGAAGCCGCACTGGACCTCGTCGAACAGCAGCAGCAGGTCGTGCTGGCGGCAGAGGGCCTGGACGGCGCGCAGGAACTCCGGCGTGGCCGGGTTCACGCCGCTTTCGCCCTGCACGGGTTCGAGCAGGATGGCGACGGTTCTGCCGGTGACCGCCTGGCGCAGGGCCTCGGCGTCGTTGAAAGGCACGTAAACGAAACCCGGCACGATCGGGCCGAAGCCGCCGTGGATTTTCTCCTGCGCGGTGGCGCTCATGGCGCCGAAGGTGCGGCCGTGGAAGCTGCCGGTGAAGGTGATGATCTCGTGGCGCGGGTTGCCGTCGGCCAGCGGGCGGGTGACGCCGTACTTGCGCGCCAGCTTGATCATGCCCTCGTTGGCCTCGGCGCCGCTGTTGCAGAAGAAGCACTTGCCGGCGACGCCGACGATCTCCTCGACGATCACCCGGGCGAGCTGGGCCTGCTGCCGGATGCAGTACCAGTTGGAGACGTGGATCAGGGTGCGGGACTGTTCGGCCAGGGCGGCCGCGACTTCCGGATGGGCGTGGCCAAGCGGGCAGACGGCGACGCCGCCGGCGAAGTCGAGGTACTTCTTGCCGTCGCGGTCCCAGAGGTAGGGGCCCTCGCCGCGTTCCGGCCAGATCGGGAAACGCCCGTAGTTGGGCATCACGTACTGGTCCAGCCAGGCGGGGTCGAAATCGTGGAGGCGGTCCATGAAGGGGCGAAGAGGGAAGGGTTACAGATGGATCTCAGTGCCGATGCCGACGTCGGTGAAGATCTCCAGGATGAGCGCGTGCGGGATGCGGCCGTCGATGAGGTGGACCTTGCCGACGCCGCCGCGCAGGGACTCGAGCGAGGAGTCGACCTTGGGGATCATGCCGCCGCTGATGATGCCGTCCTTTTTGAGGGCGTCGATGGCGGCGGGGTCGAGGCTGGGGATGAGCGTGCTGTCGTCCTTCGGATCGCGCATGACGCCGCGGACGTCGCTGAGGAAGATCAGCTTGGTGGCCTTCAGGCGGGTGGCCAGGGCGCAGGCGGCGAGGTCGGCGTTGACGTTGAGGGTCTTGCCCGTGGCCAGATCGCGCGCCACCGGCGAGACCACCGGCACGAACTCGCCGGCAACGGCGGCCTGGATCAGGCCGAGCTTGCAGTCGGTGACTTCGCCCACCCAGCCGAGGTCGCCCTTCATCTTCTCGCCGGTGAAGACTTCCGTGCCGGGCACGCCGACGGCCTTGCCGCCGAAGGCGTTGATCTTGCCGACGATCTCCGGGTTGATGACGCGGGCCAGGGTCTGCTCGACGATCTTGATCGTCTCCTCGTCGGTGACGCGCATGCCGTTGATGAAGCGCGCCTCCAGGCCGCTGTCCTTCATCGCCTTGGAGATGGCCTTGCCGCCGCCGTGGACGATCACCGGATTGATGCCGACCGCCTCGAGGAACACCACGTCCTTGAGGAAGGTGTCGACCACCGCCGGATCCTCCATGGCGCTACCGCCGACCTTGATCAGAAAGGTGCAGCCGCGGAATCCCTGCATGTACGGCAGGGCTTCGAGCAGGACGGCGGCTTTCTGGATCGGGGTGGCGTTCATCGGCAGGAGGGGAAAGGTGGGAAGGATAGGCACCCAGGCGCAGCGTCAAGCGGTTCAACGGGAAAATGCAGGCACTTGCGCCCGGCCGCTTTCACGCCAGCGTGCCCCCGCAATGGCCGTTTGGAAGCGACATGCCCGGCTCCTCTGCCTGCTCGCCACGGCGCAACTGCTGGGCGGGCCGCTGGTGCTGGCCCTGCTGCTGACCGTCTGCCAGCCGTCCGCGGACCAGCCGTTCGAACAGCGGTTGGCCCGTTCCTGGCAGCAGGTCGAGGCGCTTTCGGCCGGCGGCGTGCCGGCGGACTGGGATGTCGAGGCCGTGCCGGAGCGGCCGACCGAAGCGCCGTCCCCGAAAAAGACGGGCTTCAAGGACACAACCTGGACGACTGAGGCCGCGGCGCGGCTGCTGCTCGTGCCACCGCCGGCACTGCCGCTGGCGGGCTGGCCGTCCTGGCGGGATCCGGTGCCGCCGTCGCAGGCGAACGCGCCGCCGCTGCCGCCGCCACGCTGGAGTTGACCGACCGGCGGTGCACGCACCGCCGCCCGCAGGCGAGCCTGATCCCAGGCTCCGCCCCCGCGCACGCCTGTGCCGGGCTCTGCCACCCGCATCGTCAACGCCTTCGTCCCATGTTTCCCCGTCTCCTTTTGCTTCCCTGCCTTCTGGCTCTCCCCCTTCGCGCCCAAGAACCTGCCCCCTCCGCCGAGCCGGCGGCGACCCTGCCCGAGGTGGTCGTCGAGGGCAAAGCCCGCAACCTGCTCGGCGTCACCGACAGCGCCTCCAAAGGCCGCGCCACCCAGGAGGACTTCCTCACCCGGCCGCTGCTGCGCCGCGGCGAAATCCTCGAAACCATCCCGGGGGTCGTCATCACCCAGCACGCCGGCGGCGGCAAAGCCAACCAGTACTTCCTGCGCGGCTTCAACCTCGATCACGGCACCGATTTCGCCATCAGCCTGGACGGCATGCCGCTCAACCTGCGCACGCATGCCCATGGCCAGGGCTACACCGACCTCAACCCGGTGATCCCGGAGCTGGTCGAGTCGATCGACTACGCCAAGGGTACCGCCACCGCGGCCGACGGCGACCTGTCCACCGCCGGCAGCGCCAATTTCCTGCTCTGGGACCTGCTGCCGCAGAACCTGCTCAAGCTGGAGATCGGCGAGTACAACTACTACCGCGCCCTGCTCGCCGGCTCGCTGCCGATGGCCACGGCCGACGCCTCGGTGCAGCAGGGGCTGACCTACGGGCTGGAATACAACCACTACGACGGTCCGTGGACGGAGCCTGAGGACTTCCAGCGCTGGAACGGCCTGCTGCGCTACGTGCTCAGCGACGCCGACAGCAAGTTCGCCCTCACCTTCATGGGGTACCGCGGCCGCTGGACCAGCACCGACCAGATCCCGCAGCGCGCGGTGCGCTCCGGCCGCCTCGACCCCTACGACAGCCTGGATGCCACGGCCGGCGGCGACAGCGAACGCTACAGCCTCAACGCCGCGTTTGAGCACCGCGACGATGACGTCGTGACCCGCGCCAACGTCTACGGCATCCATTACGCCCTGGACCTGTTCTCGAACTTCACCTACTTCACCGGCGGCCCGCAGGGCGACCAGTTCGAGCAGGCGGAGTCGCGCTGGATCTTCGGCGGCCAGCTGGCGCGCACCTGGGAGAACCGCCGGCTGTTCGGGGCGGATTCGGACTTCACCCTCGGTTTCCAGACCCGCCACGACCTCATCGACGGCATCGGCCTGTACGCCACGCGCCAGCGCCGCCGGCTGGACACGATCCGCGAGGACGACCTCTGGGAAGGCAGCGCCGGCCTGTACGGCGAGCTGGTCAGCCGCTGGACGCCCTGGTTCCGCACCGTGCTCGGCCTGCGCGGCGATCTGTACCGGTTTGAGAGCCGGGCCAGCACCCTCGCCGGCGAGGACGACGAATGGGCGGGCATCGTCAGCCCGAAGTTCAGCGCCATCTTCGGGCCCTGGCGGGAGACCGAGGCCTATGCCAATTTCGGCACCGGCTTCCACAGCAACGACGCCCGCGGCGTCACCGCGCGCACCGCCCCGGCGGACGCCCTGGTGCGCACCTTCGGCGCCGAACTGGGCCTGCGCAGCCAGGCGCTTCCGAAACTGACGACCACGCTGGCGCTGTTCTGGCTGCGCAGCGACAGCGAGCTGATCTACGTCGGCGATGCCGGCCGCAACGAGCCCGGCCCGGGTTCGGAGCGCTACGGGCTGGAACTGGCCGGCTACTGGCGGCCGACCGGCTGGTTCAGCGCCGATGCCGAGCTGGCTTTGACCCACGCCCGCCTGCGCGGGGTCGGTTCGGACGACCGCATTCCCAACAGCGTGCCGGTCCTGTTCAGCGGCGGCTTCACCGTCGGCGCCCAGGGCGACTCGGCGGGCTGGTTCGCCGGCGCGCGCGTGCGCGCCTTCACCGGCCGGCCCCTGGAGGAAAGCGGCCGCATCGAGGGCCGCGAGAGCCTGATGGTCAACGCCACCCTCGGCTACCGGCGCCAGCGCTGGGAGGCCGCCATCGACTGCCTGAACCTGCTCAACCGCGCCGACCACGACATCGAGTACGCCTACGACAGCCAGCTCCCCGGCGAGGCCGCGCCGGTGACCGACGTTCACTACCACCCGGTCGAGCCCCGGATGTTCCGGCTGCGGGTGACCTACCGGTTCTGAGTCCGGTTTTGGCCCGGAAAGCCGGTCCGCCAGCTCCCGGGTTCGTCCCGGGGGGCTTGACTCCGGGCGGTTCTCCCCTACCGAAGGAGCATGTCCACCCCGGCCCACAACTACACCGAAGACAGCATCCGGTCCCTCGACTGGCGCGAGCACATCCGCCTGCGCCCCGGCATGTACATCGGCAAGCTCGGCGACGGCTCGCAGCCCGAGGACGGCATCTACGTCCTGCTCAAGGAGGTGGTCGACAACTGCATCGACGAGCACGTCATGGGCTACGGCAAGGTCATCGAGGTCGAGATCAGCGGGGACCACCAGGTGACCGTGCGCGACTACGGCCGCGGCATCCCGCTCGGCAAGCTCATGGAGTGCGCCGCCCAGATCAACACCGGCGCCAAGTACGACAGCGAGGTGTTCAAGCGCTCGGTCGGTCTCAACGGCGTCGGCATCAAGGCGGTCAACGCCCTCAGCTCCTTCTTCGAGATCCAGGCCATCCGCGAGAAGCAGACCCGCGCCATCGAGTTCTGCCGCGGCCAGGTGAAGCAGGACTCGGGCAAGCCGCGGCCCTGCGACGAGCCGGACGGCACGCGCATCTCGTTCCGCCCGGACACCGAGAGCTTCACCAGCCACGTGCACTTCAAGCTCGACTACGTGCGCGAGATGCTGCGCTTCTACTCCTGGCTGAATCCGGGCCTGACGCTCAAGCTCAACGGCGAGACCTTCCGCTCCAAGGACGGCCTGCGCGACCTGATCGCCGCCAAGCTCACCGAGTCGCCGCAGTACCCGGTCATCCACCTCGACGGCACGGACGTCGAGGTCGCCTTCACCCACGGCACCGGCTATGGCGAGGAGTTCTACACCTTCGTCAACGGCCAGCACACCACCCAGGGCGGCACCCACCAGGCCGCCTTCCGCGAGGCCATCGTCCAGGAGTGCCGCGAGTTCTACAAGAAGCAGTTCGATCCCAGCGACGTGCGCACCGGCATCATCGCGGCGGTGGCGGTGAAGGTGCAGGAGCCGGTCTTCGAGAGCCAGACCAAGACCAAGCTCGGCTCCACCCACATGGAGCCCAACGGCCGCAACCTGCGCAGCCACATCATCAACACCGTCGTCAAGGCGCTCGACAACTACCTGCACAAAAACGCCGACATCGCCAAGGCGCTCCAGGAAAAAATCGTCGCCAACGAGAAGGAGCGCAAGGAGATCAGCGGCATCCAGAAGGCCGCGCGCGAATCCGCCCGCAAGGCCAAGGTGCACAACAAGAAGCTGCGCGACTGCCGCGTCCACCTCGACACCAAGGACAAGCAGCGCGAGGACAGCACCCTGTTCATCACCGAGGGCGACAGCGCCTCGGGATCGATCACCAAGAGCCGCGACGTCAACACCCAGGCGGTGTTCTCGCTGCGCGGCAAGCCGCTCAACTGCTTCGGCCTGAGCCGCAAGATCGTCTACGAAAACGAGGAGTTCTACCTGCTCGCCAACGCCCTGCAGATCGACGAGAACATCGAGGACCTGCGCTACAACCGGATCATCCTGGCCACCGATGCCGACGTCGACGGCATGCACATCCGCCTGCTGATGATCACCTTCTTCCTGCAGTTCTTCCCGGAGATCGTCCGCGCCGGCCACCTGCACATCCTGCAGACGCCGCTGTTCCGCGTGCGCAACAAGAAGGAGACCTTCTACTGCTACAGCGACGAGGAGCGCCAGCGCGCCATCCACCGCTGCGGCAAAAACGCCGAGATCACCCGCTTCAAGGGCCTCGGCGAAATCTCGCCGGACGAGTTCAAGCACTTCATCGGTCCGAAGATGCGCCTGGAACCGGTCATGATGCCCGAGCACAAGAGCATCAAGGAGCTGCTGACCTTCTACATGGGCAAAAACACCCCCGACCGCCAGGCCTACATCGTCGACAACCTGCGCATCGAGAAGGAGCTGGATTTCCAGGATGAGCCGGCCGCCGCCGCGGCCTGACGGTAGATCGGCGGGAGTCGGGGCGTTGGTATCCGTGCCCGCCGACTCTCTCCGCCCATGCGTTCCCTCCTGCCCCTGACGGCCGCCGCCGGCCTGCTTGCCAGCGCCGCCTGCGCGGCGCCGCCGCCCGGTCTCGTGCTGCATCCCGCGGCCCGGCCGCTGCCGCACGACCATCAGGGGCCCTTCGTCCGCTCGGCCGACGGCGCGGTGCTGGCCATCGACTCCCGGGAGTCGCTGCGCAGCGCGGACGAGGGCCGCACCTGGACGCGCGCGCCGCTGTTTGCCGAGCCCGCGAAGTTCAACGCCAGCCACGAACGCGCCCTGCTGCAAACGCGCGAGGGCGTGCTGGTCGCCGCCTGGATGAACGGGGTCGAGCGCCGGCAGCCGAAAGGCTGGCGCTGGGGCGAGCCGGGCGTCGACTGGCGCGAGTTCGTGCTGCCCGCCTACACCTGCCGCAGCACCGACGGCGGCCGGACCTGGGAGACGCCGGTCAAGCTCAGCGAGCCCTGGTGCGGCTGCGTGCACTCGCTGATCCAGATGCGCAGCGGCCGGCTGGTGCTGGTGGCGCAGGAGATCATCCCGCAGTGGCGCCACGCCACGGTGACCTGGGTGTCCGACGACCTCGGCCGCAGCTGGCAGCGCGGCGACCTGCTCGACTACGGCGTCGGCGCCCATGACCATGCCGGGTCGATCGAAGGCAGCGTGGTCGAACGCCGGGACGGTTCGCTCTACCTGCTGCTGCGCACCGAATCCGGCCGGCTCTGGGAGGCGACCTCGCGCGACGGACTCCGGTGGCAGGGGCTCAAGGCCACCGGCATCCGTTCGGTGACCTGCTGCCCGCAGCTCGCGCGCCTGGCCGACGGCCGCATCGCCCTGCTCTGGAACGCGCCGCCGCGCCACCAGCCGGACAGCGCCGGCAGCCGCGCCGAGCTGTCGCTGGCCTTCTCCTCCGACGAGGCCGCCACCTGGTCCCGGCCGGTCGTCGTGGCCGCCAACCACACGCCCGGCGCGCGGGTGTCCTACCCCTACCTCTACGAGCACCGGCCCGGCGAGCTGTGGATCACCACGATGCAGGGCGGTCTGCGCCTGCAGGTCCGGCTCGACGAGCTCGACCGGGGCGAAATTCCGGTGCACGTGCCGCCGCCGAAGGCCGAGCCGAAACCGGGCGGCATCGTGTTTTTCGGCGACTCCACGACGGCGCCGCGCAGCGGCGTGCGCAAAGTCTACGCGGCCCGGGTCGAGGAGATCCTGCAGGGCGCCGGCTCGAGCCTGTCCTTTCACAATGCCGGCATCGGCGGCAACACCACGCGCGACGCCCGCCGGCGCTTCCAGCAGGACGTGCTGCGCCACCGGCCGCGGCTGGTCGTGCTGCAGTTCGGCATCAACGACGCGGCGGTCGACGTCTGGAAAACGCCGCCGGCCACGGCGCCGCGCGTGCCGCTGCGCGAGTACCTGGACAACCTGCGGGCGCTCGTCGCCGAGGCGCAGCGGCAGCAGGTGCGGGTGATCCTGATGACGACGAATCCGCTGCGCTGGT
>CAYYJK010000061.1:0-3978 GCA_964472185.1 uncultured Prosthecobacter sp.
TCCGCGGCGGAGGCGGCCAGGGCGCCGCCCAGGCTGAGGGCGCAGAGGAAACGGAGGGGGGAGTGCATGCGGTGTGGGTGGGTTGGAGGCGGCGCCTCGGGGCGCCCTGTCGCAGTCATGCCCCAGGGCGTGTCACCTGGCGCGCAGACTCGTGTGACAGTTTTGTCACCCGCCCGCGGGCTGTGTGACAAGATGGACAGTTGCCAAAAAAGCGGCCTGCGACATCATCCCGCCGTCCATGGCCGACCCTGTTCCCAACCCCGCTCCGAACCTCCCCGCCGCCATCCAGGTGCGTGAGGTGGACTTCTATTACGGGAGCAAGCAAACCCTGTTCGACATCACGCTCGACATTCCGCGCCACCAGGCGACGGCCTTCATCGGCCCCTCCGGCTGCGGCAAGTCGACGCTGCTGCGCTGCTTCAACCGCATGAACGACCGGGTCGAAGGCGCCGGCGTGCGCCGCGGCCGGATCCTGGTCGAAGGCCAGGACATCCACAGCCACGCGCTCGACGTCGTGCAGCTGCGCCGCGAGGTCGGCATGGTTTTCCAGAAGTCGAACCCCTTCCCGCGCAGCATCTACGAAAATGTCGCCTACGGCTTGCGCCTGCATGGCGAGACCCGGCCGGACTACCTGGACCACGTGGTCGAGGAGAGCCTGCGCGGCGCCGCGCTCTGGGACGAGGTCAAGGACCGCCTGCAGCAGAGCGCCTACGGCCTCTCCGGCGGCCAGCAGCAGCGCCTGTGCATCGCCCGCGCCATCGCCGTCAAGCCGCGCGTCCTGCTCATGGACGAACCCTGTTCGGCCCTGGATCCGGTCGCCACGGCCCGGGTTGAGGACCTGTTCCACCAGCTCAAGGAGCAGTACACGCTGGTCATCGTCACCCACAACATGCAGCAGGCCATGCGCACCGCCGACTACACGGCGCTGTTTTACCTTGGCCGCCTGGTCGAGTACGCCGAGACGATGAGCCTGTTTGAGAACCCGAAGCAGAAGCTGACCGACGACTATGTGCGCGGCCGCTTTGGCTGAGGGGCCGTCTCCCGGGTTGCAAAGCGGCGCCGCTTCTGGTTTCCTGCGGCGATGTTCCGCCTGCTCTTCGCCTTCCTCCTCCTGGCCTGCCTGCCCGCCTGCGAATCCTTCAAGAAGAAGGAGAAGGTCGTCGTCACCGTGCACTCCCTCGGCAACGAGATGGACTCGCCCAAGACAATCTTTCGGCGCGAGATCGAGGGCCGCACGCTGATCTTCAAGATCATCCCAGAGTTCAGCACCCAGAGCGTCGCCGCCTTCCACCCGTTTCCGGCGGACGACGGCACCTACGGCGTGGCGCTCAAGCTCGACTTCAAGGGCACCCAGGCCCTCGACATGGTCACCCGCCTGCGCCGCGGCGAGATCCTCATGACCATGGTCAACGGCACCGTCGTCGACTACGTGAGCATCGACAAGCCCGTCTCCGACGGCCTTTTCACCGTCTGGCGCGGCCTGCCCGAGGAGTTCATTGCGATCCTCGACGAGCGCTTCCCGCGCATCGACCAGCTGACGTCCTCGTCGACCTTCATCGAGATGACGCCGTCGACGCGCAAGGAGAAGAAGGAGTCCCGCCGCCGCGCCGTGCGCGAGGCCAAGGAGAAGACCGAGCTCGAGGAGCGCGCGGCGCGCGGCGAGTTCGATCCCGAGACGCCCAGCGGCGAAGTCGTGCCGCTGTCCGAGCTGATGAAGACCTCGCGCTAGACGGCGGCCTCGGCGGCCGGCTGGGGTGCCACCGCCGGCTGCGCGGCCAGGCCCGGCCGGCGGCCGAAGAGGGTGCGCAGTTCCGCCATCAGCCAGAGCCGGACGCCCCAGCGCAGGAAGCGCAGCGCGCTGAAGTCCGGCGTGTAGCTCTGTCCGAGGGTGAGGTCCATGCCGCGGTTCCAGGCGCCGTAGGTGCCGCGGGCCAGGCGCTTCTTCGCCATGGCGTTGAGCCGGCGGTTGTAGAAGGCCATGAACTTCGCGAAGGCGGTGCCGGCCGGCCCGTCGTAGGGCAGGCGGGCGAACTCGTAGTCGGGATTGTCGTAGACCAGCCGCACCGGCCCGACGAAGTAGGTGCCCAGGTCCATGATGAAGGCGATGCGCATCAGTTCGGCGTCGCCCAGGTACTCGTACTTGCCCTTGTACAGGGACTCGAACCAGAGCCGGTAGCTGCGCTTGTAGGCAGTCCGGAGGTACTCCAGCTGCTCGCTGACGTCCTCGCCGTGCAACTCGCGCCGGATCATCTGGGTGACGGCGAACACGGTGTGGCCGCAGTAGTCGAGCCCCTGGCTGTAGAGCGGATCGATGAAGCCGGCGGCGTCGCCGACCATGGCCCAGCGGTGGCCGGCCATCTGCTCGGTGCAGTAGGGCAGGCCCTTGTAGTAGAAAGTGTCGTCCTCGACCGGCTCCGCATCCTCGAACATCAGCCGGCCGACCGGGTGCTGGAGCACGTGGGCGCGCAGGCGCTCGACCAGCGACGGGCCTTCGGGCAGGGTGAAGACGGTGCGGTCCCAGACGATGCCGACGCTGTAGTCGCCGTTGCCGAGCGGGATGATCCACACCCACCAGCCGCGCCCCATGAGGTGGTTGGTCGCCGTCGCGCGCAGGCCGCGCACGTTCATCATCAGCTTCGGGTGGCGGCTGCGGCTGCGCTGGCTGTCCAGCGTGTTGACGTTGCGGAAGCGGCACCAGATCGACGAGGTGGCGTGCTCGTCGCCGAGCGGCCGGTGCAGGCCGAGCTTTTTGGCCAGCACGGCGGCGCGGCCGGAGGCGTCGATCACCCAGCGCGCGCTGTGGCTGGCCTGCGCGCCGTCGGCGGTGGTCACGGTGACGCGGTGCGGCTCGTCGCCTTCGGCGAGGGTGACTTCGCGCAGCGTCGCCGGGCGCAGCAGCGTGCAGCCGGCCTCGCGGGCCAGGGCCAGGACGTGCTCGTCGAGCTGGGCGCGGTCGAGTTGGAAGGTGGGCAGGCGGCTCTGGAACTTCGGGCCGATCTCCGTGCAGTCCTCGACCGTGTCGTCGGGGGACTGGCAGAACCACATGCGCAGGCCGTGCTTCTGGTAGTGCTGGGCGCTCAGGTAGCTGCCCAGGTGCAGCACGCGCGTCAGGAAGCAGCCGCCGACTTCGGAGGTGCTTTCGCCGACCTTGCGGTTGAACTGCGCCGTGCGTTCGATCACCAGCACCTTCAGGTGCGGGGTCTCGCGCAGCAGGAGCAGGGCGGCGGAGGCGCCGCTGAAGGCGCCGCCGATGATGATGACGTCGTAGTCAGCCTGGGCCGGGGCGGATGCGGGTGCGTTCATGTTTTTGACTCGGCGGCAGGTCTGGGCAAGGGTGCGTAGAGGTGTGTCAGGCCGATGCGTAGGGGATCCGGGGGCACGCTGAGACGCGCCGCCCATGACCGACGAAGAAACCGCCAAACCGCCGCCACCGCAAGTGCCTCATCGGCGCAACACCGGTCTGCACGGGGCGTTCTGGACCCGGCTGCTGCTGCGGGCGCTGCGGGTGCTGCCGGCGCCGCTCTGCCTGCTGCTGACGCGGCCCGTCGTGCTGGTCATCTACCTGCTCGCCGGCCCGCAGCGCCGGGCCGTGCTCGGCAACCTGGCGGCCCTGCGCCCGGACTTCGGCCCGTGGCGCCGCTGGTGGGCGGGCTGCCAGGTGTTCCTGCAGTTCGCCCTGACCTACCTCGACCGCCTCTGGCACCTGCATTTCCGCCGCGAGGTGCGCTGGGACATCCCCAACCTCGAGCACTTCGAGGCGATGCGGGCGCATCCGGGCGGGCTGCTGATCTTCACCGTTCACAGCGGCAATTACGACCTGGGCGCCACCCTGTTCGCCCAAAAATTCAACCGCACCCTGCACCTGGTGCGCGTGCCCGAACAGACCCGCGAACTGCAGGAGCTGCGCGCCGCCGAGCTCCGGGGCGTCGAGCACCAGAACCCGCTGCTGCGCGTCCATTACAACGAGGCCGACAGCCA
>CAYYJK010000061.1:4078-6672 GCA_964472185.1 uncultured Prosthecobacter sp.
CTGCCGCCCGCGGCGGCACCGCGGGCGGACTGACGGCTGCGGCGCGCGGGCTCAGGCCACGCGCTCGCCCTTGATCACGTCCGCCAGCGTCTGGCGCTCGCGCACCACGGTGGCCCGGTCGCCCTCGACCAGGATCTCCGCGGGCATCGGCCGGGTGTTGTAGTTCGACGCCATCGTGAAGCCGTAGGCGCCGGCGCTGAGCACGGCCAGGTAGTCGCCCGCCTGCACCGGCGGCAGCTCGCGGTTCTGCGCCAGGAAGTCGCCGGTCTCGCAGATCGGGCCGACGACGTCGACCGTCTCCACCGCGTCGGTGGCCGGCTGGCGCAGCGGCACGATCTGGTGCCAGCCCTCGTACAGCGTCGGCCGGATCAGGTCGTTCATGCCGGCGTCGACGATCTTGAAGGTCTTGGCCGCCCCGCGCTTTTCATAGAGCACCCGGGTGAGCAGGGTGCCGGCGTTGCCGACCATGAAGCGGCCGGGCTCGCAGAGGATGCGCAGGCCGAGCGGCTGCAGCAGCGGCACCACGGCCTCGGCGTAGGCCTGGACGGTGAGCGGGTGCGTGTCGGGATTCTCCTGCCACCAGGCGGCGTCGCCGGAGACGAGGCTCTGGCGGTAGTTGATGCCGATGCCGCCGCCGATGCTGAAGAAGCGGATGCCGTGGCGCGCCTGCACCTCCCGGACCAGCGGCACGACCTTCTTCACCGCTTCGACGAAGGGCTCGACGCTGGTGAGCTGCGAGCCGATGTGCATCTGCAGGCCGCGGATCTCGAGGTTCGGGCACTCCGCCGCGATGCGGCCGTAGACGTCGAGGATGTCGCCGAAGTCGATGCCGAACTTGTTCTCGCTCTTGCCCGTGGTGATCTTGGCGTGGGTCTTGGCGTCGACGTTCGGATTGACGCGCACCGCCACCGGCGCCGTTTTGCCGATCTCGGCCGCCACCCGGTCGATGTAGCGCAGCTCGGCCTCGGACTCGGCGTTGATGCAGTACACGCCCTGCTCGAGGGCGTAGACGATCTCGTCGCGGGTCTTGCCGACGCCGGCGAAGGTGCACTTGCCCGGGTCGCCGCCGGCCTGGATGACGCGGAACAGTTCGCCGCCGGAGACGATGTCGAAGCCGCCGCCGAGCTTGGCGATGGTGTTGAGCACGGCCAGGTTGGAGTTGGCCTTCACCGCGTAGCAGATCAGGTGGTCGAGCGGGCTCAGCGCCGCGTCCAGGCGGGTGAAGTGGCCGGTGATCGTGGCCTTGGAGTAGACGTACAGCGGCGTGCCGTGCTGTTCGGCCAGCGATTGCAGCGGGACGTCTTCGACAAACAGTTGGCCCTGGGAATAACGGAAGCTGTGCATAGGCGGGCCGGGTAGATAGGCGGAAATGCCCGCCGTGCAACCGCCGGCACAATCCCGGCAAGTTCTGCTTGGACCCGGCCGCTTCATCCGTTGTGATGGAAGCATGCCCCGTTTCCTCCTCCCCACCCTCGTCCTGCTCGCCGGCGCCCTGACCGCCGCCGAGCCCGCGGCTCCGGTCAAACCCGGCGTCCGCAGCCGGATCCGCTTCGAGGGCTCGACGCCCCAGTCCAGCCCGGCCCAGTTCCGCCTGCGCCTGCGCGCCGCGGACGCGCCCCCGGCCTACGACCTCGCCCGCGAGCAGTTCGAAATCCTCGTGCCGCGCGGCTACAAGGCCGGCGTGCCGCACGGCCTGTTCCTGTGGATCAGCCCCGGCGACCGGCCGGCGCTGCCCGCCGGCTGGGACGCGGTCCTGGCCGAGAAGAAGCTCATCTTCATCGGCGCCCTCGGCGCCGGCAACAACCGCGAAACGCCCGACCGCATCCGTCTGGCCGTCGACGCCAACCACCACCTGCGCCAGCTCTACGACATCGATCCCGACCGCGTCTACGTCAGCGGCCACTCCGGCGGCGGCCGCGTCGCCTCCATGGTCGGCGTCGCCTACGCCGACATGTTCACCGGCGCCGCCTGCTTCATGGGGGTCAACTTCTACCGCCCCGCCGAGGGCAAGGACGGCACCCTCTACGAGGCGCGTTACCTGCCGCATCCGGAAATCGCCGGCATCGCCCGCCAGCAGAACCGTTTCGCCCTGGTCACCGGCGACCAGGACTTCAACCTCGACAACACCCGCGCGCTGTTCGAGCAGGGGTTTCAGGCCGAGAAGTTCCAGGGCGCGAAGCTCTTCGTCATTCCCAACCAGGGCCATGGCGCGCCCGCCGCGGCCTGGCTGGCCAAGGCCATCGACTTCCTCGACCGCGGCCAGTGATGCCCGCCTCTCCCGCCGGTGCCATGACGGAACCCCTGGTCTACCTCAACGACGGCTTTGTGCCCGCTTCGGCGGCCAAGCTGAACATCTACGACCTGGGCTTGGTGCTGGGGGCGACGCTGACCGAGATGACCCGCACCTTTGGCCACCGGCTGTTCCGGGCTGAAGATCATGTGGCCCGCTTGTACCGGTCGCTGCGCTTTGCCGGCATCGGGGTGCCGCTGTCCGCCGAGGCCATGCTTGCCCGGACCCGGGAGCTTGTCGAAGCCAACGCCCGCCTGCTGGCGCCCGGCGAGGATCTCGGCGTCGTGCACTTCGTCACGCCCGG
>CAYYJK010000061.1:6772-9216 GCA_964472185.1 uncultured Prosthecobacter sp.
CAGCCCTACGACGTCGTCAACGCCGACGAGGCCTGGCTGACCACCACGCCCTACTGCCTGGCGCCCTGCACGCGCATCAACGGCACGCCCATCGGCAGCGGCCGCCCCGGGCCGCTGTTCCAGGCGCTGCTCGCGGCCTGGAGCCGGCGCGTTGGCCTGGACATCGAAGCCCAGATCCTCGGCTGAAAGGCGCGGCGGTCCGAAAGACCCGGGCGGGCCGCGGGGTTGAAGAAGGTCCATGCACGGTCCTTCGCTCCGCCCCCTCCTCTTCTGCCTGGCCCTGGCCGGCGCCCTGGCCGCCGATCAGCCCGACCTGCCGGTCGTGGACCTTTCCGGTGACCGCACCCGGCAGGTGGTGGTCGCCGCCGGCACCGAAATCACCTACCAGGGCCATCCGACCACGGTGCTCCTGCCCGACGGCCGGACGATCTTCTGCGTCTGGTGCGTCAACCACGGCGGCGCAGCCGGGCCGATGGCGCGCAGCGACGACGGCGGCCTGACCTGGACGCGCCTCGACGCGCAGCTGCCGCCCGGCTTTGCCACCCATCAGAACTGCCCGAGCATCTACCGCCTGGTCGATCCGGCGGGCAAGGCGCGCCTGTGGGTGTTTTCCGCCGCCAAGGGCACGCGCCAGGGCCCCGGCATGCCCAGCATCCTGAGCGAAGACGACGGCCGCACCTGGAAGGAGATGCCGCCGCTCGGCTTCCCCTGCGTGATGACCTTCAGCAGCATCGTGCGCCTGCAGGACGGCCGCCACCTCGGCCTCTACCACCGCGGGCCCGGCGGCGCCGACAAGCCGCCGCTTGAGGTCCTGCAGACGATCACCGCCGACGGCGGCTTCACCTGGAGCGAGCCGCGCGTTGTCGCGGCCGTGCCCGGCAAGAACCCCTGCGAGCCGTTCGTGTTCCGCTCGCCCGACGGCGCCGAGCTCTGCTGCCTGATGCGCGAGAACACCCACCAGGGCCGCAGCTTGGCGATGTTCAGCCGCGACGAGGGCCGGACCTGGAGCGCACCGGTGGACACGCCCTGGGGCCTCACCGGCGACCGCCACATGGGTGTCCCCACCGCCGACGGCCGTCTGGTCATCGCCTTTCGCGATCAGGCCCTGAACAGCCCGACCAAGGGCCACTTCGTCGCCTGGGTCGGCCGCTATGCGGACATCCGCGCCGGCAAGCCGGGCCAGTACCGCGTCAAGCTGCTGCACAGCCACGCCCAGCGGGTTGCCGACTGCGGCTATCCCGGCGTCGAGCGCCTGCCCGACGGCACGATCGTCCTGACCACCTACGTCCAGTACGCGCCGGGCGCCGCCAAGCACAGCGTCGTCAGCACGCGCTTCAAGCTCGAGGAGACCGACCGCCTGGTCCGGCGCTGACGCTGCAGCCGGCGCGCTTGCCGAATCCGACACGGCTTTTGCTGCCAGCCGCGCGCCGCTGGCGCGTTTCCCGGCGCATGAAGCTCTGGCCGTCCCTTGTCGCCCTGCTGGTCACCGCCTGCCCCGCCGTTCCCGGCGCGGCGGCGCCGGCCCGCCAACCCAACGTCCTCGTCATCGTCGCCGACGATCTCGGCTACGCCGACTTGGGCGTCCACGGCGGCTGCGAGGTGCCGACGCCGAACCTCGACCGCCTGGCCAACGGCGGCGTGCGCTGCACCTCGGGCTACGTGGCCGCTCCGTACTGCAGCCCCTCGCGTGCGGGTTTCCTCACCGGCCGCGCGCCGACCCGTTTCGGGCACGAGTTCAACCCGCACGTCGGTGACGAAGCGCGCCTCGGCCTGCCGCTCGATCAGACCACCTTCGCGGACGCTCTGCGCGGCGCCGGCTACGCCACGGCCCTGTTCGGCAAGTGGCACCAGGGCTTCAGTCCGGCCCACCACCCGCAGTCGCGCGGCTTCGACGCGTTCTTCGGCTTCCTGGTCGGCGGCCACAACTTCCTCCTGCACCGCGACGCCCAACCGGTGTTCGGCTCCGCCCACTCGCACGACCTCATCTACCGCGGCCGCGAGGTGCAGAAGCTCGACGGCTACACCACCGACCTGTTCACCGACGAGGCGCTGGCCTTCATGGAGCAGCAGGCCGCCCGCCCCTGGTTCATCTACCTGGCCTACAACGCCGTGCACACGCCGCTCGAGATCGCGCCGAAGTTCGCGTCGCGCCTGCCCGCCACCGTCACCGATCCCGACCGGCGCGGTTACCTGTCCCTGCTGCTCGGCCTCGACGATGCGGTCGGCCGCGTGCTGGAGCACCTGGGGCAGACCGGCCGCGAGCGCGACACCCTGGTGGCCTTCTTCAGCGACAACGGCGGCGCCGGCCGCAAGCCCTACCTCGCCTACAACACCGGCCGCAACACGCCGCTGCGCGGCGACAAGGGCCAGACCCTCGAGGGCGGCATCCGCGTGCCCTTCTTCCTGCGCTGGCCGGGCCGGCTGCCGGCCGGCGCGACTTTCGA
>CAYYJK010000061.1:9316-15527 GCA_964472185.1 uncultured Prosthecobacter sp.
AGCGGCCCTGATGGAAGATGCGGGCCGCCGGCATCGTTGCTTGCGGTCATGCGCCGCCTTGCCCGTTTTGCCGCCGGTCTCCTGATTGCCGTTGCCGTCGCCGCTGGAGCGGAACGGCCCAATGTCCTGCTCATCGTTGCCGACGATCTCGGCTGGAGCGACGTCGGCTGGCATGGCGGATTTGCCCGGACGCCGCAGCTCGACCGCCTGGTGCGCGAAGGCGTCGAGCTTGACCAGCACTACGTCCAGCCGGTGTGCACGCCGACGCGTGCCGCGCTGATGAGCGGCCGCTATCCCGGCCGCTTCGGGCCGCAGGCCCTGGCGCCGAGCAACCTGCGCGCCCTGCCGCCGGCCACGCTGACGCTGGCCTCGATGCTGAAGTCCAGCGGCTACCGCACCCACCTCAGCGGCAAGTGGCACCTCGGCGCGCGGCCGGAGTGGATCCCCAACGCCTACGGTTTCGACACCAGCTACGGCACGCTCACCGGCGCCGCCGATCCCTGGACCCACAAGTACCGGGCCGGCAACCCCTACGAGGACACCTGGCACCGCGACGGCCGGCTTCTTCGCGAGGAGGGCAACGCCACCGAGCTCGTCGCCGCCGAGGCCCTGCGCCGCATCCGCGAACCGGGCGGTCCCTGGTTCATCTACGTGCCCTTCCACGCCGTGCACACGCCGGTCGATGCGCCGCCGGAATACAAGCGCCTCTATGACGGCGTCACCTTCCATGCCGATCCGCTCAAGCAGGATTCGCGCCTGCGCTTGGCCGCGATGGTTTCCCAACTCGACGCCAAGGTTGGCGAGTTCGTCGCCGCGCTCGACGCCACCGGCCAGCGCGGCAACACCCTCATCCTGTTCACCAGCGACAACGGCGGCATCGAATCGCTCAGGAACGCCTACGCCGGCACCGTGCCGCACTCGCCGCTGAACAGCGAAAACGACCCGCTGCGCGGCCAGAAAAACACGCTTTACGAAGGCGGCACCCGCGTCTGCGCCTTCCTGAACTGGCCCGGCCGCCTCAAACCCGGCAAGTTCACCGCTCCGATGCACTGCGTCGACTGGCTGCCGACCCTCGCCAGCCTGCTCGGTTACAAGCCGCCGACGGACCCGCGCTGGGACGGCCTCAACCTCTGGCCCGCCCTGACCGGCGCCGCGCCGGCCGCGCCGCGCACGATCTACATCGCCAAAAAGGGCGAGCGCAGCCTGCGCCAGGGCGACTGGAAGCTCATCCAGCCCGCCGGGAAGAAGCCGCCCGAGCTCTACCACCTCGCCCGCGATCCCCGGGAGACCACCAACCTTGCCGCCGTCGAACCGGCGAAGCGGGACGCGCTGAAACGCCTGCTCGAAGCCGAGCACGCCAAGGACGATCCCGTGCTGCCGGCCGACCTGGAAGGCCTGCCGCACTGAGCCGCCTCAGGGCTTGCCGCGAACGGTCAGGGCGCGCAGGGCGGCGGTCTGGCCGCCGACGGCGATCCAGCTCCGGGCCTTCGGGCTGGCCAGCCAGGGCGCTTCGGCCTGCAGCCTCTGCCCGTTGACCTGCAGCGCGATCCGGTCGCCCTGCCACTCGAAGCGCAGCCGGTGCCAGACGCCCGGCTGCAGGTCGGCGGCCTGCCGGGCCAGGGTGCGGCTCGGCTTCACCGAGTCTTCGGCGATGCTGATCTGCTTCGGCGTGACGACCACCCGGCCGATGTGCGCCATGCCCTTGGCGGTCTGGCCGTCGCCGCCGAGGATGAGGCTGCGCGCCCCGTCGAAACGGAACTCGCATTCGATGACGCCGGTGTTCCAGCCCGTCAGATGCCAGAGCACCGCGACGTGCTTGTTCTCCGGCTTCTCGGCGCAGATCAGTTCGCCGTTGCGCGGTTCGTAGCGCCCGTGCACGACCTTCCATTCCGCGCCGAGCGGCGCGCGCAGGTCCGGGGCGGCAAGCACGGGCAGGTTTTCACGGATCAGAGGTTCGGCGGCCGGCAGAGCCAGGGCCAGACCGGCGAAGAGCAGCGGGAGCGGGGAAGTCATGACAGGCTTTTTCAACGCCCGCACCGGGACGCATCCTGCCGGATGCGCGGCGAAAGGCGCCGGGCCGGCACTTCCGCCGGGCCGGTTGCCCGCGTCTTCACACCTTCTTCACGCCCGGCGTGCCCTCGTTCACTGGCGCTCCAGGGCGCGTGCTTGGAGCGTCCGTCGTCATGAACGACGCTCCGGATGCCTCCTCCCACGGTCTGCACAAGCTTCCCGCCACCACGCTGGTCATTGCGGCGCTCGGCGTGGTGTTCGGCGACATCGGCACCAGCCCGATCTACACGCTCAAGGAATGCTTCAGCCCGCACAGTCCGCACGCCATCGCCTCCACGCCCGAGCACCTGCTGGGCGTGGTCTCCCTGATCCTGTGGTCGCTGATTCTGCTCATCTGCCTGAAGTACCTCGCCTTCATCCTGCGCGCTCACAACAAGGGCGAGGGCGGCGTGCTCTCGCTCATGGCCCTGGCGACCCACAACCTGGGCGAAACCTCGCGCCGCCGGGTCACGGCGGTGCTGCTCGGCCTCTTTGGCGCGGCGCTGCTGTTCGGCGACGGCATCATCACGCCTGCCATCTCGGTGCTCAGCGCCGTGGAAGGCCTGCGCGATGGCGGCCTGCTCGGCAGCCCGCCGGCCGTGGCCGCAGAAGCCCTCGCTTGGGGCCAGCGCCTGCAGGGGCTGATCCTCGGCATCACGATGGCGATTCTGGTGGGGCTCTTTTCGGTGCAGTTCCTCGGCACGGCGCGCGTCGGCCGCTTTTTCGGCCCGATCACCGGACTCTGGTTCCTCGCCCTCGCGGCACTGGGCGTGGCGAACCTGCTGCGCGGGCCGGAAATCCTCGCCGCCTTCCACCCCTGGCATGGCTGGCATTTCCTGACCACCGGCGGGCACGCCGCTTTCGTCATCCTCGGCAGCGTCTTCCTCGCCGTGACCGGCGGGGAAGCGCTCTACGCCGACATGGGCCACTTCGGCGCGGGACCGATCCGCCGCGCCTGGTTCCTGCTGGTGTTCCCGGCGCTGGCGCTCAACTACCTCGGTCAGGGCGCCCTGCTCCTGCACCAGCCCGAATTGGCCCATGCCCCGTTCTTTCAAATGGCCCCGGCTTGGGCCACGCTGCCGCTGGTGCTGCTTGCGACAGCGGCCACGGTCATCGCCTCGCAGGCTCTCATCACCGGCACGTACTCGCTCACGCTCAGCGCCGTCCAGCTCGGCTATCTGCCGCGGCTGAGCATCCGCCACACTTCCGAGCACGCCCGCGGCCAGATCTACATCCCGCTGGTGAACTGGCTGCTCATGAGCGCCTGCCTCGGGCTGGTGCTGGCGTTCCGCAGCTCGTCGAACCTTGCCGCCGCCTACGGGGTGGCGGTGACGATGACCATGCTCATCACCACCGTGCTGTTCTACCTTGCCGCGCGCCATCTGTGGGGCTGGTCGCGTCTGCGCACCCTGCCGCTGTGCTTCGCCTTCGGACTGATCGAACTCGCCTTCCTCAGCGCCAACCTCGCCAAGTTCTTCGACGGCGGCTGGTTCCCGATCGTCGTCGGTCTCGGCCTGTTCACGGTGATGACCACCTGGGCCACCGGGCGCCGGTTGGTGCGGGCTTCGATGGATCGCAGCGCGTTGACGCAGGAGCAGCTGCTCGCCGGCCTGGGCCGGCGCGAAATCGTCTCCGTGCCCGGCACTGCGGTGTTCCTGACCAGCACCCACGGCCGCGCTCCGATCGCGCTGCTGCACATCCTCAAGCACTACCAGGCCTTGCATCAGCGCGTCGTGTTCCTGACGCTGATCACCGAGGACGCTCCCTGGGTGACGCCGGGACGGCGCGTGCAGGTCGAACGCCTCGGCGACCGTTTCTGGCGCGTCACCGGCCGCTACGGCTTCATGCAGAAGCCGAACGTACCCCGCCTGCTGCGCCAGTGCGCGACTCACGGCCTCGAGATCGCGGCCGAACGGGCCACCTTTTTCCTCGGTCGCGAGATCATCGTGCCCAGCCGCGCCCCCGGCATGGCTCCCTGGCGCGAGCACCTCTTCGCCTTTGCCAGCCAGCTCGCCCAGCAACCTGCCAGCTACTTCCAAATCCCCGTCGGGCGCGTGATCGAACTCGGTCAGCAGGTGGAAATTTGACGCGCGGCGTTCGCAGCAGGGTCCGATTCGGGGCACTCGATTTCACACCTTCTTCACGCCCTGCGGGCGTCTGTTCACTGGCGAAGTCGGATTTCAGGCGCAGGGTGCCGGAGTGAGCCCCGCGTCTCCATCCCCGGCCAACCCGCTTCGGCCCCCCGTGCCGGTGCATGTCGTGGGGCAGTTCAGCTGGGGGCTGACGATCCTGTTCGTGCTGGCTTCTGTGAGCTGGGCCTTGCTGCCCTACACGGGGTCGATGTTCCCCGCCCTGCTGTTCCTGCTGGCGATTGTCCTGGCGGGGACGCGTTGGAACCGCGGTCCAGTACTCGCCATGGCCGTGACGGCGGCTTTGGTCTGGAACTATTTTTTCATTCCGCCGCGTTTCACCTTCCACATCGAGCGGCCGGAAGACGCGGGCATGTTCGCCCTGTTCTTCGTGGTGGCCTTGAGCATGGGGCATCTCATCGCCCAGGTGCGCGAGCGGGAAGCGGCGCTGGAACAGCATCACCGCGAGCGCGAGACCCTGCTGGAGGCCAAGCACCGTGCCGAGATCAGCGCCGAGGCGGAACGCCTGCACCGGACGCTGCTGGACAGCGTATCGCACGAGCTCAAAACGCCGATCGCGGTCATCCGCACGGCCCTGGACGGCCTGGGCACAGCCAGCCCTTATGCAGCGGAGATCGAAACGTCGAACCGGCGGCTGCAGCGCTTGGTCGAGCACCTGCTGGAGATCACGCGGGTGGAAGCTGATGCCGTGAAACCCGCGCCCGACTGGTGCGAGTTCGACGATGTGCTGCACGCGGCCACCGTGCCGCTGGAGCGCGAGTTGGCGGAACATCCCTTGCAGCTCGCCTGCCCGCCGCTCCTGCCGCTGCTGCGGCTCGACAGCCGGCTGCTGGCGCAGGCGCTCGGCAACGTCCTGCACAACGCCACGCTCTACGCTCCGCCTGGCAGGCCCATCGAGGTCGGCATCGCCTGCCGCGACGGCCAACTGGAGATCCGCGTACGCGACCATGGCCCCGGCCTGCCCGCGGCGGCGGAAGAACGGATCTTTGAGAAGTTTTACCGCGCCCCCGGCTCACGCGCCGGCGGCACCGGACTGGGGCTCGCCATCGCGCGCGGCTTGATGCGTGCCATGCACGGCTATCTCACCGCACGCACGCATCCCGGCGGCGGGGCGGAATTTGTCCTGAGCCTGCCGGCACCGACACGCCAGCCATGAGCAAAGCCCTGATCATCGACGACGAACCGCAGATGCGCCGCCTGCTGCGACTGCTGCTGGAAGCGCGCGGCCACCAGGTCTGCGAAGCCGAGGACGGCCCGCGCGGCCTGCAGGAAGCCGCGTTTCACCGGCCCGACGTCGTGCTGCTCGACCTCGGTCTTCCCGGCCTCTGCGGCATCGAGGTGCTCAAACGGCTGCGCGAGTGGAGCGACGTGCCGGTGCTCATCCTGAGCGTGCGTGATCAGGAGGCGATGAAGGTCGAAGCCCTGGAGGCGGGCGCGGACGACTACGTCACCAAACCTTTTGGGTCCGCCGAGTTGCTGGCACGCTTGGAAGTGATCCAGCGCCGCCGAGGACCGCGTCACACCCCCGAAATCCTCGCCGGAATGCTCCGGCTCGATCTGCTGCACCACGAAGCGCGCTTGGGAGAGGTGCCGCTCAAGCTCACACCCACGGAATTTGCGCTGCTCAAAGTGTTGGCCGAGCACACGGGCCGGATTGTGACGCAGCGCCAGATCGTCCGGCAGGTCTGGCCAAGTCAGACCAGCGACCCCAGCGAGGGGTTGCGCGTGCACATCAACCACCTGCGCAAAAAACTCGCCCCCGGCGGTCCGCGCATCCTCAACGAACCGGGCATCGGCTACCGCCTCGAAGCCGGCTAGGGCGGCGGGTGTTTCCTGCGGGTTCCCGCAGGTCACCGGCCTCGCTCAAGCCGGCTGAGGATCTCGCTCTGGATGGCCTCGGCCGTCGCCTCCTCGAAGTCCATGCTGGCCGTGCGCAAGTCCTCGGAAAACCTCCAGGTCGAGAAGCGGTGGAACAGCGATTCACCGCCCAAGGTCTCGATGTTCAGCTGCTG
>CAYYJK010000062.1:0-9527 GCA_964472185.1 uncultured Prosthecobacter sp.
TCGCGCAGGCAGAGCCGGCGCAGGTGTTCGGGGCTGACGTGGGCCTCGTGCGCCAGCAGCTTGAGCGACCAGTCCTCGCCGGGCGCGCGTTCGACCTTCTGCCAGAGCTGGCGCAGGCGCTCTTCGCGCTGGAAGGGCTGGGCGAGGCGGCGGGCGCAGCCCTGCAGCAGTTCGATCCAGTGGTGCACCAGCACCGGATCGCGCTGCGCCTCCCATTCGCGGCGCAGGCCGAGCAGCGCGTCGGCGAGGTCGGCACCGCCGCGCAGCTTCACCGGCGAGGCGGCGCCGACCACCGGCACCACGTCGGCCGCCTCGTCGTAGCGCAGCCAGGCAAAGCGCCAGCGCTGCGCCCGGTCGGCGCGGAAGGCGTTGAGCACGCGCGGCGGCGCCATGCAGACCCTGCCGGCGCTGACACGCTGCCAGGAGCCGTCGAGCAGCACCGCGCCCGAGCCTTCGACGCAGGCCATGATGAAGCTGCCGGCCGGGCGCGACCGCACCCGCTCGTAGGGCGGCAGCGCCTCGTCGAAGCCGATGCGCGCGATGCGGTGCAGGGCCAGTTCGCGGCAGGCCAGGGCGTCCAGCCGCCACAGGCGCGAGCGCGGCCCGTCGACGGAGCGGTCGTGCGGGATCGGGAGCGGGTCGGGCATGCCCACCACTGGCCGGAATCGCCGCGGCCGGCCACACTTTTCCGAACGAAAATCACCGCAGGCCGAGTACTGGCTTGTCGGGCCCGTGCGCCCTGCCGCATCCTGCGGCTTCCCCCCCGAATGACCGTCACCCTTTTCATCCCGTGTTTCGTCAACCTGCTGTACCCGAAGGTGGGCATCAGCATCGTCGGCATCCTGGAAAAACTCGGCCACGAGGTCGAGTACGCCGAAGAACTCGGCTGCTGCGGCCAGCCGCCCTTCAACGCCGGCCACTGGGACGCCGCGCGCGAGGCGGCGCGGCCGGTGCTGGCGCGGCTGCGCGCGGCGGAGGCGGTGGTCATCGCCTCCGGGTCGTGCGGGGCCATGCTCAAGGTGTTCTACCCGGAGCTGTTCGCCGGCCACCCCGAGGAGGCCGAGGCCCGCGCCCTGGCCGCCCGCTGCTGGGAGTTCTCCGATTTCCTGGTCAACAAGCTCGGCGTCACCGACCTGGGGGCGAGCTTCCCGCACACCGTCACCTACCACGATGGCTGCCACGGCCTGCGCGAGCTCGGCCTCAAGCGGCCGGCGCGCGAGCTGCTCGCCCGGGTGCGCGGCCTGCAGCTGGTCGAGATGGGCGAGGCGGAGGCCTGCTGCGGCTTTGGCGGCACCTTCGCGGCGAAGTTCCCGTCGATTTCCACCGCCATGGGCGAGGTCAAGTGCGCCTCGGCCTGTGCGACCGGCGCCGAGTTCCTGGTCTCGGCCGATTCGAGCTGCCTGATGCATCTGCAGGGGCTGGCGGCCCGCCAGCAGCAGCCGCTGAAAACCCTTCACCTCGCGGAGATCCTGGCTTCTTCATGAGCACCGCATCGGTCCAGTTTCAAGACGACGCGCGCCGGGTCAGCGCGGACCTGACCCACCGCCAGCGCATCCACAGCGCCATGGGCAAGTATGCGGCGGCCCGCGGCGGCACGCAGTCCGCTTTCGCCGACTGGCAGCAGGCGCGGCAGACCGCTTCGGAAACCAAGGCGGGCGCACTGGCCCAGCTTGACCGCCACCTGCTCGAGTTTGAGCGCCAGGCCGCTGCGCGCGGCACCCGCGTGCACTGGGCCGCCAACGCCGCCGAGGCGCGCGACATCATCCGCGGCATCCTGCGCCAGCGCCAGGCCCGGCGCATCATCAAGAGCAAGGTGATGACCTCGGAGGAGATCCACCTCAACGCCGCCCTTGAGGCCGAGGGCTACAACGTCATCGAGAGCGACCTCGGCGAGTTCATCCAGCAGCTCAAAAACGAGGCGCCGTACCACTTCGTCTTCCCGTGCATGCACCTGTCGCGCGAGGAGATCAACGAGCTGTTCCAGGACCGGCTGCAGTCGGCGGGCACGAACGATCCGGAGGAACTGACGATGATCGCGCGGCGCTGGCTGCGCGACAAGTACTTGCAGGCCGACGTCGGCATCACCGGCGCGAACTTCATCGTTGCCGAGACCGGCATGATCTCGATCACCGAGAACGAGGGCAACGCCCGCCTGACCGCGGCCCTGCCGAAGACGATGATCTCGCTGGTCGGCATCGAGAAGGTGCTGCCCCGGCTGGCGGATCTGGCGCTGTTCCTGCCGATGCTCGCCACCGCCGGCACCGGCCAGCCGCTGACCTGCTACAACACGATGTACGCCGGCCCGCGCCAGCCCGGCGAGACCGACGGTCCCGAGGAGTGGCACGTGGTGCTGCTCGACAACCACCGCACTGCCCTGCTTGCCGATCCGGAGCAGCGCGACGCCCTGCACTGCATCCGCTGCGGCGCCTGCCTGAACGTCTGTCCGGTGTTCAAGAACATCGGCGGCCTCAGCTACGGCACCACCTACCAGGGGCCGATCGGTTCGGTCATCACCCCGCATCTGCGCGGTCTGCAGACCTGGCAGCACCTCAGCCAGGCCTCGTCGCTGTGCGGCGCCTGCACGCAGACCTGCCCGGTGAAGATCGACCTGCACCACCACCTCCTGCACAACCGCCGCAACGCCGCCGCCCAGGCGCCCGACCCGGCCGAAGGCCTGGCCTGGGCCCTGTTCGCGAAAATCATCCGGCGGCCCTGGCTGTTCCGCGCCGGCATGCGCGCGGCCCGGCTGCTGCAGCCGCTGCACCGCTTCGTCCGGGGCAGTGCCCTCGACCCGCTGCGGCCCTGGACCCGCACCCGTGAGCTGCCTCAGCTCGCCCCGCAAACCTTTGCCGATTACTGGAGGCAGCGCCGTCCATGAGTTCCCGAGACACCATCCTGGCCCGCATCCGCGAGGCGTTGAGCACGCCGAGTCCGCACGTGCCGCCCGAACCGCGGCGTGCCGACGCCGAAGCCCGGCAGTGGCTGCCGCCCGTCGGTGCCGATGCGGACGCCTGGTCGCGGCGCTTTGCCGAACAGGCGGCGCTGCTCAAGGCCGAGTTCCACCTCGTCGCCGATGCGGCCGCCGCCCACGAGCGCCTGCGCCGGATCGCGGCCGAGCAAGGCTGGCGCCGGGTGGCCAGTCACGCCGGGACGCTGACCGGGCCGGCGGCGGCGGCCCTGGCGCTGCCGGTGCTGGAAGTGGCGCCCGGCTACGATGTCCAGGAACTCGAGGCCTGCGACGCCGGCCTCACCGAGTGCGACGCCCTGGTCGCGCAGACCGGCAGCGTGCTGCTGACCGCCCGCAGCGGCGGCGGCCGGGCGCTGAGCGTGCTGCCGCCGCACCACGTCGTGCTGGCGCGGCGCGAGCAGCTGGTGCCGGATCTGCCGGCAGCCTACGCCCTGCTGCACGAACGCTACGGCAGCGCCTGGCCGAGCCTGATGACCCTGATCACCGGCCCCAGCCGCACCGGCGACATCGAACGCATCCTCGTGCTTGGCGCGCACGGGCCGAAGCAGCTGACCATCCTGGTCTGGTAGTCGTCCGATTCTGATATTGATGGATCATCATGCGTTGATAGGATGGAGCCAATCATGGCCTCCATCCTGAAATCGCTGAGCCTGGTCGCGGACCCCACCCGCGTCCGCCTGCTGCTGCTCCTGCAGGTGGAGGAACTCAGCGTCGCGGAGCTGCAGGAGGTGCTCGCCCTGCCGCAGTCGAACATCTCGGCCCAGCTGTCGCGCCTGAAATCGGCCGGCCTGGTCAGCGACCGGCGCAGCGGCAAGAACCGGCTGTACAGCCTGGCCGCCCCCGCCGCCAAGGAACGCGAGGCGCAGGAGCATTTTCTCGCCCTGCTCAAGGCCGCCGGCGACGAACTCAAGGAGGTCAAAAAGGACGCGACAGCGCTGAAGGTCGTGCTCAAGAAGCGCGCCCGCGCCGCCCAGGCCTACTTCGATGCGCTGGCCGGCAAGTTTGGCCGCCATTACATCCCCGGCCGTTCCTGGAAGGCTCTCGGCGAGACCCTGCTCAAGCTGCTGCCGCCGCTGGTCATTGCCGACCTCGGTGCGGGCGAGGGCACGCTGTCGCAGCTGCTCGCCCAGCGCGCCCAGCGCGTGATCGCCGTCGACAACAGCGAGAAGATGGTCAGCTACGGCGCCGAACTCTCCCGGCAGCACGGCTTCACCAACCTGGAGTTCCGGCTCGGCGACATCGAGGAGCCGCCGATCGAGCCGGGCACGGTCGACCTGGTGTTTCTCAGCCAGGCGCTGCATCACGCCCAGAATCCCGAGCGCGCCATCCGCGCCGCCTTCGGCATCCTCAAACCCGGCGGCCGCATCGTCATCCTCGACCTGCTCAAGCACGGCTTCGAGAAGGCGCGCGAGCTGTATGCCGACGTCTGGCTCGGCTTCAGCGAGGGTGAGCTCATCGAGATGCTCGACGGCGCCGGCTTCCAGCGCGCCGAGACCTCGGTGGTCCACCGCGAGAGCAAGAGCCCGCACTTTCAGACCGTGCTCGCCCTGGCCGAGCGGCCCTGAGCGCGCGCCCTCACACCGGACCGGCGGCCGGGCGGCCCTCCGCGAGCTGCACCCGGCGCAGGAAATCGCCGTGCATGAAGTCGAGCAGGAACTCGTGCAGGGCGCAGCAGATGACGACCAGCCGCGCGGCCGGCAGGCGGTAGGGATTGGCCGTCAGGTGCCCGTGGGCGAAGATGTGGCGGATGCAGGCCGCCAGGGTGAGGACGGAGAAATCATGGCCGTCGCGGAAGCGGGTCAGATGCGTTTCATGCACCGGCAGCAGGGCCTGGGTGATCAGAAAGCCGACCAGCTTGTGCTCGGGATCCTGGGCGCGGCAGAGGGCCGCCAGTTCATGCACCTTGGAGCGCGGATGGTGGGCGAACAGCGCGCGGAACGGCGGCCGGTCGTTGGCGAGATCGGCGTAGCGTTCGAACGCGGACCAGGTGAAGAACACCTGGGTGAGGGCGTCGTAGCCCGCGGCCGTGTCGTCGCTGAAGCCCTTCAGGTGCAGGCCGCCGAAGCAGACGGCCAGCCGCAGGCGGTTGGCGAAGCGGTAGAACGACGGCTTTTCGCCGATGAAGCCGAGCACGCCCAGCGAATCGCCGGCCGCCTTGATCAGCGCCCGGCCGCGGTGAAAACCCGGCAGGGCGTCTTCCAGGTAGGGGTAGGCGAGGGGTTCGGCGGCGGACATGGCGGTGCGTCAGGCGCATCGTCGCGGCGGGCCCGGCCGCCGGTCAAGGGGCTTGTGCCGCAACGCGCGGCCCGGCCTCAGCGCCACTCGTGCTTCGGGTAGCGGCCCTTGAGCTGGTTGCGCACCGCCGGGTAACCCTCCTTCCAGAAGCGGCCGAGGTCGCCGGTGGTCTGGATCGGGCGCTGGGCCGGGGACAGCAGGTGCACGGTGACGGTGATGCGGCCGCCGGCCACCTTCGGGTTCTCGTGGATGTCGTACATCTGCTGCAGCACGACGCTGACGCTCGGCGGCTGCTTTTCGTCGTAGACGATGCGGGCGCTCTTGCCGTTTTTCAGGTTGAGCCGCTCCGGCGCGTAGCGTTCCAAAAGATCGCGCTGCGCATGGCTCAGCCACTGGTGCAGGGCGGGGAAAACGTCCTTGTCCTTGAGCTGGCGGTAGGCGATGCAGCCGTGGCAGACTTGCTCGATGATCAGGCGGCGGTCCTCGTCGCTGATCGGCGGGATTTCGAGGTCGGGCATCCACTTGGCCAGGCAGTTGACCCGGGTGATCCACTGCTCGACGCGCTCGTTCCACAGCGTCAGCGTCAGGCGCCCCGCCACGACCTCGTCGGCCAGCAGGCTGGCGGCGGTGTTGGCGTCCGGCTCGCCGCGCTCGCGGCTGCTCAGCACCAGGCTGCGGAAGCGGACTTCCTCGAGGTTCATCACGCGCCGGTTGATGCTGTCGTACTGGGCGCGCTGGCCGGTGCTGAGGTCGCCGGGAAAGAGTTCGCGCAGCCAGTCCTCCTCGACGCGCGTCACGTGGTTGAGCTGGACGGTGAGCGCGCGGCCCTGCACCTCGACGACCTCCGAAGCGACGAGCAGGCGCGGCGGCTTGATGTGCGCGTCCTTGGCCAGGTGGCCGCTGTAGCCGCCGGTCAGGCGGTAGATGCGGCTGCCGGAACTGGTCTCGACGCCGAGGTGGTCGCTGAACGCGGCGAGCAGCGTTTTGGCCAGAGCCTCGGGGGCGGCGACCTCGTCGTTGACCGGCAGCTTGGCGCGCTGGGCCAGGCGCAGGAACTGGTCGGCGCTGCGCGCGGCTTCGCGCGAGGCGAGGGCGTGCAGGCCGAGGCCGGCGCAGGCCTGGGTGTCGAAATTCAGGGCGTCGGCGCGGATGAAGGCGCGCAGCAGGGCCTGGAACTCCGACAGGTCGCCCGGCTCCCAGAAGTCCTCGTTTTTGTGCGAGGCGTTGTTCCTGCCCACCAGCAGGATGTCGCGCCCCTGGGCGATGGCGGCGCACAGCGCGGCTTCGCGCACGCAGCCGAACTCGGCGGCGGCGAGCAGCATGCGCGAGAAGCGCGGGTGTAGGGGGAAGCGGCTCATCTGCCGGCCCAGCGGCGTGATGGCGCCGGCGGCGTCGGTGGCGCCGAGGTCGTGCAGCAGCAGTTCCGCGCGTGCCAGGGCGGCCGGCGCGGGCGGCTCGAACCAGGGCGGATCCTCGCGGCCGACGATGACGCGCAGGGCCAGCAGCGCCTCGCTCAGGTCGAGCCGCTGCACCTCCGGCGTCTCGCTTTCGGCGCGCAGGCGGTGGTCGCGCTCCGGCCACAGGCGCACGCCGATGCCGGGGCCGAGGCGGCCGGCGCGGCCGGTGCGCTGCTCGGCGCTGGCCCGGCTGATCTTCTGCACGGTCAGGGTGTTGATGCCGCGGCGCGGGTCGTAGCTGGCCACGCGGGCGAGGCCCGAATCGACCACGGCGCGGATGCCTTCGATGGTCAGCGAGGTTTCGGCGACGTTGGTGCTGACGATGATCTTCGGCTGCTCGCCGGGCGTGACGGCGGCGTCCTGGTCCTGCGGCGTCAGTTCGCCGTGCAGGGCGACGATGCGCCGGCCGCGGGCGAAGCTGCGCCCCTGCAGGGCCGCCATGGTCTTGCGGATCTCGTAGGCGCCGGGCATGAACACCAGGATGTCGCCCGCGAAGCCGGGCGACTGCACCAGCGTTTCACAGGCGCGCGCCGCCTGGTCCCAGACCGGCTCCACCTCGTTCATCCGCGATTTCGCGGGTTCCTGGTAGCGCACTTCGACCGGGAAGGTGCGGCCTTCGGACTCGAGCAGCTCGCAGGGCTGCATGAACTCCTGCAGCGGGCCAGGCACCAGGGTGGCGGACATGACGATGATCTGCAGGTCGGGGCGGCGCGTGCGCTGCAGCTGGCGGGCGAAGGCGAGCACAAGGTCGCCGTCGAGGTGGCGCTCGTGAAACTCGTCGATGACGATGCAGCCGACGTCGCGCAGTTCGGCGTCGTCGAGCAGCAGGCGCAGCATGACGCCTTCGGTGACGTAGACCAGGCGGGTGTCCCGGCTGGTGACGTTGTCGAAGCGCACCTGATAGCCGACCTCCTGGCCGAGCCGCGTGTTGCGTTCCTTGGCCACCCGCTGCGCCAGCATGCGCGCGGCGATGCGGCGCGGCTGCAGCACGATGCAGCGCTGGCCCGCCTTGAGGAAGCCCGAGTCGAGCACGAACTGCGGCACCTGGGTCGATTTGCCCGAACCGGTCGGCGCCTTGATCAGCAGGTTGGGCAGGCCGGGATCGCGCAGGCAGCCGACCACGGTGTCGCGGATTTCAAAGATGGGCAGCGGGGCCGGCATGGGCGAAGGGGGCGCTCGGGGGCAAAGAAAAAGCCGTCGCGGCCCCTGCTGGCGGGACCGGGACGGCTCGGAGGCGGCTCACATGACCATGCCGCCGTCGACCGCCAGTACCTGGCCGGTGACGTAGCGGGCCTGCGGGCTGGCGAGGAAGAGCGCGGCGGCGGCGATGTCCTCGGCCTGGCCGAAGTCGCCGAGCGGGATCTTCTCCAGGATGGCGGCCTTGACCTTGTCGTCGAGCACGCCGGTCATGTCGGTGGCGATGAAGCCGGGGGCGATGACGTTGGCGGTGACGCCGCGGCCGGCGAACTCGCGGGCCAGCGACTTGGTGAAGCCGATCAGGCCGGCCTTGGAGGCGGCGTAGTTGGCCTGGCCGGCGTTGCCGATGAGGCCGATGACGGAGGCGATGTTGATGATGCGCGCGCCCTTCTGCTTGAGCAGGCTGCGCTGGAAGGCCTTCACCAGGTTGAAGGCGCCCTTGAGGTTGGTGTCGAGCACGGTGTCCCAGTCCTGCTCGCTCATGCGCAGCAGCAGGCCGTCCTTGGTGACGCCGGCGTTGTTGACCAGGATGTCGACGTGGTCGAAGTCGGCCAGGATGGCCTTGCCGGTTTCGGCCACGGCCGCGCCGTCGGCGACGTCCACGGCGTAGCCCCTGGCGGCGCCCGGAAACGCGGCGTTGATGGCGTCCGCGGCGGCCTGGGAGTTGGCGGCGGTGCGGCTGACGATGGCGACCTTGGCGCCCTCGGCGGCGAACTTCTCGGCGATGGCTTTGCCGATGCCACGTCCGGCACCGGTGACGACTGCGACTTTGTCTTGGAGTTGACCCATGCGGCATCATGGCCAAGCCGGGGGCGCTGGCAAGGGCGGAACTGGACTCGGGCGCGGCCGCCGGATTCCGCCGGCAGAGCCGGATCGGACATGCCTGCGGCCTTCCCAGCGCGCGGCTTCCGCGCTACAACACCGGCCAGCATGAGCACTCGCCGCCACTTTCTCGCCGGATTCGGCACCGCCCTCGCCGCCACGTTCACCGAGACCCTGCGCGCGGCGCCGGATCCGAAGACGGACACGGTCATCGGCCACGGCGCGCACCGCTACCGGGTCGTCAAGGACTGGGTCGCTCCCGGCCAGGGCCGCCACCATCCGATCCTCAACTGCCACGAGATGGTGCAGGCCGCCGACGGCCGGCTGTTCATGATTGGCGACCACTGGGACAACCAGATGCTCATCTTCAAGCCGGACGGCACCATCCTCGACTCCTGGGGCAGCGTCTGGCCGGGCGGCCACGGCCTGACGCTCAGCCGCGAGAACGGCGAGGAGTTCCTGTTCGTCACCGACAGCGGCCTGTGGAAGTCCGGCAGCGGCGGCTACCGCCAGACGGGACGCGTGACCAAGATCGACCTCGCCGGCCGCGAGATTTTCAGCCTCAGCCATCCGATGAGCGTCGGTGCCTACGAGCCGGACATGCCGTTCAACCCGACCGAGACCGCCGTGGCGCCGAACGGCGACATCTACGTGGTCGACGGCTACGGCTCCAACCACGTGCTGCGCTACGACGCGCGCGGCCGGTTCCTGGCGCGCTTCGGCGGCAAGGACGGCGTGCCGGCCGAACAGCGGCTCAACAACGCCCACGGCATCGCCATCGACCTGCGCGCCGGCGCCGACCGCGCCACGGTGCTGGTGACCTCGCGCGCCGACCACTGCTTCCGCCG
>CAYYJK010000062.1:9627-11430 GCA_964472185.1 uncultured Prosthecobacter sp.
GCCGCTGACGCGCGCCGAGCCGGTGTTCGACCACGGTCACGACGTCTGCGTGCTCGACAGCGGCGACCTGATCGTCTGCCAGTGGAACGCCTACCAGACCTACCCGGTCAAGCTGGAACGCCTGGCCTGAGGCCGGGACAAGACGCCGGTCAGCGCTTGCGCGAGAGCATGAACTCGTTGCCCTCGGGGTCGGCGCACATCGCCAGGTGCGGCGGTTCGTCGCCCTCCGGTTCCGGCTCGCGCAGCAGCAGGCCGCCGGCCGCCACCACCTCGGCCGCGCCGGCGACGACGTCGGCCACCTGGAAACTCAGGCCGGTCCAGGTGCGCCGGCCTTCGCCTCCGCCGTGGATGGCGAGGATGCCGCCGCAGATCTCCAGTTCCGCGACGTGCGGATTGCGGCGCAGCAGGGTGGCGCCGAAGGTGCCGGTGTAGAAGCGCAGGGCGCGGTCCGTGTCCGCGGCCCAGATGAGGTACTTGAAGCGTTCGACGATCATGCGGCCCCACCCATGGCACGGCCGGCGCCCGGGCGACAGCGGCAAATGCGGGGCTTGCAGGCCGGTTCACTCCCGCCAGCGGGTGCCGATCTCGCGTGCATCGCGGACCTCGCGCAGGTAGCGGTAGCCCTCCGCCTGCAGCCCGTCGTGCGGCGGCCGCAGCGGCATCGGTTCGCGCACGTACTCGCCGCCGGCGACGTCCTCCAGTTCGTCGAGCCGCTGCAGGCCCTCGGCGTCGACCTCCCAGAGTTCGCCCTCGATGCTTTGGCCCTGCGCCGGATCGAGCACCAGGCCCGGGTAGCCGCCCAGATCGTACTGGCGGTACCACGGCTGGGTGGCGGCCTCGGCGACGAAACGCTGGCCGCGCAGCCAGGCATGGTTGCTGCCGCCGCGTTTGAGGGTGCCGTAGACGAAGATCAGCACGGCGTCAGCGGTCCAGGCGGTCGTCGCGCTCGGCGAGCCATTCGGGCAGGGCGTAGCGCCGGGTCTCCAGTTCGGCCGCCCGCGCGCGCACGGCCTCGGGCAGGTCCCGCACCTCGTCGACCTGCCCGGCCAGCCGGTGAGCCCAGGCGGGCCAGAAACGCCCGGGATCGAGCACGACCTGCTGGACGCTGCCCTGGTGCAGCAGGCCCAGCTTGCCGCGGCGCTGGCCGGCGCCGGCCACCTTGACCGGGCCGCGGATGACGTCGTGCACGGCCGGGGCGACGAAGCAGAACGGCGCCTCGATGACGTCCTCGGGCAGCGCCAGCCGGCAGCCGCTCTGGCCGTGAGCGGTCAGGGCCTCGGCCAGCGAACCGTGCAGGCGCCGGTAGCTCTCCACCGCCGGCGTCTGCGCCCAGGCCTGCGAAGCGGGCACGATGACCGAGTAGGTGAAGTCGCCCTGGTGCAGCACCACGCCGCCGCCGGTCCAGCGCCGCACCACCGGCCAGCCGGGCAGGGCGTCCTGCAGTTTGGCCAGGCTCTGCGCGTAGCCGATCGTCACGGTCGGCCGGTCCCAGGCGTAGACCCGCAGCACGGGGCGGTCGCCCAGTTCCAGCCAGGCCTGGTCCACCGCCATGTTCCAGGGGCCGGCGTGCGTGCCGTCGACATGCAGCCGCAGCCGGTCAAAAAAAGGTTCGCCAAAATCCACCGCCCAAAGTGCTGCGGTCGCCCGGGCCTGCCAAGGGCAATGTGCCGGCCAAGGCGCCGTTCCGGGGCGTGCGTCGTTCGGTCTTCAGGCCGCCCGTGGGACTTGCCGCCGGTGGCGTGGATGGTTGATGGTTGATGGTTGATGGTTGATGGTTGATGGTTGATGGTTGATGGTTGATGG
>CAYYJK010000062.1:11530-15501 GCA_964472185.1 uncultured Prosthecobacter sp.
TGATGGTTGATGGTTGATGGTTGATGGTTGATGGTTGATGGTTGATGGTTGATGGTTGATGGGGCGGGACGAGCGGCTGCTCGTCCGACTGGTCCCAGGCAGCGACGTGCTGCAGCCCCACCGTCCTCGCGACTGGCCACGGCGCCGGCCCGCGGCGCCCGACCCATGCTGAGCCGTGGACTCCCGGCTCCAGCCGGTCCGGAGAAAGGGGCAGCGACCGCAAGGCGTCTCGCCCCCTCCAGATTCCGAACTCCGGACGGCCAACTTGCTCTTGCCTGACCGCTTGCAATTTCGTAAAAGAACGACGCGTCCTTTCCTATGCCATCCGCTTTCGGCTCAGAAGATGAAGACCGTCACGACATTTGTCGCCGCCCTGATTGGTTCCTCCATCACCGCGTTTGCGGGACATGATTGGAGCCATCACGCCGAAGAGGGGGAGGACCCGACAAGCGCGCATTACTACTTTTATGAGTCGAACGGCGATTCGATTCAACGCGTGAGGTGGGTCTGGAACGGAGGTGCACAGAACCCGCCCACGGTGACCGAATATTTTTTGGGTTCTGGGGAGATCACCGTTCGACACTTGGTCGGCAAGCGAGCCGATGTTGCGACCCTGGTGGCCGGTCGCGAGGCCGAGTTGACGCTGAAGAACGCGTATTCGCTGGCCGCCAAGTCCAGCGCCGAGATGCTGATCCCCGAGCCTCCGGCGCAGTCGCTTTCAGAGGTTCAGCGGATCGATCTGAAGAACCTCATTGATCTTCTGGCCAAGGAGCGCAAGCCATACAAAGCCAAGGCACAGCAAGACGGTGTTGGACGACCGGCTGCCCGCCCCGAGTCGAAATGACCCTCTCGATTTCAACCTTTGATCCTGTTGCGGAGTGGCGCTCCCGCCAGCCGGTTCCACACCTCATCGTTAGGCGGCGCAGATGAAATACGTACCCCCGATAGAACTTAAAGAGAGTGCTCTTCATTTCTGGGTTGCTCAGAGCGTGAGGTGCGAAAGCTCAACAAAGGATGCAGTTGTGGTGTTGGGGGAAGTTGCCATGGCCTATTCCGTAGCGCTACAGGTTGTCGCCTCAGCGGCTTCTCGTGTGGACGGAAAGTTCACAGAGCTTACGGAGAATTCGTCAAGAAGAGATGCAATACTTGCCGGCTATATGGTTGGTCTTACGCTCGTTGAGCGCGCGATTCTGGGCGGGTATGTCGCCCAGGCTGCGGCTTTGGTTCGACAAGAAGTTGAAGCTATCGCGGCCTTGGCGGAAATTCGCAGTGGCACTCGAAGTGATGGGAAAACGCCAAATGTAAGGCATGTGCCAAGCGTTCCGGGGAGCTTGTATGGAGATCTAAGTCGTGTTGCGCACTTTTCGCATCATGGTGCTTTGAGCAGTGCCACCCGGTTTCGCGGCGAAATGGCTGAAGCGCCAGGTCCCTCTGAAGTGTGGCTTCTAACCCCGCAGTTAATTCCAGATGTCATGCGCCGACTATTCGCGCTGCACACTTTGCTTCTACTGCACTTTTCAGAGCATCAGTCTGTGCACTACCTTGATCAATACGGTATAAAACCTACGGAAGAGGATAGGTTGGCTGTGGAGCAGGCGGTGCTCACACTAAAAAGGGTTGGAGTGGTTGAAGATTTCGCCTAACAAGGCTTTCAGCTTGGGATGTTTGCAGTGGGGTATTTTGCTGCGCTAAATTATATGCCGCTGCTGGGTTCAGCCCCGGTGGACGCTGGCGACGCTTCGCCGGCGCCGGCCCAGCGCGAGGGTGCCGGCGAGGCAGAGCAGCAGCAGGCGTGAGGGTTCCGGCACCACGACCAGGGCCAGGCTGCCGGTGCTGGTGAACTGGCTGAGGTCCCAGCCGTAGCCGCTGCCGTGAATGTCGGGCAGGTCGAGCCCGGCGGCCTCGTCGCCGTTGCCGAACAGCAGGCCGCTGGCGCTGTAGCGGCTGGCGAAGCTGGGAGCACTGGCGAGCCCGGACCAGTCGAGCAGGTCGAACACGGCCGGGGCGGCGGGCGTGAAGCCGGGCGCGGTGACGGTGAGGCCGCCCAGGAACAGCAGGCTGTTGGAGCCGGTGCCCTGAATGCTGAGCCGGTCGGAGACGCCGCCCGGGTTCAGGCCCAGGATCACCGTGCTGCCGGCCTGGAAATCGAGGCTGCCGGAGCCGCTCAGCGGCGAAAACTGCAGGGTGCCGAAGTCCTCCGGCGCGAGCCCGTCGCCGGCGTGGACCGTTGCGCCGGCGGCGGCGGTGAAGCTGACGCCGCGGATGCTGCCGGTGCCCGCGAGGATGCCGCTGTTCTGGACGCTGACCGCGCCGCTGCCGGTGCTGGCGCCGGTGGCGAGCTGCAGCACGCCCTGGGCGACCGTGGTGGTGCCGCTGTAGGTGCCGGCACCGCCGAGCACCTGGGTGCCGGCGCCGGTTTTGACCAGGGCCAGCACGCCGTCGGTGCCGGCGCCGTTGCCGTCGCGCAGCAGGCCGCTGAACTGGACCGTGCCGGCCGTGACGTTGAGGGTGAGCGTGGCGGTGGCGGCGCTGCCGGATTCGTTTTCGACGATGCCGGCGCCTCCGCTGCTGATCAGGCCGCCGAGGGTTTCCGACTGGTTGTTGAGGCGCAGGATGCCGGCATTGGCGCCGCTGCCGGCGAAGCTGACCCGGCTGGTGTCGCCGATCTGCTGGCTGGTGTTGAGCCGGACCACGGCGGGCGCGCTGCCGTCGCCGATGGCCAGGTCGCCGGCGATGGCGGTGACGCCGGCGGTTTTGCCGAGCTGCAGTTCGCCGGCGGTGACGCGGGACAGGCCGGTGAAGGTGTTGGCGCTGGCGCCGGTCAGCGTCAGGATGCCGTTGCCGGTCTTGCTCAGTCCGCCGGAGGTGTTGGGCGCCAGCGTGACGCTGCCCAGGACGGCGCCGCTGCCGCCGCCGCCGATCAGGCTGAGCGTCGGCGCCGAGGTGTAGCCGGTGCCCGGGTTGGTGACGACGATGCGCAGCAGCCGGCCGTAGGTCGGGCTGGCGGGATCCAGATCGACCACGGCCGAAGCGGTGGCGCCGCTGCCGCCGCCGCCGCTGATTTCGACGTAGGGCGCGCCGACGTAGCCGCCGCCGCCTTCGGTGACGGGGATGCCGGTCACGCCGTCGCCGCCGGGGGCGAGCAGGGCGATGGGGACGGTGACGTTGTAGCCGTTGGTGTCGAGCCGCGCGCCGCCGGCGAAGTCGCCGAACGGGCCGTTGACGTAGGCGGTGAGGGTGCCGGTGCCGCCGCTGCCGGTGGTGCCGATGAAGGCCGAACTGCTGGCGCCGGCGCGCAGCAGGCCGCCGTTGAAGTTGAGGCGCGAGGTCGTGGCGGCGCCGCTGCCGTTGTAGTGCACGATGCTGCCGGTGACCAGGGTGCCGGCGTTGAGGTTGAGGTCGGCGCTGGCGAGGGCGGTGTTGTTGTTCTGCTGGCCGAGCGTGACCATGAAGCCGGCGTTGTTGACCAGGCCGCCGGCGACGGTCATGACCCCGCGGGCGCTGGCGCTGCCGCGGAAGCCGAGGGCGATGTGGTCGCCGGTGCGCTGGACCTCGCCACCGGTGACGGTGAACTCCCAGCGCTGGTTGCGGAACATGATGTAGTTGGCGGTGTTGAGGGTGCCGCCGCCGACCTGCAGGATCGACACCGCACTCGCCGTCGTGCCGTCCTGCGAATCGACCCGCCGGGTGGTCAGCGTGCCGCCGGTGAGAATAAGGCCGCCGTAGCTCGAGGCGCCGAGGGCGATGCCGCCGGAGATGCTGCTCGTGGTGGTGGCGAGTTGACCGCCGGTCAGCACCAGGGCGCCCGTGCGGTTCGGCGTGGTGTCGTTGAAGTTGCCGGCGCCGATGAAGACGTTGGTGCTCTGGTAGCCGGCGCCGGCGGCGATGCGCAGCAGGCCGGGCGTGGCGGTGCCGACCAGGGTGGCGCCGGCGCCGGTGGTCAGCGGGCCGGCGACTTCCAGCGCGCCGGC
>CAYYJK010000063.1:0-1313 GCA_964472185.1 uncultured Prosthecobacter sp.
GTCGAGGTCCCCGCCCCCGCAACGCTGCCGGAGGCGCGACTCGAGCGCCTGCCGCTGCGCGACTGCGACTTTTTCACCCACGCCTTTGACGAGATGCTGCGCAAGGCCGGCCAGGGCGGTCATGTCGCGCATTCCTTCGTCGAACTGGACGCCGAGCCCGATGTGCCGGCGCTGCAAGCCCTGCTGGCCGGCCTGGAAAACCGACTGCCCTTCCCCATCCTGACCGCCCGGCTGCGCAAGCCTTCGTTCTTTTCTCTGCCGCAGTGGGTGCCGGCCGCGAGTCCGCGGCGCCTGGAACTGCACCTGTGGTCGCATCAGGCCTCCGCCGGCCGGCTGCAGGCGCACGGCGCCACCCGGTTCGCGGATCTGCAGACGCAGCTCGACGACATCGTCAACGCGCCGCTGCCCCAGGACGAGGACAGCTGGACCAACGTGCGCTTCGACCTCGTGGAAAAGGCCGACGGCAGCTTTGTCTTCGTGTTCTCCTGGAGCCACCTGATCATGGACGGCATCGGCGCCGAATGCTTCCTGGTCGAACTGAACCGGCTGCTCGGCGGCCCGGGCGAACCCGTGCCGGCCTTTGATCTCGCCGACCTCAGGGATCCGCGCGGCTGGGGCGAACGCTGGAAAACCGCCAAGGTGATGCCGGCGTTTTTCGACACGGTGATGAAGCACCCGTTTGAAGCGCTCGGCTCGGCGAAGCTGTCCGCCGGACGCGCGCATTTCCAGGTGATCACGCTCAGCGAAGCCCAGACCGCCGAAGCCGCGCGACGCAGCGCAGCCGTGTCCGGACCGCTGATCAACATGCCCTTCCACCTCGCCTGCGCCATGCGGGCGCACCAGCGCGTGTTCGCGCACCGCGGCCGGAAGCCGGAATCGCTGATGTGCTGCGTGCCGATCCAGGTGCGCAAGAAGGGCACCCGCGGCCCGCTGTTCCAGAACCACCTGACCATGTTCTTCTGCAACCTGCTGGCGGAGGAGCTGACCACCCTGGATGCCGCCGCCCAGTCCCTGCACCAGCAGCACACCCGCTTCATCAAGGAGCGGATCGGCGACGCCTTTCGCGACCTCATGTGGCTGATGCGGCCGATGCCGCCGGGCCTGCACATGACCTTCATCAACTGGCACATGAAGGGCAAGTTCAGCTCCTTCTACCACTCGAACACCGGCGTGTTCGCCCCGGAACTCACGCACTTTGCCGGCGCGCGCGTCACCAACGCCTACCACGTGCCCAGCTTCTCCGACCCGCCCGGCACGGGGGTGTTCACCAACGAGAAGAACGGCCGCCTGGTGCTGACCCTCTGCTGGCGCGA
>CAYYJK010000063.1:1413-8426 GCA_964472185.1 uncultured Prosthecobacter sp.
CGCGTTGGCATCGTCGGTGCCGGACCCGCAGGCGCCACCCTCGCCTGTCTGCTCGCCCGCGAAGGCGTCGACGCCGTGTTTTTTGACGACGGCCGCCGGCCGGACATGGTCGTCGGCGAATCGCTGGTGCCGCGCCTGGTCAACGTTTTCCGCCGGCTCGGCATCGAGGAGCAGGTTGCCGAACTGGGCACCTACAAGCCGGGCGTGACCTGGATCTTCGACGAAAACGACGCGCTCGAACTGTCCTTCACCGCCATGCGCGGCGTCCTGCCGACCTACGCGTACAACGTGCCCCGCCGGCCCTTCGACGAGTTGGTCCACGACACCGCGCTGAAGGCGGGAGCGCGCTTCATCCCCTGCGACGTGAAGCTGGAAGCCGGCCTGACCGAACGCGGCGAACGCGTGCCGCGCCTGTCGGCGGAGACGCTGGCGCTGGTGCCCGACTGGCGGGGCCGCCAGCCCGACCTGCTTGTCGATGCCAGCGGCCGCCGGCGCCTGTTTGCCAAGCTGCTGGGCATCAAGGCGCGCCTGGGTGAACGCAAGGACGTGTCGCATTTCGCGCACTACGAGAACTGCACCATGCCGACACCGGCCGGTCAAACCGTCATCACCCGGCTCAAGCACGGCTGGTCCTGGCGCATCCCGCTGCGCCACGCGCTGTCCGTCGGCGTCGTCTTCGACAAGGAGCACGCGAAGACGTACGGCGGCACGCCGGAAGAGCAGCTGGAGGCGGTCATCGACCGGAACCAGCCGCTGGCCGAGGCCTGCGCCAAGCGCCGCCGAATCACGCCGGTAACCACCTACGCCAACTATCAGCTCATCTCCGAACAGGGTCATGGCGACGGCTGGGTCTGCGTGGGCGACGCCTTCGGCTTCGTCGATCCGATGCTGTCCCCCGGCCTGTGCATGGCGATGACTTCGGCCGAGCAGCTGGCGGATGCGATCCTGCAAAACCCCGCCGGCCGCTGGGATGCCGCGTTCACCGGGTACCTCGGCTGGTTCCGCGACATGCTCGGCGCCTGGCAGGAGCTGGTGGACCTGTTCTACGGCGGACAGATCTTCGCCCTGCAGCGCACCGGCACCGAAATGTCGCGGCGCTTCCCCGGCAAGATCAGCATGGTCATGCAGCGGCATTTTGAAAAGAACATCTCCGGCATGGCCGGCGGCGGGCTGACCAACCACCCCTACAGCCGCAACCTGCTGCGGTTCATGACCCGCTTCGGCATCCTCGGCCACGAACCCGCCGACTACGCGGTGGTCTGAGCGGCGGCGCGGTCCCGCCGGCGCAGCAGCCAGCCGAGACCGCCCAAACCTCCCCACAGGCCGATCGCGGCAAAACCGAGCAGCGAGGCGGCCAGGGCCCGGGCGGGCCCCGTGCCCGCTGCGGCGCCCAGCCACTCGACCAGCAGGTTTTCGCGGACGCCAATGCCGCTGACCGTCACCGGCAGCGAAGCCGCAAAGTCCACCAGCGGCAGGGTGCCGAGAATCTGCGCCAAGGTCACGTCCGCCGCCACGGCGCGGGCCGCGGCCCAGTAGGCGGCGTACGCGCAGGCCGTGCCCGCCCAGGAGGCGGCAAAGCCCGCCAACAGCCAGGGATGGCGGAAGTGTCCGGCAAACACGGGTGCGCAGCGCTGCGCCAGTCCGCGCAAGCCCGGCAGGCGGAGCAAGAGGGCCTGCAGGCACGGCTCCATGATCACCCCCAGCCCCAGGAAGGTCGATCCCGCCAGCAGCGGCAAAAGCCGGTCGGCCGCCGCCAGCACGCCCGCCGGTGTCAGCGCCTGATGGCGGAAACCGGCATGGATCAGCACGCCGCCCAAAAGGCCGCCGATGTGGTCGAGCAGCAGCGAGCCCAGGATCGCCCCGCGCCGCCCGGGCAGCGTCCGGCCCAGCAGCAGCAGACGCGCGCCGTCAGCCCCCAGCGGCCCGAGGAAGTAGAGATTGAAGAAGTCCGCGTAAAACGTCAGCTTCAAAAGTTCGGCAAAGCGGACGCGCAGGAAGTAGACGCGCAGAAAGCACCCCCAGCGCGCGGCCCAGGCGAGCACGGACAGTCCGCCCAAAAGCACCGCCAGCCCGAGCCAGCCCGGCTGCCATTCGGCCGGCGCCAGGACCGCCAGGTCCTGCAGACGCAGGCGCTGCAGCAGCCAGAGCATCAGCCCAAGGGCGCAGCCGAGGCGCAGGGCGGGCAGGACACGGGTTCGCCAGTTCGCGTTCATCAGCGGCGGCCCAGGCTAGGCGCCACCGCGCGCTTTTCCACCGGCCTTTGCACCGAGGGACGGGCAAACCGGCATTTTTAGGATGCCGGACGGAATTTCCATGTATGGTGCCGATTGCCTTCACCCGTCCGCCCACCTGTCATGCCTTCGTTGCCCTCCTACCGTCAGCCTCTGCCGAGATGGCTTGCCATCGACCTGCCGCTCTTCCTGCTGGTCTACCCCTTCCTGCTGATGGTGCCTGCCCTGAACTGGGAGAGGCACGTCTACCGCGAATTCGGACTGGTGGAGAACCTGACGGCCATCTTCCTGCTGGCGGCCGTCATTTACGCCTGCCGCGCCTTTGCCGCCAGCAGGCAGGGTCTGCAGCGATTCTGGCTCGCCCTGCTGGCGCTCGGCGCCTTTGTCTTCCTGGGCGAGGAGATCAGCTGGGGCCAGCACTACTTCGGCTGGAGCACGCCGGAGGACTGGAGCCAGCTGAACAAGCAGCGTGAGACCAACCTGCACAACGTCAGCGGCAGCCTGGAGTTCCTGTTCACCCGCATCGCCCGCAGCGGCCTGTCGGTCGGCTGCATCGTCGGCGGTTTCCTGATCCCCTGGTGGTACCGCCGCAAGCAGGTCCAGTTCGCCCCCGGCAGCCTGCAGTTCTGGCTCTGGCCCTCGCTGACGGGCGCGCTCAGCGGCATCCTGTCCAACACCGTCGGCCTCCCGAACAAGATCGCCAACCACTTCGACGGCGTGCTGCCCAACTACCTCGGCCCGCACACCGGCGAACTCAAGGAATGCTACCTGGCGCTGTTCATCCTGCTCTACGCCATGGTCCAGCAGCGCGTCACGGCGGCCGTCCGCCAGGCCGCCTGAAGCGGCCGCCCGAAGTCCTTGCCCTGGCGGCTTCCCCGTGCTTTCTAGCCGCTTCTTCCGTCCCACTCTCCGCCCCGCATGCCCCTTCCCTTCACGCCCCGCACCATTCACATCGGCCTCGCCGGCCTGGGCAACGTGGGCGCCGGCGTCTTCAAAAACCTCGACCGCAACCGCGACCTCATCCTGCAGCGCACCGGCGCCGACATCCGGGTGAAGCGGGTGATCGTGCGCGACCCCGGCCGGGCGCGCGAGGTGGCGGTGCCGGCGGCGATGCTCGGGTCGCGCTGGCAGGACCTGATCGAGGACCCGGAAATCCAGGTGGTCGTGGAGCTCATCGGCGGCACCACCACCGCCTACGACCTGGTCTGCGCCGCCCTGCGCGCCCGGAAAATCGTCGTCACCGGCAACAAGGCCCTGCTCGCCGAACGCGGCCAGGAACTCTTCGCCCTCGCCGAGGAATGCGGGGTGCCAATCTACTTCGAAGCGGCGGTCGCCGGCGGCATCCCGATCATTCAGGTCCTGCAGGAAGGCCTGGTCGGCAACCGCATCCTGTCGATCCACGGCATCATCAACGGCACCTGCAACTACATCCTGACCCGCATGTCGCAGGCCGGCCTCAGCTACGCCGAGGCCCTGAATGAGGCCCAGGCCAAGGGCTATGCCGAAGCCGATCCCACCCTCGACGTCAGCGGCTGGGACGCCGCCCACAAGGCCATCATCCTGGCCTCGCTCAGCTACGGATTCTGGATCCCGTCCTCCTGCGTGCATGTCGACGGCGTCGACCGCATCGACCCGCTCGATTTCAAATTCGCCCAGCGGCTCGGCTACACCATCAAGCTGCTTTCGGTGATCCGGGCCGACGAGCAGGGCCTGGTCGAGGTGCGCACCCAGCCGACCCTGGTGCCGCTCTCGCACGTCCTGGCCAGCGTCAGCGGCAGCTACAATGCGGTGCTGGTGCACGGCGACATCGTCGGCGAGACCCTTTTCTACGGCCGCGGCGCCGGCCAGGATCCGACCAGCAGCTCGGTCATCAGCGACCTGTGCGAAGCGGCGGCGGTGCTGATCTACGGCTCCCGCCACAGCGGTTTCGTGCCGCACGGCTTGTACGGCAAAAGCAAACCGATCGAGGACACCGTCTCGCGCTACTACCTGCGCCTGACCGTGGACGACGTGCCCGGAGTGCTGGCCCAGGTGGCGGCGGTACTGGGCGAACGCCGCATCGGCATCAGCTCGGTGATCCAGCCGGAGGATCTGGAGGACACCAGCGGCAGCACCTCCCTGGTGCTGATGATCCACGACGCCCGCCTGGGCGACATGATCCGCGCCCTGGAGGCCATCACCGCCCTGCCCTGCGTGCGCGGGCAGCCGGGCTGGATGCGGGTGGAAACCCTGCAGGGATGAGCCTCCTCAGACGCCGATCGTGCCCTTGAGCTGGGCCCAGGCGATCTCGCCCACCAGTTCGCCCTGGTCGCCGATCTGCACCTTGGCCAACCAGGGGTCGAAGCCGAGCATCATGGCGCGCGCGCAAACGCTGTCGTGATCCGCGTGGGAGAGCTCGCGCGGCGGCTTGGGCGCCAGGCTGGTTTCGATGTGGACCAGCAGGTTGCCCTCGGCGCTGCGGGCCTCGATGTCCTTGATGCCGTGGCGCTGGCTGCTGTGGTGGCAGCGGTAGCCGCGCTCGGCCAGCCAGGCCTCCACATGGCGGTCTCCATAGTCGGCGATGTCGGTTGGCGTCATCATGGGCGTGAATGCGGTTGATGTCGTACCCGGCGGCTCACCCTCCGGCGGTGAATAAGTTCAGGTTATACCGGAAACGCCACGCGCCGACAAGCCCGCAACGCGGGCCCGCGCCTTCAGGGCACGATTTCCACGGGCGTGCCGACCTGCGCCTCGCGGAAGAAGATCTCGGCCATCCGGCCCGGCAGGCGGATGCAGCCATGCGAGGCGGGAAAGCCCGGCAGGTAGCCTTCATGCATGCCGATGGCGCCGGTGATGCGCATGAAATGGCGCATCGGCGCGCCGTCGAAACGCGCCCCCTTGGGTTTGGGATCCTTGCGCACGTCGATGTCCTTTTTCACCACCAGCCCGTGGGCATCGACGTAGTCGCCGTACAGGTTGGACTTGTGATCCCGGTTCTTCTGCTGGATGCGGAAGCGGCCGGGCCGGGTGGCATGGCTTTCACGCCCCGACGAGATCGGCGAAACGCCGACCAGCCGGCCTCCTTTGGAAAAGTACATCCGCTGTTCGCTGAGCACGATGCGGATCGCCGGCTTGCCCTCCACGCCGTCGCCCAGCCAGTAGGAACCGTCGTCGACCGGCGCGCTCCGTTTCTTGGCTTGGCGCGCGGCCTTGGCCTCCCCCGGCTTCACCAGCACGCGCTGCACGTAGTAGCCGCCGCCCGGCGCGGGGCGGCGAATCTCGCGGTACTTGGGGCCGCTGCAGCTGCTGACGACCAGGACCAGCAGCAGCAAGGGCAGCAGTGGACGGAAGAAAACAGGGCGGACAGCGGCGCGAGTCATTAGGTCAATGTTGCAAAACCCACTGAGCACGACTCCGGCCAAATCGCCAGCTTTTCCCGCCGGGCCTTTTGCCCAGTCACCGTCACTGAAAGCCCTTGAAAAAACCCAGCGCCGCCGCGCTGGTCTGCCGCGCCACCGTGTCCAGCGTCTCGCCGCGCAGCGCGGCCACGGCGCGCGCGGTGTCGGCCACGTAAGCCGGTTCGCAGCGCTGGCCGCGGTGCGGCACCGGCGCCAGGTATGGGGCGTCCGTCTCCAGCATGTAGGCCCCCGCCGGCACCGTGCGCACCGTCTCGCCGGCCGGACCGGGATTCTTGAAGGTGACGATGCCCGTGAAGGAAACCAGATGCCCGGCCTCGAGCAGGGGTTGCGCCTGGGCGAGAGTGCCCGTGTAGCAGTGAAACACCCCGCGCAGCCGGCCGCTGTAGGGCAGGACGAGGGCAATGAGATCCTCCCAGCTCTCGCGGTTGTGCAGCACGACGTTCAACCCGAGCTCCGCCGCCAGATCCAGCTGCAGGCGCAGGCAGCGCGCCTGATGCGCCTTCCAGGCGGGCCAGTCCAGGCCTTCCGGCGGAGCGTGGTAGTAGTCGAGCCCGATCTCGCCAATGGCCGCCGTCTTGGGATGCCGGGCCAGGTCGCGCAGCTCCGCCACCCAGGCCTCGCCGCTCAGGCCGTCGACATCGCAGGGGTGGATGCCGACCGCGACACGGACGTCGGGTTCGGACTCGGCCAGGGCCAGCAGCTTGCGGGCGTTGGCCAGGTCGGTCGCCGGAGCCAGCATGCGCGTCACGCCCGCCGCCCGCGCCCGGGCCAGCACCTCCGGCAGATCGTGGTCAAAGCGCGGGCTGCCGAGGTGCGTGTGGGTGTCGAAAAGCATGCGGCCTAATAGCCACGCCCTCAGCGCGGCGCAAGAGCGCCGCCGGGGCCGCGTTACCAGCATCCCATGGCCGCCCGGTTCCTTCCCCTGTTCCTCGGCGTTCTTGGCGCCGCGCTCCTGCCCGCCGCCGAACGCCCCAACATCCTGTTCATTCTGGCGGATGACCTGGGCTATTCCGACCTGGGCTGCTACGGCGGCGAGATCGCCACCCCCAACCTCGACCGCCTGGCGGCCGGCGGCCTGCGCTTCACCCAGTTCTACAACACCGCGCGCTGCTGGCCCACGCGCGGCGCCCTGCTCTCGGGCTACTACGCCCAGCAGATCCACCGCGACGAACTGCCCGGCCTGGGCGGTGGCGGTCGCGGCGTGCGCCCGCCCTGGGCCCGCCTGCTGCCCGACTACCTGAAACCCGCGGGCTACCGCAGCTACCACAGCGGCAAGTGGCACATCGACGGCCGGGTCCTCGACGCCGGCTTCGACCGCTCGCTCGACACGCGCAACCAGGGCAACTTCTTCAGCGCGGCGGGCAACGCCGTCGACGACGTGCCG
>CAYYJK010000063.1:8526-9786 GCA_964472185.1 uncultured Prosthecobacter sp.
CTCACGCCGGAGCAGCAGCGCTTCCAGGCGACCAAAATGGCGATCCATGCCGCCATGGTCGACCGCATGGACCGCGAGATCGGCCGGTTGCTGGAGCAGCTGAAGGCCATGGGCGCTTACGACAACACCGTCGTTTTCTTCGCTTCCGACAACGGTGCCAGCGCCGAGATCATGGTCCGCAACGGCGGTCACGATCCGCAGGCGCCGCCCGGCAGCGCCGCCAGCTATCTCTGCCTCGGTCCTGGGTTTTCCAGCGCCTCGAACACGCCGCACCGCCGGCACAAGACCTGGGTGCACGAAGGCGGCATCAGCACGCCGCTCATCGTGCACTGGCCGAAGGGCCTGACCGCACGCGGCGAACTGCGCCAGACGCCAGCCCACGTGGTCGACATCGTGCCGACCGTGCTGGAACTGGCCGGCATCGTACGTCCTGCCGCCTGGCAGGGCAAGCCCCTGCCGCCGGCGCCGGGCCGCAGCCTGGTGCCGGCCTTGGCCGGCGACGTGACGATCGAACGCGACCTGCTCTGGTGGCTGCACGAAGGCAACCGCGCCGTGCGCATCGGCGACTGGAAGCTGGTGGCGGCCAAGGACCAGCCCTGGGAGCTCTACGACCTGAGCACCGACCGCGCCGAAGCGCACAACCTGGCCTCAACCCGTCCGGACAAGGTGCGCGAGCTTGAAGCGGCCTGGAACCGCCAGACCGAAGCGGCGACGGAACTGGCCCGCAAGACCCGGCACCTGCAGCCCGCCGCCCCCAAAAAGAAGGCCGGCAAAAAAGCGGCCAAAAAAGCCTGAGGGTCTTCGCAAAACGGCTGGCGCCGGGGGCCAGGGCGGCCACCGTGCCGGCGTGATTCGCCTTCCGCAACGCGCTGCCGCCGGCCGCCTGCTGGGCCTCGCCGGCCTGCTGACCGCCCTGGCCGGTTTGGCCGTCTGGGGCTGCGATCAGTGGGTGCGCGCCGCCGCCGCGGGACGCTGCCATGACCGGGCGGAGGCCGTTCCGCCGATGGACGTGGCCCTCGTGCTGGGCTGCTCGCCGCGGATCCAGGGCCGGCCCAACCTGTTTTTCACTCACCGCATCGAAGCCGCCAGCGCGCTGTTCAAAACCGGCCGGGTGAAGGCGCTGCTGGTCAGCGGCGACAACGGCAGCCGGCAGTATGACGAGCCCACGGCGATGAAGGCGGCGCTGGTCGCCGCCGGCGTGCCCGCCGAACGCATCGTCTGCGACTACGCCGGCTTCCGCACGCTCGACTCCGTCGTGCG
>CAYYJK010000063.1:9886-15352 GCA_964472185.1 uncultured Prosthecobacter sp.
TCGTAGCGGCCGAGCAGATCGCGCACCACCTCGGGCTTCGCCGCCGCAAGATCGGCCTGCTCCGCCGGATCGGCCTGCAGGTCGAAGAGCTGCCAGCCGGGCGCCTGGCCCGCCTTCTTCGGCTGCGGCCGGGGAGCCTCGCGAACCAGGTGATAGCGCGGCGTGCGGATGCTGGCGTTGCGGGCCTTGGCCGCCTGGTAATCGCTGCCCTTCGGCCAGCGGCCGACATGGGTGAACAGCGTGCGCTCCGGCCAGGGCGACTGCGGGTCCTGCAGCAGGGGCAGCAGGCTGCGCCCCTCCGCCTGGGCTTCGGCGGCCGGCGTCAGCGCGGCGCCGGCCAGCGCGGCCCAGGTGCGGAAGACGTCGACATGCGCCGTCAACGCCGCGCAGTCGGCCGGCGGCACCCGCCCCGGCCAGCGCCAGAACGACATGGCGCGCGTGCCGCCCAGCCAGGGCGTGCCCTTGGCGCCGCGCATGCCGGCGTTGAACACCTTCACCCCCGCCGTGCCGCCATTGTCATTCATGAACACCACCAGGGTGTTCTTGGCGATGCCCCATGCATCGAGTTTGGCGAGCAGACGGCCGACGTTCTCGTCGATGTTGTGGATCATGCCAAAGAAGTTGGCCGTGTCTTCATCCGCCACCTTGTCCGCATAGAGCGCCTTGTCTTCCGGACGGGCGAGGTAGGGGCTGTGCGGGGCGTTGGTGGCGATGTGGCAGTAAAAAGGCGGCCCGCCTTGCTGCGCCTCGATCCAGCGTTCGGCCTGGCGGAAAAAGACGTCGGTGCAGTAGCCGGAGGTCTTGACGAACCTGTCGTTGTGCAGGATGACCGGGTCGAAGTAGTTGTTGCCCGGAGCGTCGCCGCAGCTGCCCGGATAGCTCTGGCCGATGCCGCCGCCGCCGTGGATGAACTGCTCGTCGAAGCCGCGACGGACAGGCTGGAAGGCCGGCTCGTCGCCCAGGTGCCACTTGCCGAAGATGCCGGTGCGGTAGCCGGCGGACTGCAGGACGCCCGCGATGGTCACGGCCTTCGGATCGAGGCGCTCGCGCTCGAGGATGGTGTGGGTGACGCCGTTGCGGAATTCGTGACGGCCGGTTAGCAGGGCGCTGCGCGTCGGCGCGCAGGTCGGACTCACCATGAAGTCCCTGAAGCGCCGGCTTTCCGCGCGCAGCCGGTCCAGGTTCGGCGTCTTCAGCACCGGGTTGCCGTGTGCGGACAGGTCGCCGTAGCCCTGGTCATCCGTCAGGATGAAAACAATGTTCGGCCGGGAGCCGGCCAGTTCGGCCGAAGCCACGCACGCAGTCAGGCAGAAGAAGAGAAGGCAGCGGATCATCGTGCGCCTGTAACGCCCCGCGCCGGCCGAAGATTGCGCGATTCCCCGGCCTTTGCCGGAAGGTACCTGCGGCAGGGGCCGTTAAAACCACCCCAGCGCATGACCCTGCTCCGCCTGCCTCTCGCCCTCGTCTGCCTCCTGACCGGCCCGTTGTCGGCCCAGGCTCCGGCAGGCAAAGCCGCCGACCCTGTGGACACCCTGGCGGCGGCGCTCCAGCCGACCCGCACGCAGGTCTACAAGACCGCCGGCACCCAGCCGCTTTCCCTGCACGTGTTCGAACCCGCCGGCCACCTGACCGGCGACCGGCGCGCCTGCTTCATCACCCTTCACGGCGGCGGCTGGACCGGCGGCCAGCCGAAGCGCATGTACCCGTTTGCCGCCCACTACGCCCGGCAGGGGCTGGTCGGCATCAGCGTCCAGTACCGCCTGCACAGCGCCAAAACCGGCGTGCGCGTCCAGGACTGCGTCGAGGACGCCCGTTCGGCGGTGCGCTACGTGCGCGCCCACGCCGCCGACTTCGGCATCGACCCGCAGAAGATCATCGTCAGCGGCGGCTCCGCGGGCGGTCACCTGGCCGTGGCGACGGCGCTGTTTGACGGGATCAACGCCGGCGGCGAGGACACCCGGATCTCATGCGCGCCCAACGCCCTCGTGCTGCTCTTCCCGGTCATCGACACCTCCAAGGAGGGCTATGGGCAGGCCAAGATCGGCGAGCGCTGGCGCGACCTGTCGCCGGTGCACCAGGTGCGCGCCGGCCTGCCACCGACCATCACCTTCCACGGCACCGGCGACACCGTCACCCCCTTCGCCGGCGCCAAGGCCTTCCATGAGGCGATGCTGCGCGCCGGCAACCGCAGCGAACTGGTGGTCCACGAAGGCGGCGCCCACGGCTACCTGATGCGCGACCGCGCCCTGCTCGACGACACGCTGAAGCGCTCCGACCGCTTCCTCGCCGCGCTCGGACTGCTGCCCTGACCGCCATGAAAGCCTGCCTGCTTGGCTTCGCCGCCGCCGTCCGGGACAGGGCCGTCCCCACCCCAACGGGCGCCCTCAAGAAGCGCTGATGCCGAACCGGTCTGAATCCCAGGCAAAACTCATTTGCCATCTCGGTCTCCACCTCTAACCTCGCGGCCTTATGGCAAAACCAGCACTCGGAAAAGGACTTGGAGCACTGATCTCGGCGTCGCCCGCGGGAGCCAGTGCCACGCGCCTGCCGGCCCTGGCCCAGCCCGCGCCCGGCGACGTCGTCAACCGTGTCTCGCTCGACCAGCTGGTGCCCAGCCCGCTGCAGCCGCGCAAGGAATTCGTCCAGGAACAGCTCGCCGAGCTCATGGAGTCCATCCGCGAGCACGGCATCATTCAGCCGCTCATCGTCCGCCGCGTCAGCGGCAAGCTCGAGCTCATCGCCGGGGAGCGCCGTTTCCGCGCCTCGCGCGAGCTCGGCCTGAAGGAGGTGCCGGTCATCGTCCGCGAGGCGTCCGACAAGGACGTGCTCGAGATGGCGCTGATCGAGAACCTGCAGCGCGAGGACCTCAATCCGATTGAAGAGGCCCGCGCCTACGAGCGCCTGGCCCGGGACTTCTCGATGCGCCAGGAGGACATCGCCCAGCGCGTCGGCAAAAACCGCGCCACGGTGGCCAACACCCTGCGCCTGCTCGACCTCGCCGCACCCGTCCAGCATATGCTGTCCTCGGGCAAGCTGAGCACCGGTCACGCGAAGGTCCTGCTCACCCTGAAGGACGCCGCCGACCAGGAGCGGGCCGCCGAGGAGGTCGTGCGCAAGGGCCTGACCGTCCGCGCCGCCGAAAAACTCGCCAACGCCATCCTCAATCCGCCGCCACCCAAGCCGCAGCTGGGCGACAACGAGATCAACCGCGCCATCGAGTCGGTCGAACAGCGGCTGATGCACCACCTGACGACCAACGTCAGCGTCAAGCACGCGGAGAAGAAGGGCAGCATTGAGATCGACTACTACGGCGTCGAGGATCTGAACCGCATCCTGGCGCTCATGGGCGTGCCGGAGGAGCAGCTCGAGGACTGAGCCCATGCCGCTGCTGCGCGCCGCCGCCCTGTGCTGCCTTGGCTGGCTGCTGACCGCCTGCGGACAGCCGGCGGCCCATCCCGACGAAGCGGCCGTCCGCACCCTGCTTGAGCGCTATTTTGCCACCTGGTCGGCCCGCGACATGGACGGCTACGGCGCCTGTTTCCTGCCCCAGGCGCGGGTGACCTTCGTCGGCGCCGGCGGCCGGACCGACACCCAGGGGCTCACCGATTTCCTGCACGGCCAGAAGCTCAGCCACGCCCAGTCGCCGGTGCCGATGCACGAGGCGCCCACCCGGATCGGCATCCACGGCGACGCCCGGGTGGCCCAGGCCGAGGTGCGCTGGCGGCTCACCAAGGGAGCCCAGATCGTGACCGGCAGCGATTTCTTCACCCTCGTGAAAACCGCCGACGGCTGGCGCATCATCGCCCTGGTGTTCTACAACGACTGACCCCATGCCCGCTTCCCCCCGGCCCCCCGCACGGCGCCGCCTGGTGCGCTACTACCGCGGCACCGCCTGCTTCAGCGCCGGCGCCGCCATGATGATCATCGAGATCAGCGCCGCCCGCCTGCTCGCACCGCTGTTCGGCAACAGCGTGTACACCTGGACCGCGCTGATCGGCGTCATCCTCGTCGCCTTCAGCGTCGGCGGCTACCTGGGCGGCCGCTATGCCGACCGGCACAGCGGGCTCAACGGCATCGGCTGGATGCTCGCCGCCGTCGCCGCCCTGACCTTCCTGATCCCGGCGCTCGGCGCCTGGTTCGGCCACACCTTCGCCGGCAGCGGCCTGATCCAGGGCCCCGTGCTGTTCTCGCTGTTCCTGCTCGCCGTGCCCGGCGCCCTGCTCGGCGCGATCTCGCCCGCAGCCGTGCGCTTGTACAGCCTGACCTGGCAGGACACCCATGTCGGCGCCGCCGCCGGCACCGTCAGCATGCTCGGCTCTCTGGGCAGCTTCATCGGCACCTTCCTCTCAGGCTTCGTCCTGCTCGGCCACTTCGGCGTGCGCAGCATCTTCTACGGCACCGCCACCGTCCTGCTGCTGCTTGCCCTGCTGGCCTTCCTGCTCACCCGCGGCGCCTTCGGCCGGGCCGTGCCCGTCCTGGCGCTCGGCCTTGGCGCCGCCGGCCTCGGCTCGCTCGCCTCGCCCGGCGTGGCCCAGGGCGTGATCTACGAGCGCGAATCGTTCTACCACCGCATCCAGGTGTCGGAGCAGGGGGAGAGCCCGCGGCGGCAGCGCCTGCTCAAGCTCGACTCGACCGCCGAGGGCGGCATGAATCCGGACGACGGTTCGCTGATCCTCGGCTACCAGCACTACTGGCGGCTGGCCCTGCTGCGCGACCAGCCGCTGGCCAGCGCGCTGTTCATCGGCGCCGGCGCCTTTGGCATGCCCGAGGAGGTCTCGCGCGAATTCCCCGAAGCGCGGGTCGACGTCGCCGAACTCGACCCGGCCGTGATCGAGGTCGGCCGCCGCTTCTTCAAGCTCGACGAGCACCCCCGCGTGCAGGCCCATGCCGGCGATGCCCGCCACTTTCTGCGCACCGCCGGCGAACGCCGCTGGGACCTGATTTTCGGCGACGCCTACAACGGCGTCCAGGCCATCCCGCCGCACCTGGCCACGCGCGAGTTTTTCCAGCTGGTCGCCGACCGGCTGACGCCCTCCGGCGTGTATGCGATGAACATCATCTCCGCCGTGCAGGGCCCGAAATCGCAGCTGCTCGGCGGCATGCTGGCGACGCTGCGCGGAGTGTTCCCGCACCTGGAAGTCTTCGCCGTGCAGGGCCCGCGGACCCTGGTGCAGAACGTCATCGTGCTGGCCTCGCGCGAGAACCTGGGCCCCAGGATCACCGACACGCTGCATCCGGCCGGCTCCTGGCAGGCCCGCCTGCTCGGCACCCGCATCCCCAGAAGCCAGCTGCCCGCCGCCGGGCCCGTCTTCACCGACGATTTCAACCCCGTCGACGCGATCATCGCCCGCGGCCTGCTCCAGCGCTGAACGCTCCGCCTGGAAACGGTGAAGGCCGTGCATTGCTGCACGGCCTTCATTTGGTAGCGGGGACAGGATTTGAACCTGTGACCTTCAGGTTATGAGC
>CAYYJK010000064.1:0-9689 GCA_964472185.1 uncultured Prosthecobacter sp.
TGCCAGAAGTCGTCGAAGAAGCCGGCGTCGGCGATGCGGCCGGCGCTTTCGGCGCTGGGCGGCTGGGTAATATCGAGCACGGCCCAGTCGGGCAGCTTGGGGTTCTGCAGGGAGTTGGTGCGGTCGTGCGCCTCGCGGAAGGTCAGGCCGCTGTTGACGACGATTTCAAAGCCGGCCGAGCCGAGGGCGGGCTGGGTGAGCAGCGGCACGTGCGTGGCGGCGTCGTGCACCCGGCCGGCGATCGCGAGTTTCTGCGCATCCCACTGCAGCGGCAGCCGGGCGGCGAGTTTTTTCAGGACCGAGTTCGACTCGGGCGTGCCCCAAAGGATGAGGCCCTGGGTCTGGCCGGCGGCGACGGGGTCGTCGATCTCCGAGGCTTTGACCACGCGCGCGTCGCCGCGCATCAGGCTGCGCCAGCGCTTGAGGAAGTGCGCCGATTCGGCCTGCACCCAGGCGTCGACCTGCGGGTGGGAGGATGGGCCGTCGGGCAGGACGACGAGGAAACGCTTGAGGAAGGCCGCGTCCATCGGGCCGGGGTGGGCGGTGGTCTTGCCGCCTTCGGGGCCGGTGTGCACGAAGGGCGTCGGGCCGTGCTCGGTCCAGCGGCCGCCCTTCTTCACCAGGCGGATGAAGGCCGCGCCGGCGTTCGGCGGACGCGGGCCGGGCTCGCGGAAGCTGGCGAAGCCGGGCAGCACCGGGCCGAGGGCGACAGTGAGTTGGGCGCCGTCGATGACGAGGTCGAGTTCGCGGCCGCCGGCGCGGGCCTGCGGCGGCGGGTAGAGGACGATGCGGCTGACGTTCTGCGTGCGCAGTTCGATGCGGCGGCCGCCGGCGACGCGGGCGTCGATGCGCGCCTCGTCCCAGCTGCGCTCCATGCCGTGCAGGTTGAGCCACTTGACGCGGCCGTAGAGGGGCGTGCGGGTCTGGATGCGGACCTCGTCGGGGAAGCGGTTGCGGCCCTTGGCCACGGCCGCCTCGATCTCGGCCTGCACCTGGAGGATCACCTCGGGATGGTACTTGTGGCCCATGCCCGGGCCGATGAAGTGCGGCGGCTTCAGGCCCTCGCGGCCGAGCACCTCGATCATGTACTCGGCGCTGTCGCGCTGGGCGTCGTTTTCACCGCTGTAGCAGACCAGCGGCACGTTGAAGAAGTTGCGCGCGTAGGGCGGCACGTCGTAGACGTTCCACAGCGTCTGCTCGTAGCCGGCGGGGAACTTGTCCGGGGTGAGTTTCAGGTAGCGTTTGACGTCGGCAAAGCCGGCCCCGGCATGCACGCAGGCCCACTGGTCGGGATGGTGGGCGCCGAGGTGCCAGGCCCCCGCCCCGCCCATGCTGAAGCCGGCCAGGGCGATGCGGTCGCGGTCGACCTTGAAGCGCGCCACGGCATCGTCCCGGCACTCGAACACGTCGGTTTCGCCGGCGGACTTCCAACCGTTGCAGTAGCGGCCGAAGGGGTGGATGACGATCGTGCCCTTGGGCTGAAACTGGCCCGGCTTCTTGGCGGTCAGCCGACTGTGGACGAAGTGCAGGTCGGTGGCGGTGTCGCCGCGGCCGTGCAGCCAGATCCACATCGGGACTTCGCACCGGCCGATCTCCAGGCCCTCCGGCACCTCGACGCCGTAGGGCTGCGGACTGTCGTCGATGGCCGAGTAGAAGCCGAGCACCTTCTGGCCGCTGCCGTCCATCCAGGGCGTGCGGTTCTGGCCGAGCGCAGCGATGCGGCGGGCCGCCTCGTCGAGCAGGGTCGTCGCCTTGCGGACGCCATCCTCCGGCTTTTTGTCGTACCACTCGTCGAAGTCGAGAGCGTAGCGCACCGCCTTGAGGAAGATGTCGGCGTCAGCCGCGCGCGGGTGGCTGCGCACGGCCTGGAACTCGCGCTGCAGGCCGGCGAGGCGCTGCTCCAGGGCGGCCTCCTGCCCGGCGGAAAGCGCGGCGACGGGCCGGGGCGGCAGGCTGCCGCGGAAGGAGGCCGTGGCGCCGTCCGGCCGGATCTGGGCGGCGGCCAGGGTGGCGGAGGCGAACAGCAGGGTCAGGGCGCGGTGCATGGCCCTGCTTAAACGCCAACCGCAGGCCGGGGCAATCAGGAAAGCGCCGGCTCAGTCGAGATCCTGCTCCGGCTTGAAGTCGGCGGCGTGGTAGGAGCTGCGCACCAGCGGCGCGCTGGCGACGTGGCGAAAGCCCTTCTTGCGGGCGATCTGCTTGTAGTTCTCGAACACGTCCGGGTGGACGTACTCGATCACCGGCAGGTGCTGGGGCGAGGGACGCAGGTACTGGCCGAGGGTGAGCACGGTGACATCGTGCTCGAGCAGGTCGTCCATGGCCTGGAACAGCTCCACCTCGGTTTCGCCGAGGCCGAGCATCAGGCCGCTTTTGGTGGCGCAGCGGTAGCCGAGGTCGTCGGCGATCTGCTTGGCGCGCTTGAGCACCTTCAGGCTGCGCTGATACTGGGCGCGGCTGCGCACCAGCGGCGTCAGGCGTTCGACCGTCTCCAGGTTGTGGTTGAAGATGTGCGGCCGGGCGCGCATGACCACGTCCAGCGACGCCTCTTTCTCGTTGAAATCGGGCACCAGGATCTCGATGGTGATGCCCGGCACGGCCGCGCGCACCGCCTCGATGGTGCGGGCAAAGTGCTCGGCGCCGCCGTCCGGGACGTCGTCGCGGGCCACGGCGGTGATGACGATGTGGTTGAGCCCCAGCCGCTTGGTGGCCTGGGCGACGCGCTCGGGCTCATCGGCCTCAAGGGCGAAAGGTTTGGCGGTCTTGACCGCGCAGAAGCCGCAGGCGCGGGTGCAGCGGTCGCCGGCGATCATGAAGGTCGCCGTGCCCTGGCTCCAGCACTCCCAGCGGTTCGGGCACTGGGCCTCCTCGCAGACGGTGTGCAGCTTGAGGTCGGAAATCAGGCCCTTGGTGCTCCAGAACACCGGGTCGCGCGGCAGCTTCACGCGGATCCAGTCGGGTTTTTTCTCCGTGTGCAGGGCGGGGTCGATTTTGCAGGCCATGTCGGTCCTTACGAATGGCCGAAATGAGGCGGATGGCAAATGATGAATGGCTTGCCGGGCGGCCCGGGATGATCAAGACTCCCGGGTGCCCGACGCCGACTCCCACAAACCCCCCGCGCGCTTTGAAGACCTGCGCGGCATCCTCCGCTACGTGCCGCAGTTCCGGCAGCGCGTGTTTGTGATCGCGATCGACGGCGCCCTGATGGGCCAGCCGACCTTCGGCAGCCTGCTCCAGGACGTGGCAGTGCTGCAGTCGCTCAACATCGAGGTCGTGCTCGTGTTCGGCGCCCGCGCCCAGATCCGCGCCCTGGCGGCCCGGCGCGGCGTGACCCTGAGCAGCGACGACGGCATGAGCCGCACCGACGCGGCCACCCTGGAGGTCGCCGTGGACGCCATCACCCGCCAGACCAGCGAGCTGGTCGCCGACCTGACCGCCCTCGAGCTGCCGGTGGCGGTGTCCAACGCCCTGGCCGTGCACCCGGCCGGCGTCATCGACGGCATCGACCAGGAGTTCACCGGCCGGATCGAGCGCGTCGACGGCGAATCCCTCGGAGCCCTGCTCAAGGCGGACCTGATGCCGGTGCTGCCGCCCCTGGGCTACGACGGCCGCGGCACGACGCTGCGCCTGAATTCCGACGCCGTGGCGGTCGAGGTCGCCATCGCCCTGCGCGCCGCGAAGGTCATTTTCGTCTCCGAAGCGGGCCTGAGCGCCGCCGACGGCAGCCGCCTGGCGCAGATTTCGGTGGCCGAGGCCCGGGAGATGTACCGGCGCAAGGACCCGCGGCACGACGTCAACCTGCTGTCCAAGCTGCGCTACGCCGCCCTGGCCTGCCAGGAGGGCGTGCCGCGCGTGCACATCGTCGACGGCACTCAGGACGAGGCGCTGCTGGCCGAACTGTTCAGCAACGAGGGCGTCGGCACGATGATCCACGCCGACGACTACCAGCAGATCCGCCGGGCCCACGCCTCGGATGTGACCACCCTGCTGGGCATGATGCAGCAGTCGATGGACGACGCCGCCCTGGTGCCGCGCACGCGCGACCAGATCCTGGCGCGGATCAAGGACTTCTACGTGCTCGAGGTCGACGGCAACCCGATCGGCAGCGTCGCCGTGCACGGCTACGAGGAGGGCGGCCGCCGGATCGGCGAACTGGCCTGCCTGTTCGTCAAGCGCTCGCACAAGAACCGCGGCCACGGCCAGAAGCTGGTCGCCTTTGCCGAGGAAACGGCCCGCCAGCGCGGCTGCGAACAGCTGGTCGCCCTGAGCACCCAGGCCTTTCGCTTCTTCGAGGAGAAGATGGGCTTCCGCGTGGCCACGCCCGAGGCCCTGCCCGCGGCGCGCCGGGAGAAATACGACCGCAGCGGCCGCAACTCCAAGGTCCTGGTCAAGGAGCTGAAATAGTCTCCCCTGCCCGGCCTTACTTTCCACCCCCAGACATCCAAGACACCCACCTCATGAAAAAAATCGGCATTGGCATCATCGGCGGCGGCCTCATGGGCCGCGAAATGGCAAGCGCGTTCGCACGCTGGTGCGCCCTCACGGACGTCAGCGTCCAGCCGGAACTCGTCGCCGTGGCCGACCTGGTCGAGCCGGTGCGCGAATGGTTCCGCTGCATCCCCTCCTGCACCCAGCTGACCGCGGACTACCAGGAGCTGCTGGCCAACCCGGCCGTGGACGTCGTCTACGTCGCCGTGCCGCACAACCTGCACGAAAAGCTGTACATCGACGTGCTCGAGGCCGGCAAGGACCTGTTCGCCGAAAAGCCCTTCGGCATGGACCTCGCCGCTTCGCGCAACATCCTGGCCGCCTGCCAGCGCACGGGCCGGTTTGTCCGCTGCTCCTCCGAGTTCCCGTTCTTCCCGGGCGCCCAGCGCGCCATCGCCGCCGCCAGCTCCGGCCAGCTCGGCCGCATCCTGGAAATCGTCTCCGGCTTCCACCACAGCAGCGACCTGGACGCCAGCAAGCCGGCGAACTGGAAGCGTTTCTCGCGCACCTGCGGCGAGATCGGCGTGCTCGGCGACCTCGGCATGCACGCCTGCCACATCCCGCTGCGGCTGGGCTGGCGCCCGACCCACCTGTTCGCCCAGCTGCAGAAGGGGTACCCGGAGCGGCCGGACGGCAAGGGCGGCATGGCCGCCTGCGACACCTGGGACAACGCCATGCTGCACGGCTGGACCCGCATTGACGGCCACGAAGTGCCGCTGCGCCTGGAAATGAAGCGCCTGGCCCCCGGCGAGACCAACACCTGGTTCATCGAGGTGCGCGGCACCCAGGGCGGCGTCCGCTACTCGACCAAGGAGCCGAAGACCCTCTGGCTGTTCGAAGGCGGCAAGGAGCAGTACTGGAAGCAGACCGACCTCGGCTTCGGCATGCCGTTCAAGGCCGTCACCGGCGGCATCTTCGAGCCGGGCTTCCCGGACATCATCCAGCAGATGTGGGCCGCCTTCCTGATGGAGCGCGAAGGCCTGCTCGACGGCCGCTTCGGCTGCGCGACCCCGGAGGAGGCGGTCGCCACCCAGGAGATCTTCGCCGCGGCGCTGGAAAGCCAGCGCAGCTGCCAGGTGGTGGCGCTGTGAGGCGCCGCCGCCGCCGGCGGGAGCCCGATGGGTCCCGGCGGCGGCGGGCGCGGCTCACTCCGGAATCACCGGCGGCAGCCGCCAGACCTTCTCGGCGTACTCGCCGATGGTGCGGTCGCTGCTGAACTTGCCCATGCGCGCGGTGTTGAGCACCGCCATGCGGCTCCACTGCTCGGCGTCCTTGTACACCGCGTCCACCCGCGCCTGGGTGTCGACGTAGGACTGGAAGTCCGCGAGGCAGAAGTACGGGTCGCCGTGGTCGAGCAGGCTGCGGCGCAGCGGCAGGAAGTCGTCGGCGTTGCCGGTGAAGTAGTCGCTGCTGATCCAGTCGATGGTGTCGCGCAGGGACTCGTTGGCCCAGTAGCAGTCCCAGGGGTTGTAGCCGCGCGCCTTGAGCGCGCTCACCTCCTCGACGGTGAGGCCGAAGATGAAGATGTTGTCCGCACCGACCTCCTCGGCGATCTCGACGTTGGCGCCGTCGAGGGTGCCGATGGTCAGCGCGCCGTTGAGCGCCAGCTTCATGTTGCCGGTGCCCGACGCCTCCTTGCCGGCCGTCGAGATCTGCTCGGACAGGTCCGCCGCGGGAATGATCTTCTCGGCCAGCGACACGCAGTAGTTGGGCAGGAAGACGACGCGCAGTTTGTCGCCGACGCGCGGGTCGGTGTTGATCTTCGCCGCCACGGCGTTGATCGCGTGGATGATGTTCTTGGCGAGGTAGTAGCCGGGCGCGGCCTTGGCGCCGAAGATGAACACGCGCGGGTGGAAGTCCGCCCCGGGGTTGTCGAGAATCTGGCGGTACAGGGTGACGATGTTGAGCAGGTTGAGGTGCTGGCGCTTGTACTCGTGCAGACGCTTGATCTGGACGTCGAACAGCGCGTCGGGGCTGACGTGGACGCCGCAGCTGTCCTGGATGAGCTTGGCCAGTACGACCTTGTGCTCGCGCTTGATCTGGCGGTAGCGGGCGCGGAAGCCGGCATCCCCGGCCAGCGGATCGAGGCCGCGCAGCAGGGCCGCGTCCTTCTTCCAGCCCTCGCCGATCGACTCGGTGATCAGCGCGGAGAGCTGCGGATTGCAGACGTCCAGCCAGCGCCGGAAGGTGACGCCGTTGGTGAGGTTGAGGAAGCGCTCGGGGTAGAGCGCGTGGAATTCGGGGAACAGGCGCTCGCACAGCAGGCGGGTGTGCAGCGCCGCGACGCCGTTGGTGGCGTGGCTGCCGAGCACCGACAGGTTGGCCATGCGCACGTACTTGCCGCCGCGCTCCTCGATGAGCGAGAGCGCCTTCTTCTTGTCGTTGTCGCCGGGCCAGCGCGCCTCGACGTCGCCGTCGAGGAACTGCTGGTTGATCTGGTAGATGATCTGCAGGTGGCGGGGCAGCACGCGCTCGAACAGGGCGACGCTCCACATCTCCAGGGCCTCGGGCAGCAGGGTGTGGTTGGTGTAGGCGAAGGTCTCCTGGCAGATCTTCCAGGCCTGGGCCCAGGGCAGCTTTTCCTGGTCGACCAGGATGCGCATCAGCTCCGGAATCGCCACCGCCGGATGCGTGTCGTTGAGCTGGATCGCCGCCTTGGCCGGGAACTCGCTCCAGGGCAGCGTGTAGCCGTGCTTGAAGCGGCGCACGATGTCCGCCAGCGAGCAGGCGACGAAGAAGTACTGCTGCACCAGGCGCAGCTCCTTGCCGCTCTCGGTGGCGTCGTTCGGGTACAGGACCTTCGACACCGTCTCGGCGAGCGCCTTCTCGCGCAGGGCCTCGACGTAGCTGCCCTCGTTGAAGACCTGGAAGTTGAAGTCCTCGTCCGCCTGGGCCTGCCAGAGGCGCAGGACGTTCACGGTCTGGCTGTCGTAGCCGATGATGGGGATGTCCCAGGGCAGGCCGAGCAGGCACTTGGTGTCCACCCACTCGTGGTGCGGGTGGCCGCAGTCGTCGAACTTCTGCACGACGCGGCCGTAAAGGTGCACGGTCTGGCGGTAGCTCGGCCGGGCGATTTTCCAGGGGCTGCCGTCGCGCATCCAGGCGTCGGGATGCTCGATCTGGCGGCCGCCGACGAATTCCTGGCGGAACAGGCCGAACTCGTAGTGGATGCCGTAGCCGATGGCGGGCAGGTTCATCGTGCTCAGGCTGTCCATGAAGCAGGCGGCAAGGCGGCCGAGACCGCCGTTGCCGAGCCCCATGTCCGGCTCGCTGGCGAGCAGGGCGTCGAGGTCCTTGCCCATCTCGGACAGCGCCTCGCGGGTGACTTCGTACAGGCCGGAGTTGCGCAGGTTGTTCTCCAGCAGCCGTCCCATGAGGTATTCCAGGGACAGGTAATGGACGCGGCGGACGCCGGCCTGGCGGTGGAGCGAGCGCGACTGGGTGGCGTGATCCATGGCCCGGTCGCGGATGGCCAGGCAGGTGGCCACCCACCAGTCGTTCTGGCTGGCGGACGCCACGTAGGCGCCGAGGGTGAAGCGCAGGTGGTTGGTGATCGAATTTTTCAGGCTCTCTTTCGAGTTGCCGAGATCGCAGGGGGCGGGCGTCATGGTTGGCGGGGGGCTGCTCGCGGCGCCGGCTCGGTCCGCGATGGTGTCGGTGGCGTTGCGTCGGAGGCTGTTCACCGGGGCTCTGCGTGGGGGTGGGGTTTCACCAAGTGATCCACCTGGGCAGCTCGCGCGGAGCAATCACCAGCGTGATCTCGCCCTTCGGCGGTTTGGTCTGGTAGTGAGAAAGCACAATCCGGGCCGGACCGCGCTGGAATTCCTCAAACTTCTTCGTCAACTCGCGCGCCACCACCACCCGGTGTTCGGGCGCCTGCTCGGCGAGCATGGCCAGCGTGTCGACCAGGCGGTAGGGGCTCTCGAAATAGACGCTGGTGCAGTCGCGCTGCAGGGCGGCGGCGAGTTCGCTGGCGCGCTGCCCCTTCTTGTGCGGCAGAAAGCCGCCGAACTGGAACGGCGTGGTCGGCAGGCCGGAGGCAGCCAGCGCCGTGAGCACGGCGCTCGGTCCGGGAATGCCCTCGACGCGCAGGCCGGCGGCGACGACCGCCTGCACGAGGCGCTGCCCCGGGTCGGAGACAGTCGGCATGCCGGCGTCGGAAATCAGCGCGACGCTGCCGCCCTGGCGAAGGTGCTCAATCAGTTCGGGGATGCGGCGCGCCTCGTTGTGCTCGTTCAGGCTGAGCAGGCGCGCGCGGATGCCGTGGTGGGCGAGCAGGCGGCCGGAGTGGCGCGTGTCCTCGCAGGCGACCACGCCGGCGCACTTGAGGATGTGCAGGGCCCGCAGCGTAATGTCGGCCAGGTTGCCGATCGGTGTGCCCACCAGGTACAGGGCCGGCGGCAGCGCGCCCGCCGTGAGCGGCAGGCCGGCGTCCTCCGCATCCGCCGCCGCGTCGGCCGCCAAAGCGTCCGAGCCGTCGGGTTCCGGCGCGTCCTCCGGCGTCATCACCAGCCCTCGGTGATCTCGGCCGCAAGGGTCGCGGCAAGACGCTGCGAGGCGTCTTCGAGAGCCTGGGCTTCGGAGTTCTGAACGTTGCTGTCGAGGATGGTGTAGGAATCCGCGGCGACGCGACCGCGGTGCAGGATCGTGCTGCTCGAGGCGTCGCGGATGTAGTAGTCGGTGCTCAGGCGCATGAGCAACTGCGAGGTGCGCAGGACGTTGCGCCGGTCGGAACGGAACTGCGAACGGTCGATGCTCGCCACCTGGCCTTCCAGCACGGCCTCGGCCTGGTCGAGCGAGACGATCTCGTAACCGCCGCTCATCTGGATCTGCTTGATGACGGCGTTGGTCACCAGCGAGCCGAGCCGGGGTTCAAGCGTGAGGTTTTCAAAGGTCGGCACCGCCAGCTTGGTGATGCGGGTCAGATGCGCGGGCTTCTGGCCGCCGAGGCGATAGCCCGAGCAGCCTGTCAGGGTCACCACCAGCCCGAGAACACCGGCAAAAAGGAAAGATTTCATCCGAGGAAAAGGGTCGCGAGGATCAGGGGGCGGTGGTCTTGGGCTTCGGCGGCACCGGCAGTTCGGCGGGCGGCTGCGGCGGAATCGCGGGGGCCGCGGCCGGAGGCGCCGGCACCGGCGGCATGGCGGCCGGCTTGTCGCCGCCGACGGGCGGCAGCAGGGTGCCCGGAGCCGGGGCGGTCGCGC
>CAYYJK010000064.1:9699-15234 GCA_964472185.1 uncultured Prosthecobacter sp.
GCACGGTGGGCAGCGCCGGTTCCTGGATCGGAATCGGCAGGAAGTTATCGTCGCCGGCGCGCATCTTCGGCTTCTGGCTCAGGCGGGTGAGCTCCGGCGACAGCGGTCCCACGTAATCGTCGCGGTTTTTCAGGTCGCGGGCGCCCGGAGCGGTGTAGTCCTGGCCCGGCTGCCCCTTCTGGGCGTCGGCGACCGCATCCGGATCCACCGCGGCGAGCTGGGCGAGCAGTTCACGGGCCTCGGTGGAGACCTCGGGGGAGCCATACTTGAGCGCCTCGTTGAAGTAGATGGCCGCGGCCTTGGGCTTGCCCATGCGCTGGTAGAATTTGCCCACCTGCAGGGACTGGGTCGCTTCAGCCGCGTTGACCTGCTGCAGGATCAGTTCCGCCTCGCTGGAACGCTCCCCTTTCGGGTTGGTCGTCATGTAGGTGGTCAGCGCGTCGCGCGTGGCGACGAGGTTGGATTTGTCCTCGCTGCGCGTGGCCGCCACGCTGCTGATCGAGCCGATGCGGAACTGCGCCTCGCCGGCCTGCTTGGTGTTCGGGTAGTTGTCGGCGACCAGCTGGTAGGCGAGCACCGCCTTGTCCTTCTCGCCGAGATCCTGGTAGATCTCGGCGATGCTGAACTGCGCCAGAGGCGCCAGTTTGCCGAAGGGCGCGTTCTTGATGATTTTTTGGTAGAGCTCGATGACTTCCTCGCCGCCCATCTTGACCGGCAGGATCAGCAGGGCGCGCTGCCGGCGGCCCCCTCGGGCCTCCTCAGCCAGTTCGTACTGCTGCTGCAGGGCGTCGTTGAAACGCGGGCTGGAACGGTAGTCGTCGATGAATTTCTGGAAGGCGTCGAAGGCCGTCGGCACATCGCTGTCGGCGCGCACCAATACGGCGCTGGCGTAGGAGGCTTCGGCCGCGGCGGTGGTGAAGGGATACTGCTTCACGATCGAGCCGTAGAGGCTTTCGGCGCGGCCGCTTTTGCCGGCATTCTGGGCAGTGCGGGCCTCGCTGAGCAGGGCGGCCGCCTGGGCTTCCTGGGCTTGGCGTTCCGTGGCGCCGGGCGCCTGCTTCTCCTTTTTCTCAAAGAGCCCCAGAAAGGCGTGGGAGGACGCCGGAGCAAAGCACAGGGCGGTGGCCGTGATGGCGCAGGCGGACAATCTGGGGAGGGCAGAATCTCTCATCGGAAGTCGCATATTAGGAGAGCGCTCCCGGCGCGTCAAGCTGCCCGACGAAGCGCCTGGTTCGGGAAATCACGCGGCGGGAACCCGGATTTCCAACCATTCGGCATCGGCACTGGCCCGCAGTCCCTGGCGTGCGGCCGTGGTCATCCCGGCCGGCAGCATGGCAAAGTCCCCCGGCCGAAAGCTTTCCCCGGCCAGTTCCAGCCGGCCCGCCACCACTGCAAGCGACAGATGCTCGCCTTCCGCGCCGAGGCGCGCCGCGCCAGGCCGCGCCAGGCGCACCTCGAAATCGGCGCAGGCCCCCAGCCGGCCGTCGGCGGCCGGCGCCACCCAGGCGGGTTCGAGGTCCTGGAAATCGATGCTGTGCAGCGACTCCGCCACGTGCAGCGGCCGCGGCTGACCGTCGAGGCCCCGGCGGTTCCAGTCGAAGACCCGGTAGGTTGTGTCGCTGTTTTGCTGGATTTCAAAGACCATGACGCCGGCGCCCAGGGCGTGGATGCGGCCGCTGGGCAGAAACAGGCTGTCGCCGGGCTGCGGCTCCAGCCGGTGCAGCAGCTCCGCCACCGACCCGTCGGCCAGCGCCGCCTCGAACCGGGCGCGATCCACCCCGGCTCGGAGTCCGGCATAGATCACCGCCCCCGGCTCGGCCTGCACCACATGCCAGAGTTCCGTCTTGGGCTGGCCGCCCAACTGAGCGGCCACCGCCGCCGGCGGATGCACCTGGATCGACAGCGGCGCGCTGGCGTCGAGAATCTTCATGAGCACGGGAAACACCGGCGACGGATGGCTGGCGGCCGAGTCGCCGAAAACCTCCCGGCGCCAGCCGGTCCACAGTTCGTGCAGGCTCAGCCCGGGCGGGCCGCCGGACACCAGCAGGCTCTGCGCTTCGGGCCGGTCGCTGATCTCCCAGCACTCCCCGTACGGCTGCTGCGGATCCGGCAGTTCCCGGCCATACCGGTTTGCCAGACCTCGACCGCCCCAAACCCGGCCTTGGCAGACCGGTTTGAACCTCAATGGCTGGCTCCAAATCATGGTGCTGCCCCAGTGACGCCAGTTGGCCGAAAACGCAAGTCCCAGTGATCGGCGCCGGAGGATCCAAGTTTCCGTCTAGGAACTTTCCCCCGCCGCCGTTGTTAAGGCACACTGCGGGGCGACGAACCAGCCCCGGCCCCGCACCACCTCCCGATCCCATGAAACTCCCGGCTCTCCGTCCCCTGCTCCTGATTGCCTGCCTGCCGGTCGTCAGCCCGGCGCAAACGGCCGCCCCGGCCCCCGCACAGTTGACGGAAAGCCAGGCCAGCAACGTGCTGTCGCAACTCCAGGAACTCGAGCAGCAGATCCTGCAGAAGCGCGGCGCGACCCTGGCCAGCGTACTCACCCGCCTGCAGGCCGCCGTCGCCAGCGACCAGGCCGCCCTGAGCCTGCTGGTCGAGTGCGAAAAGCTCGTCAACATCGAGCGCAAGGATCTCGACAAGAGCGAGGCCCGGCGCCTCGCCGAGATGGCCGAACGCCGCAACAAAGCGATGGGCGCGAATGACGAAGGCGACTACTCGCTGGCCGTCCGCCTGGGGATCCAGTACCTGCTGCTGACCCTGGAAGCCCACGAATCCTCGGACGAGGACTTCATCAAGATGGTGCCGAAGCTGCAGGCCTACATCCAGACGGTGCTCGCCGCCCTGCCCAAGATCAAGGGCCGCGGCCAGAACTACCTCAACACCGCCCTGAGCGAGCGCAACCCCATCATCGCCGCCTTCCAGCTGCAGCCCTTCATCAGCCGCGCCGGCTGGAGCAGCCGGCCGCTCGACATCGGCAGCATGTATGTGCAGACCCTGCTGCCGCTGGCGGCCGCTGACCCCAAGGGCCGCGAAACCCTGCCCGAGCTCTGGGACGGCCGCGTGCAGGCCGAAATCGCCCAGCGCCAGGAAAACATGCCGGCGCCCGAGTTTGCCCTCTGGCAGCAGAACGACCTGCCCAACCTGTACTGGGCGCGCGCCAAGCACCTGCACAGCAAGGGCCCGGCGCCGGTCAACGCCCTGGCCGACATGCTGCGCATCATCCGGGACCACCCCGGCCACGCCGACGCGCCCGCCTGGGTCAAGGAACTGCGCGAACTGATCAACCAGTCCGCCCCTTCGGCCCCCAGCGCCAACCTGCCCAAACCCGGAGGCGTCTGACCCGCGCATGCTAACCTGGCTGCACCGGCGCGCGCGCAGTTTCCGCTGCGCCGGCGCGGGCCTGCTCTGGGGCCTGCGCACGCAAACCCACCTGCGCCTGCACCTGCTGGCCACCCTGGCCGTACTGACGCTTGCCCTGCTCGACGGTCTGCAGGCCTGGGAATGGTGCGCCCTCTGGCTCTGCCTCGGCCTGGTCTGGATGGCCGAACTGTTCAACACCGCCTTGGAGGCCCTCTGCGACCGGGTCACCCCCGATTTCGATCCGGTCATCCGCCGGGTCAAGGACGCCGCCGCGGCGGCGGTGCTGGTCGTCTGCCTCGCCGCCGCCGCGGTCGCCATCGTGATCTTCCTCTGACCCCTGCCCCGCCGGCACGCAGTGGACAAGGCGCCCGGAGCGTGCTAAATCGCCCGCCTCATGCCTGACTTCCGCCCTCTGACCACCGCCTTCCTGGCCATTGCCGCCCTGCCCGGCTGGGCGTCGGCCGCCGCCGCCAAGGTTGATTTCAACACCCAGGTCAAACCGATCCTGGAAGCCGCCTGCACGCACTGTCACGGCGCCGACAAGGACAAGGGCGACTTCCGCCTGCACACCCTGGAGGCCATGACCAAGGGCAACGACAACGGCCCCGGCCTGACCCCCGGCAACCTGCTGAAAAGCGCCGTGTACACGACCCTGATCCTGCCGCATGACGACGACATGGTCATGCCGCCGGTCAAGGAGGGCCTGCTCGACCCGACGCAGATCGAGGTCATCAAGGCCTGGATCGAACAGGGCGCCGCCTGGCCCGCCGGCGTCACGCTCGAGGTCAAGCCGCGCATCGATTTCGCCAAGCACATCCAGCCGATCCTCGAGCAGAACTGCGTCAGCTGCCACAACCCCGAGAAGGACAAGGGCGGCTGGATCCTCAGCAGCCGGAAGCAGGCGTTCGAATCGGGCGACAACGCCCCGAACATCGTGCCCTTCGACCCGGCCAAGAGCGCCCTCTACCACCTGACCACCCTGGCCGCCGACGAGGACGATCTCATGCCGCCCGCCAAAAGCGGCGGCCCGCTGAAGAAGGATGAAATCGCGCTGCTCAAGGCCTGGATCGAGCAGGGCGCCGTCTGGCCGGACAAGATCAAGCTCACCGCCAAGGAGAAGACCGCCGCCGCGACCAACAATCCGGACACCCTGGAACTGGTCCGCAAGATCCACGCCTTCATCGTCCAGACCTCCAAGGAGAAGGCCGAAGCGGAGATGAAGTCGTATGACAGCAAGGTGCCGAAGACCGGCGTCAACTACTCGATGGTGGCCATCAAGGGCGGTGAGTTTCTGATGGGCAGCCCCGCGGCGGAAGCCAACCGGGCCGACGACGAAGGCCCGCAGGTGAAGGTCAAAATCAAGCCGTTCTGGATGGGCAAATACGAGATCACCTGGGACGAGTACGAACCCTTCCAGCTCACCGCCGAAGGCCGCAACAAGGACGGCAGCCGCAAGGTCTGGTCGCCCGACGACAAGCCCGAGGACCTGATCTCGCAGCCGACGCCGCCCTACCAGCCGATGGACTTCGGCATGGGCCGCAACGGCTTCCCGGCGATCTGCATGACGCAGCATGCCGCCAACAAGTACTGCCAGTGGCTGAGCGCCCAGACCGGCCACTTCTACCGCCTGCCCACCGAGGCGGAATGGGAGTACGCCGCCCGCGCCGGCACCACGACCGCCTACTTCTTCGGCGACGATCCCAAGCAGCTCGGCGACTACGCCTGGTACTTCGACAACGCGCCGAACTTCCAGTACAGCCAGGTGGGCAAGAAGAAGCCGAACCCCTGGGGCCTGTACGACATCTACGGCAACGTCTGCGAATGGACCCTCGACCAGTATGCCGACAGCACCTACAAGACCTGGGCGGCCAACGCCGCGCAGGGCGTGCTGGGCAACCAGTGGGTGCCGTCCAAGACCCCCTACCCGCACGTCGCCCGCGGCGGCACCTACGATGACGACGCCGAGTTCCTGCGCAGCGCCTCCCGCCGCGCCTCCGAGCCGGCCTGGAAGCAGCAGGATCCGCAGCTGCCGAAGAGCATCTGGTACCTGACCGACGCGACCTGGCTCGGCTTCCGCATCGTCCGGCCGCTGGAAATCCCCAGCGTGGAAGAAATGCACGCCGCCTGGAACAACGGCGTCGCCCGCGAGTAGCCTTCCGCACGTGCGCC
>CAYYJK010000065.1:0-14985 GCA_964472185.1 uncultured Prosthecobacter sp.
GGCACGCTCGTGCGGATCGGCTTGTACGGACCGCGGATCTCCAGCGGCGCGTCCATCTTGAGGTCCCACATGTCCTGGTGCGGCGGCGCACCGCACAGGTAGATCATGATGATCGACTTGTAGCTGCGGCCGGCCTTGGCCTCGACTTCGGCCTTGAGCAGGTCGGGCAGCGACAGGCCGCCCAAGGCGAGCCCGCCGATGCGCAGGAAATCGCGCCGCGACCGGCCGTCGCAGAACTTGCCATGAGATTTTCCGGACAGACTGAGCATCGCACCACCTACGCGCCGCGTTGCGGGCTTCTTGCCGGCGCGGGCAAATCCGCGGCCCGCCGCCTTGCATGTGCGCCGGCCTGTGGTTGGATGGCGCCCCAGCATGAAGAACGACCCCACGGTGCCGCAGAACGCGCGTTTCGAGACGCGGGCCATCCACGTCGGCCAGGACTACCGCAGCGAAACCGGCGCGGTGATTCCGCCGATCTACATGACCTCGACCTTTGAGACCGGCAACGCCGGCGGCTTCGACTACACCCGCTCCGGCAGCCCGAACTTCCGCAACCTGCAGACCACCCTGGCCAGTCTGGAGAACGCCCGCCACTGCACCGTCTTCGCCAGCGGCGTGTCCGCCATCACCGCCGTGCTGTTCGGCCTCAAGGCGGGCGACATCGTCGTCTCCGAACAGAACATCTACGGCTGCACCTACCGGCTGTTCGAGCGCGTGCTGCGCAAATTCGACGTGCGCATCGAGTACCTCGACTTCGCCCAGCCGGCCAGCCTGGACCGGCTCGGCGAACTGAAACCCGCGCTGGTCTGGCTGGAGTCGCCGACCAATCCGCTGCTCAAGATCCTCGACATCGCCGCGATCGCCGAGGCCGCCCACCGCGCCGGCGGCGCGGTGCTGGTCGACAACACCTTCGCCTCGAGCCTGCTGCAGCAGCCGCTCGACCTCGGCGCCGACCTGTCGCTGCTGAGCACGACCAAGTACACCAACGGCCATTCCGACTGCCTGGGCGGCGCCGTCTGCTCGAACAGCGACGAGTGGCAGGAACGGATGATCTTCGCCCAGAAAGCGCTCGGCCTGCAGCCCAGCCCGTTCGATGCCTGGCTGACCTCGCGCGGGGTCAAGACCGAGGCCCTGCGCATGGAGCGGCACTGCCAGAACGCCCTGGAGCTGGCGACGCGCCTGGAGAACCACCCGCGCACGCGCCAGGTGCGCTACCCCTTCCTGCCCTCCAACCCGCAGCATGAGCTGGCGAAGCGGCAGATGCGCGGCGGCAGCGGCATGCTGCTGGCCGACTTCGGCCACGGCCAGGACGAGGCCCTCGCCTTCATCCGCCGGCTGCGCCTGTTCACCCAGGCCGAGAGCCTGGGCGGCATCGAGTCGCTGGTCGCCCACCCCGCGACCATGACCCACGCCTCCGTGCCGCGCGAGGTGCGCCTCGCCGCCGGCGTCACCGACGGCCTGATCCGCTTCTCGGTCGGCATCGAGCACGTCGAGGACCTGTGGGCGGACATCGGGCAGGCGCTGGCGGCGTAAGACCGTGCCCCGCGGCGCTTGCACGTTCCCGTGTCCCGCTCTACTGCTCGACCTAAGGCGGATTCCGGAGGAAAACGCCGCCCCTTGGAAACTCACTGCGCCCGCCCCGTCCAGCCACCGCCGCCCATCATGGATCTGACGTTTGTCTTCCCCTGCCTCAACGAAAGCCGCACGCTCGCGCTGTGCATCGACGCCGTGCGCCGCTCGCTCGAGGCCGATCCGGCACTGCAGTTCGAGATCGTCGTCGCCGACAACGGCAGCACCGACGACTCGCGCCAGATCGCCGCGGAGCGCGGCGCGCGCGTGGTGCCGGTGGCGCAGCGCGGCTACGGTGCGGCGCTGCGCGGCGGCATCGCGGCCGCGACCGGCCGCTACGTCATGTTTGCCGACGCCGACGGCACCTACTGCTACGAGCATGCGCTGGAGCTGTACCAGACGACCGCGCGCGGCGACACCGACATGGGCATCGCCTCGCGGATGAAGGGCACGATCGAGCCCGGGGCCATGCCGCCGCTGCACCGCCACCTGGGCACGCCGGTGCTGACCACGCTGATCAACCTGCTCTTCCACGGCCGGCTGAGCGACTGCAACTCGGGCTTCCGCTGCCTGAAAAAGACCGCCTACGACACCTGGGACATCCGCGCCAGCGGCATGGAGTTCGCCTCGGAGCTGCTGATCAAGGCGCTCAAGCACCGGGCCAGCACCGTCGAAATCGTCTCCGGGCTGCGCCCCTCGCCGGTCGAGCGCACGCCGCACCTGCGCACCTGGCGCGACGGCATGCGCCACCTGCTGTTCATCCTCTCGGAGCGGCCGCGCCTGTTCGAACTGCAGGGGCTGGTGCTCATGGTCGGCGCCTCGCTGCTGCAGGCCGTCGCCGCCTGGACCGGACCGATCAACCTCGGCGGCCTGAACATCTTCAACATCCACAGCCAGGTGCTGCTGATGCTGGCGGCGCTGCTCGGCACGCAGGTCTACATGCTCGCCGCCGCCATGTTCCTGCAGAAGACCGAGACCCCGCGCGGCGTCACCCGCCGCCTGATCGAGATGGACGAGGGCAGCCTGTTCTTCCTGCTCGCCAGCCTGCTCGGCGCCATCGGCCTGGTCATCGCCTGGCTGGTGTTCAGCTGGGCGCGCGCCGGCTTCGGCGGTCTCAACGCCGCCGGCCCGCTGGTGGTGTGGATGCACTTCCTGGCCGTGCCGGCGATGATCGCCTTCGGCCTGCTCGGCGTGCACATCCTGCGCAAGGGCCGCCTCGGCTGAGCAGAAATTGACTTGGCGGCGGGCGGCCTCTCCTGCGACAGTGGGCGATGCCCTACCTCCTCGACGCGCTCGTCATCCTCGCCTACTTCGGCCTGATCCTCGGCATCGGCCTGTCGCAGCGCAGCAAGAGCGGCAGCGTCGAGGGCTTCACCCTCGGCGACCGCCAGATCGCCTGGTGGGCGGTGCTCGCCTCGATCCTGGCGGCGGAGATCAGCGCCGCCACCTTCCTGGGCGCGCCGGAAGCCGGCTACAGCCGGCAGAACTGGAGCTACGCGCAGTTCGCCATCGGCACCGTCATGGCGCGCATCATCGTCAGCTTCCTGTTCATCCCGGTCTTCTACCGCCACGGCGTCATCTCGCTGTACGAGTTCCTCGAGACGCGCTTCGGGCCGGCGACGCGCAAGTTCGCCTCCTTCCTGTTCATGTTCACCCGCGTGCTGGCGATGGGCACGCGGCTGTACGTGTCGGCGATCATCCTCGTGCTCGGCGTGGCGATGTGGCAGGGCGGCGCGGTCGATGCGCAGACGAAGTTCTGGCTCTATGCCGGCGCCGTCGTCGTCGTGACCCTGCTGACCGCGCTGTACACCAGCGTTGGCGGCATCCGCGCGGTGATCTGGACCGACTTCATCCAGGTCGGCGTGCTGGTCGCCTCGCTCGGCTTCACCATCCCCTACCTGCTGATGAAGATCCCGGGCGGCTGGGACGCCGTCGGCGAGGTCATCCGCAGCCCGGTGTTCTTCGACTTCGCCAAACCCGCCGAAGCCGGCGCCTGGGCCTGGTTCAAGAACGTCTTCACCAGCGAGTACACGATCTGGGCGGCCATCATCGGCAGCACCTTCGTGACCATGAGCACGCACGGCATCGACCAGGACACCGTGCAGCGCATGCTCACCGCCAAGAACCGCCGCCAGAGCGCCTTCGCCACCATCCTGTCCGGACTCGTCGACCTGCCCATCGTCTCCGCCTTCATCCTCATCGGCGTGCTGCTCAAGGCCTACTACAGCGCGCACCCGGTCGCCAACCTGCCGGCGGAGACCCGCGAGGTCTTCCCCTTCTTCATCATGCACGAGATGCCGGCCGGCATGCGCGGCCTGGTCACCGCCGGCATCCTCGCCACCGCCATGGGCTCGCTCAGCACCGCCCTCAACGCCCTCGCCACCAGCCTGTCGCGCGACTTCATCCTGCCGCGCCTGCCGGCGGACGCGCCGGAGTCGCGCCGCCTGGCCGTCCTGCGCGGCAGCACGGTCTTCTTCGCCGCGGTCATCATCGCCGTCGGCGTCGCCACCGCCTGGTTCATGGCCCACAATCCGAAGGTCGAAATCCTGCCGCTGGTGCTCGGCATCCTCGGCTTCACCTTCGGCTCCCTGCTCGGCGTCTTCCTGCTCGCCGTGCTCACCCGCAGCCGCGGCAGCGACCGCGGCAACCTGATCGCGATGACCGGCGGCATCCTCGCGGTGCTGTTCCTCAGCAACGTGCTCGGCATCCAGTCGAAACTCGGCCTCGGCGAGCCCTTCGTGCTCTCCTTCCCCTGGCGCATCACCCTGGGCACGCTGGTCACCTTCGCGATCGCCGTGCTGTTCCGCACGCCGGCCGACAGGCAGGCGCGGACGGCCGCCATCGACAACGCCGCCTGAGGCCCGGCTCAGGACTTTTTCCAGTCCTCGCCGTCCTCGTCCTCCTCGCCGCCGTAACCGTCGTCGTAGCCCTCGTCGTCTTCGTCCTCCTCGGCGCCGTCCTCGTCGATCGACTCCAGGTCGAGCTCCTCCTCCTCTCCGGCCCCGGCCTCGCCGGCGCCCTCGCCGCGGCCGCCCGCCTCCAGGCCGCGCTTCTCGATCTGGGCGAGGGTGTCGGACATGTCCTCGACGCTCTCCCAGACCTTGCGCGCGACGAACAGCGGCGCGCTCTGCTGCACCGCCATGGCGATGCAGTCGCTCGGCCGGGCGTCGAGCTCGATGATCTTGCGCTGATGCAGCTCGTTCTCGGCGGACAGGATCATGCGCGCGTGGAAAACGCTGCCCTCGACGTGGTTGATCACCACGCGGTCGACCTTCGCCCCGAAGGCCGTCAGCACGCTGCCCAGCAGGTCGTGCGTCAGCGGCCGGTCCTTGGCGACGCCGCGCATGAACATCGAGATCGCCGTGCCGACCGACTCGTCGACGTAGATGACAAAGGTCTTGTCGGCGTCGCCCAGGAACACGGCAAAGCTGCCCTCGAGCGGAAGGACGGCACGCACCTGGACTGGCACAACTTCGCGGTTCATCGGACGAATATAAAAGCGCCGGTGCCGCCCTGGCAACCGCGGCGGGGCGTTTTTACACGCCCAGCCCGGCCAGGTCGAAGCCGCGGTAGCGGCGGGCGAGCTCGACGTACTTGAGCGCCAGCCGGGCGTTGGCCCGGCGCTCCTCCGGCGTCAGCGCGCGCACCACGCGCGCCGGCGAACCGACCACCAGGGAGCCCTCGGGAATGCGGCTGTCCTTGGTCACCAGGGCGCCGGCGGCGACGATGCTGCCCGCGCCGACCTGCGCACCGTCGAGCAGGATCGCGCCCATGCCGACCAGCACCTCGTCGCCGACCTCGCAGGCGTGAACGACCGCGCGGTGGCCGACGGTGACGCGGGCGCCGAGCACGCAGGCGTGGTCGTCGCTGACGTGCAGGACGCAGCCGTCCTGAACGTTGCTCTGCGCGCCGACGACGATGCGGTTGATGTCGCCGCGCAGCACCGCGCCGAACCAGACGCTTGATTCCGCACCGAGTTCAACCGCGCCGAGCACGACCGCGCCGGGGGCGCAAAAGGCGCTCGGATCGACCTGCGGTCGGGCCTCGGGCAGCAGGCATTTTTTGAGGGGGGAATGGCTCATGAATCCGCTTGGGAAGGGGGTTCGGCGTGTTTTTATGTTTGACGGCCAAGGACGCTTGGCGTCTTAATCGCGCTCAATTCCGCCCAATCCTGCGCGCGGAACGCCACAACACCAACAACTAAAGCAATCCGGCAACATCATGAACAAAGCTGAACTCCTGGAACTTGTGCAGAAAAACCTGGGCGGCGACACCTCCAAGCGCGCGGCCGCCGACGCTCTGGAAGCCGTTCTCGAAGCCCTCGCCAAAGGCATCAAAAAAGAAGGCAACGTGCAGCTCATCGGCTTCGGCACCTTCAAGGTCGCCAAGCGCGCTGCCCGCACCGGCCGCAACCCGAAGACCGGCGAGTCGATGAAGATCAAGGCGTCGAAGAACGTCCGCTTCGTCGCGTCCAGCGCCCTCAAGGCCTCGCTGTAAGCCCCCGGCGGGATCCCACCCGCACCTTGCAGCCAAAACCCCGCCCTCCGGAAGGAGGCGCGGGGTTTCTTTTTGCCGGCAGGCGCGGCCGGATCAGGCGGCGAGTTCGGCGGCGCGGCCCTGCTTCATGCGGCCGCGGTACTCGGTCGGCGATTCGCTGGCGATGCGGCGGAAGCTGCGGTTGAAGTGCGACAGGCTCTGGAAGCCGACCTCGTAGGCGACCTCGGTGATGCGCGCGGCGGGCTTCATCAGCAGGCGCTTGGCCTTCTCGACGCGGGCGCGGTTGACGAAGTCGGTGAAGGTCAGGCCGGTGGCGCGCTTGAAGACCTTGCAGAAGTGGAAGGGGCTGACGTTCACCGCGCGGGCCACCGCCTCGAGCGTCATCGCCTCGCCGAGATGGGCGTGGATGAAGATCTTGGCGTTGCGGACGGCCTCGGGGTCGTGCGCGGCCTGGGCAAAGAGCAGGCGGTGGGCGCTGTCGCCGAGCTGCAGGGCGAAGGAGCTGAGCAGGGCCAGGGCGGCCTGGTAGCGGGCCGGCTCCATCACCGGCACCTGCTGGAACTGCACCTGGGCGCCGCGGATCTCGACGGCGCTGTGGTCGTTCTCCAGGAGGGCGTGGGCCAGCGGCGCGAAGGTGGCGGCGTTGGCGGGCTCCAGGCGCACGCCGCCGGTCTGCAGCAGGGCCACCGGATTCTTGCCGACGCAGACCGGCACCAGGCTTTCGACCACGCCGGCGACGCCTTTGCGGGTGACGGTGTCCTCAATGAACTCCTCGTCGCCCTGGGCGCGCAGGCTGAGCGGCAGGCCGGTGAGGATGTGGAAGGCGGCCTGATAGTGCTGGAACAGGGGGCTTTCGGCGAGGTTTTCGATGAAACGCTGACGGCCGAGGTTCTGGGAGGCGCTGGTTTGCATGGCTCGTGAATGGTTTGGCTTCGACGAGGGCATGCTAGTTCCGGCGGCCGAAGCCGCCATTGGGGACGGTTACGCGCCAACGCATGCTGCATCACCGCAAAATCGGCATAGTGGAAACCAGTAGACCGCCGGCCGGCGGGACCGGCCGCTAGAGCCGCGCCTGGCGCTCGATCCACTGCACGGCGTAGCGCACCAGGGCGGCGCCGTCGGTGATGCCGAGCTTCTCCTTGATGTGCGCGCGGTGGGCCTCGACGGTGCGCGCGCTGATGCAGAGCTTTTCGGCGATGACCTTGGTGGCGACGCCCTGGCCGATCATCTCGAGGACCTCGAGCTCGCGGTCGGTGAGGCTGTCCAGGGCGGCGGCGCGCAGGCGCTGGCCGGTGACCTGCTCGAGCATGCGGCTGGCCATGCTGTCGCTGACGTAGATGCCGCCGGCGAGCACCTTGCGCACGGCGGTGATCAGGTGGTCGGCGGCCGCCTCCTTCATGATGTAGCCGCGCGCGCCGGCGCGCAGGGCGCGTTCGCCGTACATGCCCTCGTCGTGCATCGACAGCACAAGGCAGAGGGTGCCGGGGTGGCAGGCCTGGATGTCCTTGAGCAGCTCAAGGCCGCTCTTGTCCGGCAGGGTCAGGTCGATGACCACCAGGTCGGGACCGAGGCGGCCGACGGCCTCCAGACCCTCGCGCGCGCTGCCCGCCTCGCCGCAGACCTGCAGGCCCGCCTCGGCGCGGATGAGCTGGGCCAGACCGTGGCGCATGATCGGGTGGTCGTCGACCAGCAGCAGGCGTTTCATGGCGTCTTCGGGCCGGCCGGGCGCGGACGCTTGGGAGAGGCTGGAACGGGGACGCGGCATTGCACGACGGTGCCGCCGAACTCCTCATGAGCGACGGTCAGCACGCCGCCCATCATTCGCGCGCGGTGCGTCATGGTCAAGAGGCCCATGCCGGTGCTCTGGCCGGCGACGTTGTCCGGGATGCCCATGCCGTTGTCGCGGACGGCCAGTACGAAGTGGCCGTCCTCTTCGGCCAGGCTGATCTCGATGCGTTCGGCGTGGCTGTGCTTGATCGCGTTCGCCACCGCCTCCTGGGCAATGCGGAAGAGCTGGGTGGCCACGGTGTTGTTGCGCACCTGCACCGGCCGCTCGCAGCGGAACGGGCAGCTGACCCGGAAGATGCGCTCGGTGCCCTGGGCGAGCTCGGTGAGCGCCGCCATGAGGCCGGCCGAATCGAGCACGACCGGCATCAGGCCGCGCGACATCTCGCGGGCGCGGGCGTTGGCCTGGCTGACCATGCGCACGATCTCGCGCAGGTTTTCCGACTCCGGACTGCCGCTGCGCTCGAGCTGCTGCAGGGCGACCTTGGCCAGGCAGCCGATCGCGGCCAGCTGCTGGCAGAGGTCGTCGTGGATGTCCTGGCCGATGCGGTGCTGCTCCTCCTCGCTGATGCGCAGGATCTTCTCCTCGAGCTGCTTGCGGTCGCTCAGGTCGCGGATGATGCCGGTGAAGACGCGCCGGCCGTCCGGCAGGGTGACCTCGCCGACCGAAAGGTCGATCGGGAAGACGGTGCCGTCCTTGCGCTGGCCGACGGCTTCGCGGCCGACGCCGATGATCTTCCTCTCGCCGGTGCGCAGGTAGTTGTCGACGTAGCTGTCGTGCCGGCTGCGGAAGGGCTCCGGCATGAGCATGCGGATGTTCTGGCCGATCATCTCGCCGCGCGCGTAGCCGAAGATCCGTTCGGTGGCGCTGTTGACGGTCTCGATGATGCGCGACTCGTTCATCGTGATGATCGCGTTGACCGCGGTCTCAACGACGGCCTGGGCGCGCTGCTCGCTGATTTCGAGCGCCTCCTGCAGGGCCGCGATGTGGCGCTGTTCAAGGCTGGGGGGAGGGACGCTCATGCAGGGTTCCATGGAGGGGGTCAGGCGGGGCCGGCGGCGGGCTTGACGGCCAGCACCGAGCAGGGCGCGTGCGCGACGACCTTTTCCGCCGTGGTGCCGATGAGCAGCTCGCGCAGGCCGCTGCGGCCGCGCGTGCCCAGCACCACCAGGTCCGCCGGCGCCGTCAGGACGTGGTCGAGGATCGCCTCGCGGATGTTGACGCGCTCGGTCACCAGCATCGCCGTCCGCACCGCCGGCTCGGCGGCGTGCGCGGCGGCGGTGAAGTCGGCCAGCTCGGCCTCCAGCGCCGCCAGCACCTGGGCGCTGGTCTCCAGCGGCATCGGCGCCACCAGGCCGCCGTAGTCGAGCGACATCGCCAGGGCCGACTGGTGGACGTGCAGGCAGTCCACCGCCGCGCCGTCCTGCGCCGCCCATTCGAAGGCGCGGTCGAGGGCGCGGGCCGAGTTTTCGGAAAAGTCGACGCAGGCGACCAGGCGCCGGAACGGGCCGCGGGCATCCTCGCGCACCAGCAGCACGTCCACCGGCGCCTTGCGCACGCACTTGGCGGCAATCGCGCCGACGCGGTGCGGCGTGTTCTTGGAGCCCTTCGAACCCATGACCAGCAGGTCGGCGCCGCTCTCGCGGCAGGCCTCGGACAGCTCGACCAGCGGGTGGCCGACGCGCAGCATGACCGCGACCGGCACGCCGCCGGGTTCGGCGGCCTCGGCGAACTGGCGCAGCCGCTCCTCCCACTCCTTGCGGATCGCCGCCTCGTCCGCGGACAGGGCGCGCTTGAGTTCGTGGACGAGGAACGCGTCCATGACATGCACGACCGTCACCGACCCCTGCACGGCCGCCGCCAGCCGCAGCGCCTCCCGGAGGGCGTTGCGGCAGGAGGGTGAAAAGTCGATCGCGGCGATCAGTCGTCGGTAGGGAAGCATGCCGGATTAAAGCATAGGCGCCGGCGGCGTCCACGGCGCGGCGTGATTTGGGATGTTGTAGGCCATCCTTGGCGCGCCGCAGCGCGCCAGTCGCGCGAAAAAAAAGGTGGGTCGGCCTTCATAAGCCGGATTTTGTGCCGTCAGCCTCGCGGCCTCCGGTGTGGTCATTTATCTGACGGCTCCTCGCGGAGCCGCCTCCCGCTTGCGCGGGACGCGACTATTACCCGGAGCTATCCATCCGTCCGCTTGCGCGGGCGGATTTGCGGCCAGGCGGGCCGTTTCTCCTGTTCTGTCTTGCACCGCATGGGGTTTGTCGTGCCTCCTTCCTTGCGGTCGGAGCGGTGGGCTCTTACCCCGCCTTTTCACCCTTGCCCGGCGTCGCCGAAGCGGCGCAGGGCGGTTTGTTTTCTGTGACACTTTCCATTGCGACGGATTGCTCCGGCGCCTCCAACGCTTGCGCGCGGCATGCTGCCTTGTGGTGTCCGGACTTTCCTCTCGTCCGCATCCCGCAAGCGGGACCGACGAGCGACCACTCCGGCCGACCCGCCGTCACCATAACGCCGCTGGCCGCTTCGCCAAGTCCGAAGTGGGCCGTCTCACTGCGGCCGGCCGTCCTCGATGTCGCTGAGCTGGAGCTCGAGGGCCTGGCCGGAGAGGCCGATTTCGACCAGCGACACCGCCAGCGAGGCGATCATGAGCAGCAGGCTGAGGCCGAAGGCCAGCTGGCCGCCGCCGGGGTGGCCGAAGAACAGCAGGGCCATGCTGGCGGTGCAGACCGTCAGGCTAAGCACGCCGAGCACCTGCATGTGCCGGATCAGCCGCAGCCGGAGGCGCAGGCTGCCGATCTGCCGCGCCAGACGCGGGTCGCGGCTGCCGGTCCAGGTCGCATGCAGGCCGCGCACGACGCCGGCCAGCCCGAGGAAGCGGTTGGTGTAGGCGAGCATGAGCAGGGAGATCGCCGGAAACAGCAGCGCCGGGGTCGACAGGGGCAGGTCGGGACTGGACATGCCCCAGCCTGCGCGCCGCCCGGCCGAGTGCAAGCGGCGCGGCCGGCACACTGCGTCTTGAACCCGCCCGGCGCGTCTCTATGGTGCCGGCATGGCAGACGCGCTCCCCCCCTCCATCGGCATCATCGGCGGCTCCGGCCTCTATGACTTCGAGGGGTTCGAGGACCGCGAGGAGCTCGAGGTGGTCACGCCCTTCGGCCCGCCCTCCGACCGCCTGGTCGGCGGCAGCTTCGCCGGCCGGCGCGTCTATTTCCTGCCCCGCCACGCCAGGGGCCACCGCCTGCTGCCCACCGAGCTCAACCACCGCGCCAACCTCTGGGCCCTGCGCTCGCTCAACGTCCGCTGGATCATCGCCGTCACCGCCGTCGGCAGCCTTCGGGAGGCCTACCGCCCGCGCGACATCGTCCTGCCCGACCAGTTCTTCGACCGCACCAGCCGGCGCGAGCACCACACCTTCTTCGGCCGCGGCATCGTCGCCCACGTCGCCTTCGCCGACCCGGTCAGCGCCGGCCTGCGCGCCCTGCTGCGCGAGGCGGCCACGGCCGCCGGCGCGCGCGTCCACGACGGCGGCACCTACGTCTGCATGGACGGCCCCGCCTTCTCCACCCGCGCCGAATCGAACGCCAACCGCCAGCTCGGCTTCGACATCATCGGCATGACCAACCTGCCCGAGGCGAAGCTGGCGCGCGAGGCCGAGATCGCCCTGGCCACCCTGGGCATGGTCACCGACTACGACTGCTGGAAGACCGACGAGGCCCATGTCACCGCCGACACGGTCATGGCGCACGTCGCCGCCAACGCCACCCTGGCCAAGGCGGTCATCGCCCGGGTCATCCCGCGCGTGCCGCTCACCCCCGACTGGCCCGAACACCGCGCGCTCGACGGCGCCCTGGTCACCGACCGCAAGCTCTGGCCGGAAAAGGTGGCGCAAAGCCTGCGCCCCCTGCTCGAGCGCTTCCTCTGACTGCCATGACCCTGCCCGACTGCCTCAGCGTCGAGGAGCCCTCGCCCGGCTACCCCGTCTATGTCGTCCGCCACCCGGCGGCCAGCGCCCGCATCGCCCTCAACGGCGCCCACGTCATGGAATGGACGCCGGCCGGCCAGGCGCCGGTGCTCTACCTCAGCCCGGACGCCCTGCTCGAGCCCGGCAAGGCGATCCGCGGCGGCGTGCCGGTCTGCTGGCCCTGGTTCAACGCCCACCCCGACGACGCCGGCAAGCCGATGCACGGGCTCGCCCGCAACCGCTTCTGGCAGCTCGCCGAGGCCGCCGCCACGGCCGAGGGCGTGCAGCTCGCCTTCACGCTCGACAGCGACGCCGCCACCCTGGCCCTCTGGCCGCACGCCTTCCGCGCCCGCGTCGAACTGCGGATCGGCGCCCGCCTGGACATCCGCCTGGAAACCGTCAACACCGGCCCGGAAGCCTTCGTGCTCGGCGAGGCCCTGCACACCTACCTGCAGGTCGGCGACATCCGCCAGGTGCGCGTGCGCGGCCTCGACGGCGCCGAGTACCTGGACACCGTCGGTCCGCCGGCCCGGCGCCGGCAGCAGGGCGAGATCCGCTTTGACCGCGAGATCGACCGCCAGTACGCCAGCACCGGCAGCGTCGAAGTCGAGGACCGCGCGCTCGGCCGCACCCTGCGCGTCGACAAGACCGGCAGCGCCACCACGGTCGTCTGGAATCCCTGGATCGAGAAGTCGAAGCGCCTGGCCGACCTGCCCGACGAGGCCTACTTCCGCTTCCTCTGCGTCGAGGCCGCCAACGCCGGCGCCGGCGCGGTGACGGTCGCCCCCGGCGCCCGCCACGCCCTCCAGACCCTCATCCGCCTGACCTGATGCCGACGCCCGACTGGACCCGCTGGCAGCCCGGCATGCGCGCCACCCTGATGTTCATCGTCGACGAGCCGGCGCGGCGCGTCCTGCTCATCCGCAAAAAACGCGGCCTCGGCGCCGGCAAGATCAACGGCCCCGGCGGCAAGCTCGACGCCGGCGAAACGCCGGCCGAATGCGCCATCCGCGAAACCCAGGAGGAGCTCGGCGTCACCGCGCTCGACCCGGTCCGGCACGGCGAGCTCTGCTTCCAGTTCGTCGACGGCCTGGCCCTGCACGTCGAGGTGTTCCGCGCCACCCGCTGGGAGGGCGAACCCGCCGAGACCGCCGAAGCCGTGCCGCTGTGGACGCCGCTCGACGCCCTGCCCTTCGACGAGATGTGGGCGGACGACCGCCACTGGCTGGGCGAGCTGCTGATCGAAGGCCGGCACTTCACCGGCCGCTTCGTCTTCGACGACGACACGATGCTGTCGCGCGAGGTCGAGTGGCACTAGCCGGCCCGGCTCAGGACGGTTCCGGCGGCGGCTCCGGCCGGCGCAGGTTGGCCTGCAGCATCTCCGCGCTCACCTCGCCCTCCCAGCGGCTGATCGCCACGGTGGCGACGCCGTTGCCGATCAGGTTGGTCAGCGCCCGGCACTCGCTCATGAAGCGGTCGATGCCGACCAGCAGGGCCAGCGACTCGACCGGGATGCCCGGCACCACCGCCAGGGTCGCGGCGAGGGTGATGAAGCCCGCGCCGGTGACGCCGCTGGCGCCCTTGGACGTGATCATCGCCACCAGCAGCAGGCTGATCTGCTGGCCGAGGTCGAGCGGCGTGTTCGTCGCCTGCGCCAGGAACACCGCCGCCATGGCCATGTAGATGTTCGTGCCGTCGAGGTTGAAGCTGTAACCCGTGGGCACCACCAGGCCGACCGTGGCAGGCGCGCAGCCCAGGCCGCGCAGCTTCTGGATCATCAGCGGCAGCGCGGTCTCCGACGAGCTGGTGCCCAGCACCAGCAGCAGCTCCTCGCGCAGGTAGACCAGGAAGCGGAAGATCGAAAAGCCGCAGGCGCGGGCGATCAGGCCGAGCACGACGACGACGAACAGCGCCGCGGTCAGGTAAAAACCGGCCATCAGGGCGAACAGCTTCTGCAGCGAGCCGAGGCCGTAGCTGCCGACGGTGAAGGCCATGGCGCCGAAGGCGCCGAGCGGCGCCGCCTTGACGACGATGCGCATGATGCCGAAGAACAGCTCGCTGATGCGCTCGATGCCGTGCAGCAGCGCCGCCCCGCGCTCGCCCAGGCCGGTCAGGGCGAAGGCGGTGAGCAGGGCGACGCAGAGCACCTGCAGCAGGTCGCCCGAGGTGAAGGCGCCGACGAAGGTGTTCGGGATCAGGTTGAGCAGGAAGTCGGTCGTGCTCAGCGTGTGCGCCTTGCCCTCGTAGTCGTGGGCTGCCTGCACGGCCTGGCCGGCCAGGTCGGCGGCGCTGACGTTGAAGCCGGCGCCGGGCTTGAGCAGGTTGACCACCACCAGGCCGATGACCAGCGCCAGGGTGGAGACGACCTCGAAGTAGAGCAGCGTCTTGCCGCCCACCCGGCCGAGTTTCTTCAGGTCGCCCATCGAGGCGACGCCGTGCACCACCGTGCAGAAGATGATCGGCGCGATCATCATCTTGATCAGCTTGATGAAGCCGTCGCCCAGCGGTTTCAGGCCCTTGCCGGCCTCCGGAAAGGCCCAGCCGACGGCGATGCCCAGCGCCACGGCAAGCAGCACTTGAACGTAGAGGATCCGGTACCAGGGCGGGCGGGGGGCGGCGGCGTGCATGGGCGCGCCGATTCAACCCGGCGCCGCCCGTCCCTGCAAGCAGTGTCTCGGCTAGTTGCCGGCCTTCGGCTTGACCGGATAGCGCCCCGGATTCTTCTGCCAGGTCTCCAGGCAGTCGGCGCAGCAGAAGATCACCGTGCCGCTGTCGGTGAACACGCGGTAGATGACGCGGCCGGCCTTGCCGTCGACCGGACAGGCGTCGTTGATGGGCAAACCGCCCTTGGCGAACAGGGTGGTCAGGCCGAGACCGGCCAGCAACAGGGCGGGCAGAAGCGCTTTCATGGCGGTGCGGATGGGTTACCGGCCCGTCGCGGGCGGTCAGCCCGGCGCAGGCGCGGTCAAAGCTGGCAACGCACCGCCAGCGTGTTTGCTAGGCCGGCCGCAATCCCGGCGCAGGGAAGCGCAACGGACGCTTGGTCCGCTCCCCATCCCCACTCCCAACCTGCCACCGCGGGCGCCAGCCCGCCGCCCTTCTCAAAACGGGATGTCGTCGTCCTCCATGCCGTCGGTGATCGGCCCTTCGCCGAAATCCTCCTCCTGGGCCGGCGCCGGCC
>CAYYJK010000066.1:0-11780 GCA_964472185.1 uncultured Prosthecobacter sp.
GAGCAGGGGCAGAAGGCGGTTCAGGCGGCGGAAGGCGGCGACGGGCATGCGGAACACGGTTAGGGGACGCGCAGATTACCCGAAAAACGGCCGGCAAGGCAATCCCGAATCGAAAGGAGGCCGGCTGCAAGCGTGCGCCTCGGCAATCCGCCTAGTTCCGGCTTGCATCCTTTCCGCCGCCTGGCCTCGCCGTTGTTGCTCCTTGCCCTCGTCACCGGCGCGCCGGCCCACGGCCCGGGCCAGAGCCGCGATTCCCAGGGCTGGCGGGTGCTGTTCATCGGCTCGACGGCGGCCGCACCGACGCGCTGACCGCGGCCATGGAACGCGGGCTGGCGCCGCAGCTGCAGGCGTTTCAATACCGCCGCACGACGGTGTCCGCGGGCGGGCGCGTGTCGTCGGGGCGCGGGTAGTCGAGGGTGTAGTGCAGGCCGCGGCTTTCGTGGCGGCGGATGGCGCACTCGACGATCAGCGAGGCGGTTTCGACGAGGTTGCGCAGTTCGAGCAGTTCGCTGGTGATGCGGAAGTTCCAGTAGAACTCCTGGACCTCGCGCTTGAGGTTGCGCAGGCGCGCGGCGGCGCGCTGCAGGCGCTTGCCGGTGCGCACGATCGAGACGTAGTCCCACATCAGGCGGCGGATCTCGTCCCAGTTGTGGTAGATGACGACGAGCTCGTCGTTGTCCACCGCCACGCCGCTCTGCCAGGGCGGCACGGTGTAGGTCTGTTCGGCCTCCTTGCCGATCGGGATCTTTTTGAGCAGGTGCTCGACCGAGCGGTGCGAGATGACCAGGCACTCAAGCAGCGAGTTGCTGGCCAGACGGTTGGCACCGTGCAGGCCCGTGCAGGCGACCTCGCCGACGGCGCAGAGGCCGCGCACGCGGGTGGCGCCGTTGACGTCGGTGACGACGCCGCCGCACTGGTAGTGCGCGGCCGGCACCACCGGGATGGGCTGCTTCGTGATGTCGATGCCGACCTCGAGGCAGGCGCGGTGGATGTTCGGGAAGTGGCTGAGGATGAAGTCCGCCGGCTTGTGGCTGATGTCGAGGTAGACGCAGGGGCCGCCGGTGCGCTTGATCTCGTGGTCGATGGCGCGGGCGACGATGTCGCGCGGCGCCAGCGAGCCGCGCGGGTCGTAGTTCTGCATGAACTCCCGGCCGTCGGCGCCGATCAGGCGCGCGCCCTCGCCGCGCATGGCTTCGGTGATCAGGAAGGAGCGCTTCTGCGGGTGGTACAGGCAGGTCGGGTGGAACTGGATGAACTCCATGTTCGCCACGCTGGCGCCGGCGCGCCAGGCCAGCGCCACGCCGTCGCCCGTGGCGATGCGCGGGTTGGTCGTGTACAGGTAGACGCGGCCGCAGCCGCCGGTGGCGAGGATGACGCGGTCGGAGCGGAAGGTGAGCACCTCGCGGGTTTCCTCGTTGAGCACGTACAGCCCGAGCACGCGGTCCTCGGAGACGAAGCCGAGCTTGGCGGTGGTGATCAGGTCGACCGCGAAGTGGTTCTCGAACAGCGTGATGTTCGGCCGTTCGCGCACCGCGGCGAGCAGCTTCTCGGTGAGCTCGCGGCCGGTGGCGTCGGCGGCGTGCAGGACGCGCCGCTGCGAGTGGCCGCCCTCGCGGGTGAGGTCGAATTCCAGGTGCCCGTCGGCGGCCTCGCGCTGGTCGAAGTGGACGCCCCACTTCACCAGTTCGGCGATGCGTGCCGGGCCTTCGGTGACGATGGTGCGCACGGCGGCCTCGTGGCACAGGCCCGCCCCGGCGATGAGGGTGTCGCTGACGTGCTGCTCGATGCTGTCCTCGCCGCTGGTGACGCAGGCGATGCCGCCCTGGGCCCAGTTGGAGTTCGAGTCGAGCGCGCCGCGCTTGGTGACGACGGCCACGCGGCCGTGATCCGCCGCGTGCAGCGCCGCGCTGAGGCCGGCGGCACCGCTGCCGACGATGATGAAGTCGTAATCGGTCATGAACGAATGAGCTCGAGGTTGTCAATGAGGCGCGCCTTGTCAAAGAACACCGCCAGCGCGACGAGGCCGTCGTCGTGCACGGCATCGAGCGGCTGCAGGCTGTGGCGGTTGACGACGGCGAGGTAGTCGACGCGGCCCAGGGGCGCGTGCTGTGCCAGGTGGGCGCGCATGAGTTCGAGCAGGCGGCGCGCACCGGTGACGCCGTCGCGCCAGGCCGCGCGGCCGAGCTCGAGCGCGGCGTGCAGGGCCGGCGCCTGCGCGCGCTCCGCGGCCGTGAGGTAGCGGTTGCGCGAGCTCAGGGCCAGGCCGTCGGGCTCGCGGACGGTGTCGACGCCGTGCAGCTCGACCGGAAAGTCGAGGTCGCGCACCAGCCGGCGCAGGATGGCGAGCTGCTGGTAGTCCTTCTTGCCGAACAGCGCCTCGTCGGGCTGGACGAGGTTGAAGAGCTTGGCGACGACGGTGCAGACGCCGTCGAAGTGGCCGGGCCGGCTGGCGCCGCAGAGCTGGCGGGACAGGCTGGTTTCGAGGATCTGGATGCTGCGGTCGGGCGGGTAGACCTCCGTCACCGGCGGGGCAAAGACCGCGTCGGCGCCGGCCGCGCGGCAGAGGTCGAGGTCGGCCTGCAGGGTGCGCGGGTAGCGGTCGAAATCCTCGTTGGGGCCGAACTGAAGCGGGTTGACGAAGATGCTGACGGCGACGCGCGCACCGTCGCCGGCGCGCTGGCGGGCCTCGCGCACCAGGGTGGCGTGGCCTTCGTGCAGGGCGCCCATGGTGGGCACGAACAGGACGCGGCCGGCGGTTTTTCGCCAGGCGCGCAGGTCCTTCACGGTCTCGATCAGCGTCATGATTTCAGGTCTCGGGATTCAAACACGGCGGCGCCGAGCGCGAACAGGCTGGCGTTGACCGCGGCGAGCACCGTAAAGCTGCGCAGGACCACGGGCCACGAAATATCTTCGGCGAGCAGGCGCGCCCAGGAGGCCATGTGGCGGGTGAGCAGCAGGTGGTCGTAGCTCTCCATGAAGCCGGTGTTGCGCAGGATCATGTCGATCAGGATGTAGGAGAGCGCGCCGATGGTGGCGGCGGCCGGCTTGATCGGGAAGCAGGACAGGAAGAAGGCCAGGCTGCTGACGGTGGTCATGCTCAGGGCGAGGAAGAGCGAGGCCAGGGCGTAGTGGCGCAGGCCGGGCAGCCAGTCGTGGAAGGTGAGCAGGCCGATCTCCGGGACCATGACGAAGAAGCCGCCGCCCCAGCCCTTGAGGCCGAGCCCGAGCAGGAAGGCGGTCCAGGCGATGAACTGGATGAGCACGACCGCGTAGCCGGTGCAGGTCAGGTACTTGAGCGTCAGCAGGCGCAGGCGGCTCACCGGGCGCGCCAGCAGCAGGCGGTAGTGGCCGTCCTCGCCTTCCTTGGCGACGATGTCGCCGGAGACGAGCGCCAGGTACAGCGCGCCGAGGATGAGCACCGAGAAGCCGAGGATGAGGTGGGCGATGGTCAGCGCCGAGTAGTAGTGGCCGAAGGCCTGGCCCTGGCGGGAGATGAGGCGCTCGAAAATGCGTTCGACGCCCTGCAGCCGGAACACCACGAGCAGCACCGTCTCCAGCAGCAGGAAGGCGCCGAAGCCGATGTAGGTGCGGCGGCGGGCGAAGAGCTTGAGCAGTTCGCCCCGCCACTGGCGGAAAAACAGGGTCATGGATCGGTGAGGCCGAGGTAAAACTCCTCGAGGGTGGGCTGGTGCGGCTGCCAGGCGTCGACGCGCACGCCGGCCTCGACCAGCTGGCGCAGGGCCTCGTGGCCGCTGACGTGCGCCGGCAGTTCCAGCAGGCCGTCCGCGCCGAGGGTGCCGCCGAACCGGCCGGCGAGCGTGCGGGCGCGGCCGAGGTCGGGGCTGCGCAGCTGCCAGACGTCGTGGCGCCGCTGCCGCGACGGCACCGGGCCCTCGTACTTCTTGCGCCCCTGCTTGAGGATGACGCAGCGGTCGCACATCTGCTCGACTTCGCCGAGCAGGTGCGAGTTGAGCAGGATGGTCAGGCCGAAGTCGGCGCGCAGGCGCAGGATGAACTCGCGGAATTCGCGGATGCCTTCGGGGTCGAGGCCGTCGGTCGGTTCGTCGAGCAGCAGGCACTTCGGCAGCGGCAGCAGCGCCTGGGCGAGGGCCAGGCGCTGGCGCATGCCGTGGCTGTAGGTGCCGGTCTTGTGAAAGGCGCGCGCGCCCAGGTTGACGAGATCGAGCACGCGCCGCGCTTCGGTCTCGTCCCACCAGCCGGAGAGCGAGCAGAGCGCGCGCAGGTTCTGCCAGCCGGTGAGGTAGTCGTAAAAGTGCGCGGCCTCGTAGATGGCGCCGACATGGCGCAGGGCGCGCGCGCGTTCGCGTTGCACCGAATGGCCGCCGATGCGCACTTCGCCCGCGTCGGGGCGCACCATGCCGAGCATGATGCCCAGCACGGTGCTCTTGCCGGCGCCGTTGTGGCCGAGCAGGCCGAGGATCTCGCCCTGGCGCACCTCGAAGCTGACGTCATCGAGCGCCAGGCGGTCGCGCCGCCAGCGCTTGGTGAGGTTGCGGACTTCGAGAAGGGCCATGGGCGCGCAGTTTGACCCGCGCCGCCCGCGGGCGCCAGCGCGAAGCGGGATTACTTCAGTCCTTCGAGCACCGCCAGGGTCATGGCGGCGGCACCGGTGCGCACCGCCGTCGCGGCCTCGGGCCGGAAAAAGGGCGAATGCAGGCTCGGCAGCGGCTGGCCGGCCTGGGCCGCCTCCGCCACGCGCGCGGCGGGCACGGTGCCCAGCCAGAACATGAGGATGGGCACGCGCGGTTCGGTCATGCCGTAGCGGGCGAAGTCCTCGCCGACCATGCTGGCCGGCTGCTCGCGGATCAGCCCGGCGCCGAAGGCCTGCTCCCAGGCCGGTCGCAGGCGCTTGAGGAAGGCGTCGTCGTTCTGCAGCACCGGCGTGAAGGTGTCGCTGGTCTTCACTTCCGGCAGCAGCCCTTCCGGTAGGCCGGCGGTGAGGCCGACGCCGCGGCTGATGCGCCGGATGCCGGCCAGCACCTGCTCGCGCGTTTCCGGCCGGGTGGTGCGCACGGTGAGCTGCAGCTCGACCTGGTCGGGGATGATGTTGTGCTTGGTGCCGCCGTGGATCGAGCCGACGGTGACAACGACGGCGTCGAGCGGGTGGGTTTCGCGGCTGGCCAGGGTCTGCAGGGCGACGACGAGCTGGGCGGCGATGACCACGGGGTCCTTGGTGGCCTGCGGCTGCGAGCCGTGGCCGCCGACGCCGCGGACGGTGATGTCGACACTGTCGACGCTGGCGGTCATGCCGCCGGGGGTGAGGCCGAGCGTGCCCGCCGCGAGATCGGAGGCGCAGTGCATGGCCAGGCAGAGATCGGGGCGCGGGAACCTGTCGAACAGGCCGTCGGCGAGCATGGCGCTGGCGCCGCCGCTGCGCTCTTCGGCCGGCTGGCCGATGAACACCAGGGTGCCCTGCCAGCGGTCCTTGAGCGCGGCGAGCGCGCGCGCGGCGCCGGTCCAGCAGGTCATGTGGATGTCGTGGCCGCAGGCGTGCATGACCGGCACCTCCTGACCCTGGTCGTCGACCGTCCGGACCTTGCTGGCAAAGGGCAGGCCGGTCAGCTCGCGCACGGGCAGGGCGTCGAGGTCGGTGCGCACCAGCACGGTCCGGCCCGGGCCGTTTTTCAGCACGCCGACGACGCCCCAGCCGCCGACGCGCTCGGTGACCTCGAAGCCGGCTTCGCGCAGTTCGGCGGCCAGGCGCGCGCTGGTCTTTTCCTCGTGGAAGGACAGCTCGGGGTGGGCGTGCAGGTGCTGGTACAGGGCGGTCAGCCGCTCCTGGTCGCGGTCGAGCCGGGCGTCGATCTCGGCGCGGGACGGGGCGGGCTGGCCCGCGGCGGAGAGCGCCAGCAGCAGGCAGCCAAGGGCGGGGCGGAGCGGATGCATGCGGTCAGGATAGGCGGCTGCCGGTGGCGTCGGCAAGCCTGCAGGTCAGCGTTCGATCGCCACGGCGATGCCCATGCCGCCGCCGATGCACAGGCTGGCGATGCCGCGCCGGCAGTCGCGGTCCTCCATGAGATGGAGCAGGGTCACCAGCACGCGCGCGCCGCTGGCGCCGATCGGGTGGCCGAGGGCGATGGCGCCGCCGCGTTGGTTGAGTTGGGCGGGGTCGAGGCCGAGCTCGCGCTGGCAGCCGAGGGTCTGCACGGCAAAGGCCTCGTTGATCTCGACGACGCCGACCTCGTCGAGCGACCAGCCGGTCTTGGCCAGCAGCTGGCGGATCGCCGCCACCGGGCCCAGGCCCATGAGCGCCGGATCGCAGCCGACCGCGGTGCTGGCGACGAGACGCGCCCGCGACGGCAGGCCGTGCCGGGCGACGGCGGCGTCGCTGGCGAGCAGCACCATCGCGGCGCCGTCATTGATGCCGGAGGCGTTGCCGGCGGTGACCGTGCCGTCCTTGCGGAAGGCGGGCTTCAGCTTGGCCAGCGAGGCCGCCGTGGTGTCGGCGCGCGGGTGTTCGTCGGCGCTGACGAGGCCCTCGGCGCCGGCGACCGGCACGATCTCGCGGGCGAAGGCTTCGCGGCTGGCGGCGGCCAGGGTCTGGCTGCGCAGGGCGAACGCGTCCTGCTCCAGGCGGCTGATGCCGTGCTTGTCGGCGATGCGTTCCGCCGTTTCGCCCATGCCGATCTTGAGCATGGCGTCGCAGAGACCGTCGACCATCAGCGCGTCAAGCATGCCGAGGTCGCCGAGCTTCCGGCCCCAGCGCGCATCCAGGACGTAGTGCGGCGCGCGGCTCATCACCTCGACGCCGCCGGCCAGCACCAGGTGGCTGTCGCCGGCGCGGATGGCGTCGGCGCCAAGCGCGACGGCCTTGAGCGCCGAGCCGCAGGCCATGTTCACCGTGAAGGCGGGCACCGCCTCCGGCAGCTGCAGCTTCCAGCCCGTCTGGCGGGCGACGTTCATGCCGCTGCCGGCCTGCAGCACCTGGCCGAGGATGACCTGGTCGACGGCAGCGCGCAGGGCTTCGGGAACGACGGCGGCGCCGACGGCGGCGGCGAGCTCCGCGGCGGCAAGGGATTTCAGGCCGCCGCCAAAGCGGCCGATGGCGGAGCGGCGGGCATCGATGAGGTGGACGGGGGTCATGGCAGGAAGCAGGTTTCGGGCATCAGGCCCGGGGGGGCGTCGATCACGGGGGCGAACTCCATGGCGTCGAGAATCTGGCGCTGCAGGTCGACGCCGGGCGCGGTTTCCACCAGGCGCAGGCCGCCTTCGGTGAGCTCGAACACGGCGCGTTCGGTGACGTACAGCACCTGCTGGCCGCGGGCGAGGGCGGAGGGGCCGTGGAAGCAGACCTGCTGGAGCCGGCGGACGAACTTCGGATGGCGGCCGTCGCGGCGGATCGCCAGGCGGCCGTCCTCGAAGGCGACCTCGAGCTCGCCGGCGCGGAAGCTGCAGCAGAAGACCAGCCTGCGCGCGCTCTGCGCGATGTTCATGAAGCCGCCGACGCCGGCGAAGCGGCCGCCGAAGCGGGTGACGTTGACGCTGCCTTCGGCGTCGATTTCGACCGCGCCAAGCACGGCGATGTCGAGGCCGCCGCCGTCGTAGTAGTCGAACTGCGAGGGCTGGTCGATGACGGCCTCCGGCAGGTGGCTGCAGCCGAAGCTGAGGCCCGAGGCGGGCACGCCGCCGGTGGGGCCGCTTTCGACGGTGAGGGTGAATTCGCGCAGGCGGCCGGTGGCGGCGGCGACCATGGCCACCGTTTCCGGCAGGCCGATGCCGAGGTTGACGATGTCGCCCGGACGGATCTCGCGCAGGGCGCGGCAGCCGATGATGCGGCGTTCCGAGAAGCCGATGGCCGGCACGCTGCTGAGGTCCTCGCCGCTGCGCACGTAGTCGGGGTTGAAGGCCTCGCCGAAGGTCTGGTCCTGCTCGGGGCCGTCGCAGACGACGATGCGGTCGACCAGGATGCCGGGCACGCGCACGGCCTTCGGGTCGTCGATGCGGTCGACCAGCTTCTCGACCTGGGCGATGACCAGGCCGCCGTGGTTCTTCGCCGCCTGGGCGATCGGCAGGACGTCGCCGATGATGCCCTCGTGCTCGAGTGTGAGGTTGCCGCGGCGGTCGGCGCAGGTGGCGCGGATCAGGCCGACGTGCACGGGGATGGCCTTGTAGCGCAGCCAGGTCTGGCCGTCGATCGCCAGGCGCTCGACCAGCGGTTCGACGGTGCGTTCGTTGAGCCGGCCGCCGCCGAACTCGGGGTCGATGAAGGTGTTCAGGCCGACCTGGGTGAAGATGCCGGGCCGCTTGGCGGCGATCTCGCGCAGCAGCACGCAGAGCACGCCCTGCGGAAAATTGTAGGCCTCGATCTCGTTGGCGAGCGCGAGCGCACCGAGCTTGGGGGCGAGGTTCCAGTGGCCGCCGACGACGCGGCGCAGCAGGCCGCGGTGGGCGAGGTGGTTGAGGCCGCGCGCGCCGCGGTCGCCCTGGCCGGCGCAGTAGTACAGGGTCAGGTCCTGCGGCGTGCCGGTGGCCAGGAAGCGCTGCTCCAGCGCGGCGGTGAGGCCCTCGGGATGGCCGGCGCCGACGAAGCCGCCGACGGCCACGGTGGCGCCGGAGGGGATGGCGGCGACGGCTTCCGCGGCGCTGCAGATGAGGGCGGGCGCGCGCATGCTAACCTCTCCAGCCGCCGTTGATTTCGATCGTCTGGCCGGTGACGTAGGAGGCCAGCGGCGAGCACAGGAACAGCACGACGTGGGCGACCTCCTCGGTGACGCCGAAGCGGCCGAGCGGGACGTTCTTCAGCATCTCCGCGCGCACGGCCTCGGGGATGGTGGCGGCCATGCTGGTGTCGATGACGCCGGGGGCGACGGCGTTGGCGCGGATGCCGCGGCGGCCGCCTTCGCGGCTGAGCACGCGCATCATGGCCTGCACGCCGGCCTTGGCCGAGGCGTAGTTGGCCTGGCCGAAAAAGCCCTGGATGGCGGCGATGCTGCCGAAGCTGACGATGGCGCCGTGGTCGCGCAGCACCTCGAGCGCGTACTTGCAGCAGTAAAACACGCCCGAGAGGTTGACGTCGATCACCGCGTCCCACTCCTCGAGGCTCATCTTGGCGATGGTGCGGTCCTTGATGATGGCGGCGTTGTTGATCAGGAAATCCAGGCCGCCCCAACGCGTCTGCACCGCCTGCATCATCGCCTGCACGGCCTCCGGCTTGGAGACGTCGGCCGCCAGCACGAGCGCGCTGTCGGGCCGCTGCGCGTTGAGCGCGTCGGCCAGGGCCTCGGCGTCGGCGCGCGTGCCGCCGATGTCGGGGTGGTTGAGCACGACGCGGGCGCCGGCCTGATGGAAGGTGCGGGCGATCTGGGCGCCAATGCCCTGCGAGGCGCCGGTGATCAGGGCGACTTTGCCGGAGAGGTCGATGGAAATCATGCGGGCGAAACCTACGCTGTCAGCGTCCGATTCTGAGCGTCATCCCGCCGGCACCGTGCTGAAAAGTGGCGCCCGGGCTGCAGAAGCGCGTCGGCCAGCCGCTCCAGGGCCAGAAGCCGCCGCTGCCGGGAAAACCGGGCCAGGGCGTGTCGCGCCGCGCGCCGAGCCGGGCATCGCGGCCATCCAGCGCCAGCCCGAGTTCCGGCAGGACCGGTACCAGCGACGGAGCGACGGCGGTGGCCGCGGCGGTCCGGGCGGCCTGCGCGGCGGCTTCCTGCCGGGCGATTTGGTCAAGTTCCCGCTGCCGGGCCTCGGCCAGGGCCGCGCCGAGTTCGGCCTCGCGCTGCCGGCGTGCGGCCAGGGCCGGGTGGCGGGCGGCCTGCGGTCGGCCGGCCGCGGCGGGCACCGGCGCCGGCGGGAGGGTGCAGCGGCGCTGCCAGGCTTCCGGCAGTTCGGCGATGGCGAGCTTGGCGGCGCCGGTGGCGTGGAGGATGGCGACGCCGTCCGGATCGACGCGCACGATCCGGCAGTCGCGGAAGAGCCGGCCGCTGCGGGTTCGGCAGTCCTCCGCCGCTGCCGGCAGCACCAGCAGGGCCAGGCAGACGAGTGCGGCAGCCTTCATGCGGGGATCCTCTCGGGGCGGCGCCGGCCGCCGGGGTTTCACTTGTAGCCGGTGATGATCGCGCAGCGGGTGTCCTTGCGGGCACCGGTGTCGGTCTGGTGGACGGTCACCACGTACACGCCGGTCCGCTTCGGCTTGAAGAACAGCAGGAAGCCCCAGCCGTCGAGCACCGGCTGGATTTCGCCGACCGGCTGGCCCTTGAAGTCGAGCACCGCGCCGGTGATGTGGACGCCGGACTTGCGCGGCACGGCGACGCCGATGCAGTATTCGTTGCCCTTGAAGAGCTGCAGGCGCACGGCCTTGCCCACCTCCTTGCCGAGATCGCCTGTCCAGGCTTCGGCCCGGAACTGGTAACCTTCATCGGACTGGTCGTCCGCCAGGGCGCGGGCGGCCGCTTCCGCGGCTTCGGGGGCGGACGCTGCCGCAACCCGGGAGGCCGGCGCCAGCAGCAGCAGCCCCACGCACAGTCCCAGAAGGCGTGCGGAGTCTGAAAAAACGTGGAAAAAATTCATGGCGGAACTTGGTGCAAAAGAAGTTGCCGGCCCCAACATAGCCATTGCATCGCGAAAAAGCCAAGATTCTGTTGCTTAAGATTGGGCGCCAGACCCCAGCCCAGCCGTTCGTTACTCCCTGTTCCCTATGGCCACCCTCCTCTTTCACCTTGAAGATGGCACGACGCTGACCCACGCCCTCGACGAGGGGACGACCACGATCGGCCGGCACCCTGACAGCGTGGTGGTCCTGGAGTTCCCCTCCGTGTCCGGCCACCACGCGACGATCGAACTCGGCGAGTCCGGCTGCTTTCTGAGCGACCTGAAGTCGAGCAACGGCACCCGCGTCAACGGCGTCGAGATCGAGGAGGCCCAGCTGCACGACGGCGACCGCATCGCCTTCGGCGACGTCCAGGCCGTGTACTCGCTTGAGGGCGCCACCGTGCCGGTGGCGGTCGTGCCGCAGCCGCAGATCCTGGCGCCGGAGGCGCCGCCGTCGATGCCGAAGGCCAATTACCGGCCGCAGCCGCCGAAGCGCAATCCGGCCGTGCGGCGGGTCAGCGGCTATCCGGACAGCGGCGGCGGGGGCTGCGGCACCGCCATCGTCGTCATCGGCCTGTTCATCGCCGCCCTGATCGCCGGCCTGTACCTGCGGCACTCCAAGGAAACCGGCGGCAACTTCTTCAAGGACCTGTCGGACAAGCTGAGCGGCCGCCTGCCGAAGATCAAGATCGAGAAAAAGGCCGAGCCCTGAGCCGGAAGCTTGCGGCTGCCGGCGGCGTTTGGGAAGGTCACGCCCATGAACCGCCGCCGCTTCCTCGCCGCCAGTCTGACCGCCGCCAGCTTCGCCCGCGCCGCCGCGCCGGCCAAACCCTGGCGCGTCGCCATCATCGGCCACACCGGCCGCGGCAACTACGGCCACGGGCTCGACACGATGTGGCGGGAGGTGCCGGGCACCGAAGTGGTCGCCGTGGCGGATGCCGATGCCGCCGGCCTGGCGGCGGCGCAGAAGAAGCTCGGGCTCGCGCGCGGGTTTGCCGACTGCGGCCGGATGCTGCGCGAGGTGCAGCCGGACCTCGTCGCCATCGGGCCCCGCCACGTCGACCAGCACCGCGACCTGGCCCTGGCCGCCATCGAGGCCGGCGTGCGCGGCCTGTACCTGGAGAAACCCTTCTGCCGCACCCTGGCCGAGGCGGATGAGATCATCGCGGCCTGCGACCGACGCGGCGCCAAGCTCGCGCTCGCCCACCGCAACCGCTACCACCCGGCGCTGCCGG
>CAYYJK010000066.1:11880-14891 GCA_964472185.1 uncultured Prosthecobacter sp.
CGCGGCGCCAAGCTCGCGCTCGCCCACCGCAACCGCTACCACCCGGCGCTGCCGGTCGCGGCCAGGCTCGTGCGCGAGGGCGCCATCGGCCGGCCGCTGGAGTACCGGCTGCGCGGCAAGGAGGACGCCCGCGGCGGCGCGCTTGACCTCTGGGTGCTCGGCTCGCACCTGTTCAACCTGGCGCACTTCTTTGCCGGCGCGCCGCAGGCCTGCTCCGCCACGCTGCTGCAGGCCGGCCGACCGGTGGTCCGGGCCGATGTCGGCGAGGGTGCCGAAGGTGTCGGGCCGCTGGCCGGCAACGAGGTGCATGCCCGCTTTGACATGGCCGACGGCCTGCCCGCCTTCTTCGATTCGGTGCAGAACGCCGGCACCAAGGAAGCCGGGTTCGGCCTGCAGGTGGTGGGCACGCAGGGCGTGCTCGACCTCCGCATCGACGAGGAGCCGCTGGTGCACCTGCTGGCCGGCAGTCCCTTCGATCCGCAGCGGCCGGCGCGGGCCTGGCAGCCGGTGACTTCGGCCGGTGCCGGCGCCCCCGAACCCCTGGCCGACATTCGCCGGCGGGTCGGCGGCCACGTCGCGCCGGCGCTCGACCTGCTGGCGGCCATCGAGGAGAACCGCGAGCCGCTGTGCAGCGCGCGCGACGGGCGGGTCGTGCTGGAAATGACGATGGGCATCTTCGAATCGCACCTTCAGCAGGGCCGGCGCGTGGCCCTGCCGCTGGTCCGGCGCGACCACCCGCTGGCGCGGCTCTGAGCGGCGCCGGCAGGTCAAGAATGCGCATGCAGGGTGCAAGGCTGGGCATGCGCACGGTCTTGTCTCGGCGCGCACTCTTCCGGAGGATGGCGCGCATGGCCCCGAGCGCGTCCAATCCCCCGAAAAAAGTCGTCCACCTGGTCGCCAGCGGCGACCTCCGCCTGTCCGCCAACCAGACCTGCTGGCCCGCGCAGAAGGCCATGGAGGAGGCGCTGGCCCGGGCGCTCAAGGCCGAAGGCTGGGAGGTCCGTCGCGCCCACCCCTACGATCCGAAGAAGAAGCACGGTTTCATCGCCAGCCAGCGCGAGGGCATCGAGGTGTTCCGCGGCATCGACCCCGACGCGCCGCTGATCGTCGCCGAGGCGGTCTGGCAGTACTCGCACCACGTCCTCGCCGGCCTGACCACCCACCGCGGACCCGTCCTGACGGTGGCCAACTGGAGCGGCCAGTGGCCCGGCCTGGTCGGCCTGCTCAACCTCAACGCCTCGCTCACCAAGGCCGGCGTGCGCTACGCCACGCTCTGGAGCGAGACCTTCACCGACGCCTTTTTCAGGAACGGCCTGCGCGAGTGGCTGACGACCGGCAAGGTCACCCACGACCAGTCGCACGTCCGTGACCTCGCCCTGCTCAAGCTGCCGGCCGAGGACGAGCGCCAGGGCCGCGACTTCGGCCGCCGCTTCCGCGCCGCCAAGGCCCTCTTCGGCGTCTTCGACGAGGGCTGCATGGGCATGTACAACGCCATCATCCCCGACGAACTGTTCCACGCCGCCGGCTGCTTCAAGGAACGGCTCAGCCAGTCCAGCCTGTACGCGGCGATGCAGCAGGTCGGCGACGCCGAGGCCGGCGAGGTCTTCGCCTGGCTGAAGCGCAAGGGCCTGCAGATGCGCCTGGGCCGGGACGAGGCCACCGAGCTGACCGAGGCCCAGGTGCGCCTGCAGTGCAAAATGTACATCGCCGCCCTGCGCCTCGCCGACGAGTTCGGCTGCGACGCGATCGGCATCCAGTACCAGCAGGGGCTGAAGGATCTCGCCCCGGCCAGCGACCTGGTCGAGGGCCTGCTCAACAACGCCGACCGCCCGCCGGTGCGCAGCGCCGACGGCCGGCGCGTGCTGTTTGAGGGCGAGGCGCTGCCGCACTTCAACGAGGTCGACGAGTGCGCCGGACTCGACGGCCTGCTGACCTACCGCCTGTGGCGCGAGCTCGGCTTCGCGCCCGAAAACACCCTGCACGACCTGCGCTGGGGCCAGGCCTGCGGCGGCGACTACGTCTGGGTGCTGCTGATCAGCGGCGCCGCGCCGCCCGCGCACTTCATCGGCGGCTGGAAGGGCGCCAGCAGCGAGCGCCAGCCGGCGATGTACTTCCGCCTCGGCGGCGGCACGCTCAAGGGCGTCAGCAAGCCCGGCCACATCGTCTGGAGCCGGGTCTTCGTCATGGACGGCGCCCTGCACGCCGACGTCGGCGTCGCCGAGGTGGTGCGCCTGCCCGAGGCCGAGACCGAGCGCCGCTGGCGCGAGACCACGCCGCAGTGGCCGATCATGCACGCCGTGCTCAAGGGCGTCAGCCGCGACCAGATGATGGCCCGCCACAAGTCCAACCACATCCAGGTCGTGTACTGCCCGAACGAAAAGCAGGCGCACCGCGCCGCCCGCATCAAGGCCGCCGCCCTGGCCGAACTCGGCCTGAACGTGGCGCTCTGCGGCGACGTCCGGCTGGCCTGAGCCGGGCCGGCCCCGGGGCGCGCGCGCTTTCCGCCCGCTTTGCGCGGCCTTCGCCGTTGCACGCCGCCGCCCCCGCGCTTAGCTCTTGGGCTCCAACGCCTCACGCCATGTCCGCCAAGATCATCTACACCCTCACCGACGAAGCCCCGCTCCTCGCCACCTACTCGCTGCTGCCCATCGTGCAGGCCTTCACCAAGGCGGCGGGCATCGAGGTCGAGACGCGCGACATCTCCCTCGCCGGCCGCATCCTGGCGCAGTTCGGGCTGCAGGAGGACGATCTGAGCTACCTCGGCAAACTCTGCCTGGAGCCGACCACGAACATCATCAAGCTGCCGAACATCTCCGCCTCGGTGCCGCAGCTGAAGGCCGCCATCGCCGAACTGCAGGCCAAGGGCCACGCCCTGCCGGACTTCCCCGAGAACCCGCAGACCGACGCCGAGAAGGAGATCCGGGCCAAGTACGCCAAGGTCATGGGCAGCGCCGTCAACCCGGTGCTGCGCGAGGGCAACTCCGACCGCCGCGCGCCGAAGGCGGTGAAGG
>CAYYJK010000067.1:0-2793 GCA_964472185.1 uncultured Prosthecobacter sp.
TTTTGGCCCGCAGCTACTACCTGTTCAACCGCACCACCTGGCTCGATGAAACCCTGGAGCACACCAGCCGCGCGCTGCTGGGAGTGACCCTGCAGTGCGTGAAGTGCCACGACCACAAGTACGACCCGATCGACCAGGCCGAGTACTACCGCATGCGCGCCGTCTTCGAGCCCATGCACGTGCGTCTCGACCCCTGGCCGGGCGAAACCGATCTGGCGAAGAACGGCCTGCCGCGCGTCTACGACCTGCACCTGGAACGCCCGACCTACCGGCATGTGCGCGGCGATGAGAAGAACGAGGACCGTTCGCGGGCGCTGGAGCCCGGGGTGCCGCGGGTGCTTGGCGCGGAGGCCTACCGGCCCGTGGCGCTGGCCCTGCCGTCCACCGCGGTGCAGCCGGCCCTGCTGCCGTTTGTCCGCGACGACCAGCTGCGCGCGGCCGAGGCCGGCCTTCGGCGGGCGGAGGCCGAGGTGGCGAAATGGAAGCCACTGGCGGCGGGCCGCACGCAGCCGGCGGCCACGGCGGGCCCGGTTTTGCTGGAGGAGGATTTTCGGGCGCCGGCTCCCGGGCGGTACCGCTGGCTCGGCGGCGACTGGAAACTCGAGCCGGGCAGGCTGCGGCAGTCGCAGGCCGGCGCCGAGCGCCGGATGGCCGAGTTGACCGTGCCGCCGCCGCCGGACTTTGCCGCCAGCCTCAGCTTCACCATCCGCGGCGGACAGAAGTGGAAGTCGGTGGGGTTGGCGTTCGACGGGGCAGGGGGGGATGACATCTTGGTCTACCTCAGTGCCGTCGACGGCGGATCGAAACTGCAGCTGGCTGTGGCCAGGGACGGTCGCAGCAGCTACCCGGCCGAGGCGGCGGTGGCGCGCGAGGTGCGTCTGGGGCAGCCGTACACGCTCGAGATCCGGGTGCGCGGACAGCTCGTCAACGTCAGTGTCAACGGGCAGCCGGCGCTGGCCTACGCGTTGCCGCAGCCGCGCCGGCCCGGCGCGATCCGGCTGACCGCGTTTGATGCCGAGGTCGATTTCACCCGGTTCACACTGGCGGAGCTGCCGCCGCAGGCGCCCCTGCTTGCGCCCGGGGGGCTGAAGGATGCGGGCGATCCGATGGCGCAGCTGCGCCTCGCGGAGATGACGCTGAAGGCGGCCCGGTTGCGGCCGGAGCTCATCCGCCGGGTCCTGGCCGCCGATGCCGATCGCAACAATCCGGTGCTGGCGCGGCGGGCGGCCGAGCAGGAGGCGCTGGTGAAGCTCGCCGAGGCGGAGTTGGCCCTGGCGCGTGCCGAGCAGGCGGCCGGCCTGCACAGCCCGGAGGCCAAGACGCGCACGGCTGCCGCGAAAACCGTGACGGAGGCGCGCGCGGCGGTGGCCAAGGCGAAGGCCGCCAAGCCCGGAGCCGCCTACACGCCGCTGCGCGTCAGCTTGAAGGCCCAGGAAGGACCCGATGAAGCCGGCAATGCCGACGTGCAGGCCTATCCGGCCCGCAGCAGCGGCCGGCGGCTGGCTTTGGCGCGCTGGATGACCGACCGGCGCCATCCGCTGACGGCGCGCGTCCTGGTCAATCACGTCTGGCTGCGGCATTTCGGGACGCCGCTGGTGGCGGATGTCACCGATTTCGGCCGGCGCAGTTCGGCGCCGCTGCACCAGGACGTGCTCGACACGCTTGCGGTGCGGTTCATGGAAAACGGCTGGAGCCTGAAATGGCTGCATCGCGAGCTGATGCTCTCCGAGCTCTACGCACGCAGATCTTCCAACGCCGGCGCGGCCGCCGCCACCCTGAGCACGGATCCGGACAACAGCCGCTATTGGCGCATGAACCCGCGGCGTTTGGAGTCCCAGGCCGTGCGCGACAGCCTGCTCCGCATCGCCGGCCGGCTTGACCTGACCCTGGGCGGGCCGACGCTCGATCCGGCGAAAGCCGAAACCGCGCCGCGGCGCTCGCTCTATTTCAACCAGACCGCCCATGAAGAGCACCGCTTCCTGGCGGCCTTTGACAACGCCAACGTCCTCGAATGCTACCGGCGCGAGGAGAGCGTCGTGCCCCAGCAGGCGCTGGCCCTGGCCAACAGCCGCCTGGCGCGCGACTGCGCCGATGCCCTGGCGGCGCGCCTGGGCGGACTGGACGATCCGGCGATGATCCGGGAAGCCTTTCTGGCCGTGCTCGGCCGCGCGCCGACAGCCGCCGAAGCGCGTGACTGCTCCGACAGCCTGAAGGTGCTCAGCCGGGGGCTGTTTTTGCAGGCCCTGTTCAACCACAACGACTTCGTGACCCTGCGATGATGGATTCGACTTTCCCGGCTTCGCTGCCGACGCGGCGCGATTTTCTCCAGCGCCTGGGCTTCGGGCTTGGGGGCATCGCCCTGCTGGCCCGCCAGACGCAGGCGGCCTGGGCGCCGCCCGACGGGCTGCCGATGCATGCGGCCCGGGCCAAGCGGGTGATCTGGCTGTTCATGCGCGGCGGGGTCAGCCACATGGAGAGTTTCGATCCCAAGCCGATGCTGAACCGCTATGCGGGCAAGAGCATCGGCGAGACGCCCTACAAGGACGTGCTGGCGGCGGACAAGCTCAAGAATGTCCGGGTGGTGGTGGTGAACGACGCCAATGGCCAGCAGCGCAACGTCATCTACCCGCTGCAGACCGGCCACAAGCGCTACGGCCAGTGCGGCGTCGAGATCAGCGACTGGTTCCCGCACATCGGTTCCTGCGCCGACGAGATCGCGTTCATCCGCAGCATGTGGACGACCGACAACAACCACGGCGCCCAGGTCCAGTTCGCCAGCGGCCGGCACATGCT
>CAYYJK010000067.1:2893-13549 GCA_964472185.1 uncultured Prosthecobacter sp.
CTGTACGGCCTGGATCAGGCGGTCACCGAACCGTTCGGCCGGCAGCTGCTGGTCGCGCGCCGCTTGGCCGAGCGCGGCGTGCGCTTCATCCAGATCCAGCACGGCGACGGCGCCGCCGGCGCCTGGGACTCGCATTCCGGCCTGCGCAAAAACCACGCGCGCCTGGCCGAACAGGTCGACAAGCCCGTGGCCGGCCTGCTCAAGGACCTCAAGCAGCGCGGCCTGCTCGACGACACGCTGGTGGTCTTTGCCACCGAGTTCGGGCGCACGCCCGGCTCGCAGGGCAGCGACGGCCGCGACCACCATCCCTACGCCTTCAGCATCTGGATGGCCGGCGGCGGCATCCGCGGCGGCGTCATCCACGGCGCCACCGACGAACTCGGCTTCCATGCGGTCGACAGTCCGCACTACGTCACCGACGTGCATGCGACCATCCTGCACCTGCTCGGCCTGAATCCGCACAAGCTGGAGGTGCCGGGCCGCAAGCGCCTGGAGCGCGACTTCGGCCAGGTGATCCGGCCGATTCTGGCCTGAGCCGCCGGCCGGCATGGCCGATCATGCCGCGGCTTTGCGCATTAGCGCCAGACCCGAGTCCGCCGTGGCGGAATCTGGCCGCGCGCTGCAATGAAGCCCGGCGGGCCTTCGTATCCGCCTGCACCGAATCATGACTTTAATACGCATCCGAGTGATTTTGAGCTGGGTGGCCGCCTTGGCTTCGCCGCTGTGGGGCGCCGCCGACGGCGTGGTGTTCAACCGCGACATTCGGCCGATCCTGGCCGACGCCTGCTTCCACTGCCACGGGCCGGACCCGGGCACGCGCAAGGCCGGGCTGCGCCTGGACACCGAGGCGGGGTTCTTCACCGCCAAGGACGGAGAGACACCGACAGTGATCAAGGGGCGGCCGGACCTGAGCAGCCTGTTTCAGCGGCTGATTTCCGGCGACGAGGACGAACTGATGCCGCCGCCGGAGTCGCACAAGCAGCTCAAGCCGGAGCAGATCGCCCAGGTCAAGGCCTGGATCGAGCAGGGGGCGCCCTGGCAGCCGCACTGGTCGCTGATCCCGCCGGTGCGGGCGACGCCGCCGCCGGTCCGCGATGCGGCCTGGGGGCGCACGCCGGTGGACCGCTTTGTTCTGGCCCGCCTGGAGGCGGCCGGGTTGTCGCCGGAGCCGGAGGCCGACGCGCGGACGCTGATTCGCCGGGTGGCGCTGGATCTCACCGGCCTGCCTCCCACGCAGGCGCTGCTGCAGCGCTACGCCGCCCAGGCGCTGAACGGCCGACTGCCGGACGGGGTCTACGCCGCCCTGGTGGAGGAGCTCCTGAAGAGCCCGGCCTACGGCGAGCACCGCGCCCGCTACTGGCTGGATGCCGCCCGCTACGGCGACACCCACGGCCTGCACTTCGACAAGCCGCGCGAGATGTGGCCCTACCGCGATTGGGTGGTGGCGGCCTTCAACCGCAACCAGCCCTTTGACCGCTTCACGCTCGAGCAGATCGCCGGCGACCTGCTGCCGAATCCAACTCCGGAGCAGCTGGTCGCCACCGGCCTGCAGCGCTGCAACATCACCACCAACGAGGGCGGCACGATCGACGAGGAGAACCTGGCCAACTACGCCGCCGACCGCGTGCAGACGCTGGGCTGGGTCTACCTGGGTCTGACCACCAACTGCGCGCAGTGCCACGACCACAAGTTCGATCCGATCACGACGCGCGACTACTACTCGCTGGCCGCCTTCTTCCGCAACACGACGCAGAAGCCCAAGGATGGCAACGTCAAGGACGGTCTGGGGCCGGTGCTGGTGCTGCCCGGCGCCAAGGACCTGCCGCGCTGGCGGGCTCTGCCGGCGGAGATCACCGCGGCCCAGGCGAAGCTGGACGACAGCCGCAAGCAGGCCCGCCCCGAGTTCGACCGCTGGCTGGCCGCGGCCAAACCCGGCGAACTCGACCGCGACATTCCGGCCCGGGGCCAGATCGCCCACGTGCCGCTCAACGAGGGCATCGGCAGTGAGGTCACCGGGATTTGCGGCGATGCCAAGACCTTCAAGGCCACCGGCCAGGTCAGCTGGAAGCCGGACGGCAAGATCGGTCCGGCGCCGGTGATGAAGCTCAACGGCACCTTCGAACTCGGCGAGGTCGGCGACTTTGAAAAGGACAAGCCGTTCAGCTACGGCGCCTGGGTGCGCGCCGGCCGGATCGGCATCGGCGGCGGCATCCTGGCGCGCATGGACGAGAAGGGCGGCTACCGCGGCTGGGATCTCTGGCAGAACGACCGCAACTACGCCGTGCACATCGTCCACCGCTGGCCCGACGACGCCCTCAAGGTCAGCACGGCCAAACCCAGCGTGCGGCCCGGCGTCTGGCAGCACGTCTTCGTCACCTACGACGGCAGCGGCCAGGCGGCCGGAGTCCGGATTTACATCGACGGCGAAGCCCAGCCGCTGAAGACCGAGGTCAACGCCCTGAAAGGCACGATTCGCACCGCCACGCCCACCCGCATTGGCCAGCGCAGCCACGTCCAGGTGTTCCACGACGGCTCCGTCCAGGATGTGCGCCTCTACGATCGCTTGCTGCAGCCGGTGGAAATCCGGACGCTCGCCAAGGTCGGGCCGCTGCGCGAAATGCTCGCTTCGGCCAAGCGCGGGCCGAAGCAGGTGGAGGCCCTGTTCGGGCACTACCTGGCCACCCGGCACGCCGGTTGGATGGCGGCCGACGAGGGTCACCGCAGGCTCGAGGCGGAGCTGAACGCCATCAAGGCGCGCAGCCCGCTCACGCACATTCAGGAGGAACGCAAAGACAGCCAGCCGATGGCCAACATCCTGATGCGCGGCCAGTACGACCAGGTCGGCGAGGCGGTGCCCGCCGCCGTGCCCGCCGCCCTCGGCCGCCTGCCGGAAGGCGCGCCGAAGAACCGCCTCGGCCTGGCGCAGTGGCTGGTGGATCCTGGCAACCCGCTGACGGCGCGGGTGACTGTGAACCGTTTCTGGCAGGAGCTGTTCGGCCGCGGCCTCGTCGTCACCGCCGAAGACTTCGGCATCATGGGCTCGGCGCCGACGCATCCGGAGCTGCTCGACTGGCTGGCCGTCGAGTTCCGCGAGAGCGGCTGGGACGTGAAGCGGCTGTTCCGCCTGCTGGTGCTGTCCTCGGCCTACCGCCAGGCGGCGCGGGTCACCCCGGTGAAGCTGGAGAAGGACCGCGACAACGCCCTGCTGTCGCGCGGCCCGCGCTTCCGCATGGATGCCGAGATGATCCGCGACTACGCGTTGGCGGCGAGCGACAGCCTGTCGCCGCGCATGGGCGGCCCGGGCACGATGCCCTACCAGCCGGAGAACGTCTGGGAGGTAGTGGGCATGGGGACGGAGAAGTACGTTCAGGACCGGGGTGAGAACCTGTACCGGCGCACCCTCTACAACTTCTGGAAGCGCATGGCGCCGCCGGCGAGCATGGACGTCTTCAACGCCCCCAGCCGCGAAGTCAGCTGCGTGCGCCGCGACCGCACCAACACGCCGCTGCAGGCCCTGGTCATGCTCAACGATCCGCAGTTTGTCGAGGCGGCGCGCCAGCTCGCCCAGCGCACGCTGACCGGCGTTCCGGGCGACGACGCGGCGAAGCTGAACCGCCTTGCCGAACGGCTGCTCTGCCGGCCGCTCAAGGCGCCGGAGCTCGCCATCCTGCAGGCCAGTCTGGCCGACCTGCGCGCCCACTATGCGGCCCAGGCCGGCGATGCCGCCGCGCTGCTGAAGGTCGGCGAGGCGAAGGCCGACGGGCGTCTGCCTCCGTCCGAGCTCGCGGCCTGGACGATGGTCTGCAACCAGCTCATGAACCTCGACGAGGTTCTCAACAAGTAACCGCCACCCCTGCCATGAGCGCTTTTCACGAATGGAACACCCTTGAAACCCGGCGCCGGTTCCTGGCCCGCGGCAGCCACGTTCTCGGCACGGCCGCGCTGTCGGCGCTGCTGGGCGAGGCGATGAGCGGCCGGGCCGAAGCCGCCGGCGCGGTCAGTCCGCACTTCGCCCCGAAGGCGAAGCGGGTCATCTACCTGCACATGGTCGGCGGTCCTTCGCAGATGGACCTGTTCGACTACAAGCCGGAGATGCCGAAGTGGTACGACAAGGACCTGCCGGACAGCATCCGCAAGGGCCAGCGCCTGACCACCATGACCAGCGGGCAGGCGCGCTTCCCGATCGCGCCGTCGAAATTCCGCTTCGAGCGGCGCGGCGAGTGCGGCATGTGGATGAACGCCGACCTGCTGCCCAACCTGGGCAAGGTGGCCGACGATATCTGCTGGATGCGCAGCCTGCATACGGAGGCGATCAACCACGAGCCGGCGATCTGCGCCATGCAGACCGGCAACCAGATCACCGGGCGACCCTGCCTGGGCGCCTGGGCCTCGTACGGCCTCGGCTCGATGAACTCCAACCTGCCGACCTTCGTCGTGCTCATCGCCACGCCGTCGAACCGCGAGCAGGAGCAGGCCATTTCTTCGCGGCTGTGGTCGAGCGGCTACCTGCCCGGCGAGCACGCCGGCGTGTCGTTCCGCAGCAAGGGCGATCCGATCCTCTTCATCAACAACCCGCCGGGGGTGCCCTCGAGCGTGCGCCGGCGGACCCTCGAGGGCCTCAACGCGCTCAACGAGCTCAACTACCGCGAGGTCGGCGATCCGGAGACCCACACGCGCATCCGGCAGTACGAGATGGCCTTCCGCATGCAGGCCAGCGTGCCCGAGCTCACCGACCTCGGCAGCGAGCCCGAGCACACCTTCAAGCTCTACGGCGAAGATGCGCGCAAGCCAGGCACGTTTGCCAACAGCGTGCTCATGGCGCGCCGCCTGGCCGAGCGCGGCGTGCGCTTCACGCAGATCTACCACAACAACTGGGACCATCACAGCAACGTCGCCGGGCGCATGCCCAGCCAGTGCCGGGACATCGACCAGCCCTGCCACGCGCTCATCCAGGACCTCAAGCAGCGCGGCATGTTCGAGGACACCCTGATCATCTGGGGCGGCGAGTTCGGCCGCACGATCTACAGCCAGGGCGGGCTGACCCAGCAGAACTACGGCCGCGACCACCACCCGCGCTGCTTCACCATGTGGATGGCCGGCGGCGGCGCCAAGGGTGGCGCCATCTACGGCGAAACTGACGACTTCAGCTACAACATCGTCAAGGACCCGCTGCACATCCGCGATTTCCACGCGACGGTCCTGCACCTGCTCGGCTACAACGGCGACCGCTTCACCTACAAGTTCCAGGGGCTGGATCAGAAGCTGATCGGCGTGGAGCCGGCGAAGGCGGTGCAGGCGCTGCTGGCCTAGCGGCCGGAGCGCGCTGCAGACGGGCACTTTGACGGTTGCGGGCGGAGGGCCGGCGTGGTAGCAAGCGGGCCTCCGAACCAACCTCACCCCCATTTTTCCGGCATGAACGCCCAGCAAATTCTCCAGGCCGTCGCCCCCGAACTCCGCCAGCAGATCCTCAGCTACATCCAGACCGACGAGCGTCCGGCCTACCGCGCCGTGATCCAGTCGCTGGCCCAGCAGCGCAAGCTGCGCCCCCAGTACATCCTGGAAAAGTCGCGCGCCCAGCAGGGCGAGTGGCTGCTGGCCCAGCTGGCGCTGAAGAGCAACGATCCGGTGGCGGAGCAGCTGCTGCAGATCTGGCTGCTCAAGACCCAGGGCGCCATGCTCACCTGCTTCCTCGACGCCGTGGGCATCGCGCACGACGGCAAGGGCCAGGTCGAGGACCTGCCCGAAGAGATCGCCGAGGACAAGGCGGAGGCCGGCATCCAGGCCCTGCTGGCGCAGTATCCGGCCGGCCAGGTCGCCCTCTACCTGCACATGTTCCAGCTGCAGCGCCCCGATGGCTGGGCGGGACTGGCCAAAGCCATGGCCGGCTGCGAAAGCCTCAAACTGTGATTTTCATCCCGCTCCGGCCATGAAACTGCGCGCCAGCCGTGTCCTCCGTGAAATCCGCGCCGGGCGCCATGCCACGGTGCTCAAGCTCAATCTCATCGATCCGCGGATCGTCGAGCTGGCCGGCCTCGCCGGCGCCAGCGCGGTCTGGCTGTGCAACGAGCACGTGCCGAACGACTGGCTGAACCTGGAACACCAGGTGCGCGCCGCCAAGCTGCACGACATGGACACCATCGTCCGGGTCAGCAAGGGGTCGTACAGCGACTATGTGAAGCCCTTCGAGCTCGACGCCACCGGCATCATGGTTCCGCACGTCACCAGCGCCGATGAGGCGCGCGCCGTGGTCGACATGGTGCGCTGCCATCCGCTCGGCCGCCGCGCCATGGACGGCGGCAACATGGACGGCGCCTTCTGCCAGGTGCCGCTCGCCGACTACGCCCGCCACAACAACAGCGAGCGCTTCGTCATCCTGCAGATCGAGTCGCCGGAGGCCCTGGAGGTGGTCGAAGAGATCGCCGCCGTGCCCGGCTTTGACCTGCTGCTGTTCGGCGCCGGCGATTTCAGTCACCGCATCGGCAAGCTGGGGCAGGTGGGCGATCCCGAAGTCGTGGCCGCGCGCAAGCGCGTGGCCGCCGCCGCCCTGAGGCACGGCAAGCATGTGGCCGTGGCCTCGCTCTACGGCCAGCGCGACGAGGTGGTGGCCGAAGGCACCTCCGTCTTCACCCTCGGTGCGGACGTGCTTGCCCTGGGCGATGCGTTCCGGCGCACGGTCGGCGATTTCCTCAGCACTGCCGGCGCCGCCGCGCCGTCCATGTACCGCTGACGCGGCCTCAGGATTTCACGCGCAGGCTTTCCGACCATTCGCGGGCAAAGTCGCGTTCGCAGCGCCGGTTGATGCCGGCGTTGATCAGCATGGCGAGCAGGGCGCCGAGGCTGGCGAGGGCCATGTCCTTGTGGGCGTCCCAGACGTCGCCCTGGGTGCCCAGGTAGGCCTGCCCGGCGTCGCCGCCGATGAGCACCGCGACCGCCCATTCGATCATCTCGAACAGCGCGGAGGAGGACATGGTGAGGTCGAGCGGCAGGAAGTAGCCCCAGAAGCCGCGCACCTGGGCGACACGCAGGAACATTTCGCGGATCGGGTAGGCGAGCAGGAAGCCGTACAGGAAATGCACCGCCCGGTCGAACTGGTTGCGCTGCCAGCCGAACAGTTCGTTGAAGCTGCCGCCGGTGAGCGCCCGCCACCAGGCCTCGTACGGCACTTCCGAGTAGGTGTAGTGGGCGCCGATCTCGTGCAGGCAGAGAAACAGGAAGATCAGCGTCAGCGACAGTCGGGAAAACAGCTGCCGCCGCCAGGCGGCGAACTGGATGAGCATGACCGGCACCAGCAGGACGTTCTCCAGAATCCAGTCCTGGCGGTACACCGGCCGGATGGCCAGGGCGATCCAGAGTGCGGCAAACAGGCCGAGCAGCAACAGCGCATGATGTCGGTAGGGAATCATGGCGGTCACCGTTCAACGCCGGCCGTCAGCGGTTGTTGCCGGAAGCTTCCGGAGCGTCCGCCTCCTCGTCCTCTTCGTCGTCCGGGGGCGGCGCGGCGGGCGCCTTGCGCGGCAGGTGGATCAGCGACGAGGCGGCCTTGAACGGCCAGAACACCAGGCTGAAGAAGCTGCCGATGATGAGGTCGTAGAGGCGCACCGGCAGCATCAGCACGCCGAGCAGCGGCCGGCCCACCTGCTGGACCGCCGGTTTCTTGGCGTACCAGATCGACAGGGCGATGATCAGCACGATGCCGGCGAACTTCATCAGCGTCGTGATGTCGACGTGGAAGGTGAGTTCGATCACCAGCAGCAGGCCGACGTAGCCGATGAGCAGGAAGGCGGTGTGCTCGAGGATGGGCAGTTTTTCGATGAGCTTGATGCAGTGGCCGGCGACGAAGCGCAGGGCCAGGATGCCGATGAAGACGCCGGTGCAGACGACCCAGAACTGGTCGCTGAGCGCCACGGCGGCGACGACGTTGTCGACGCCCAGGCTCAGGTCCATCAGTTCGATCGAGGCGACCGTGCCCCAGAAGCCGTAGCGCGCGGTGTCGGTGTCGTTGCCGTCGGCCAGGGCCTGCCGGCGCACTTCGGCGAAGTGGTGGCACATCAGGTGGATGAGGTAGGCGGCGCCGAGCATCTTCAGCCAGGGGTTGGCGATGATGTAGCTGGCGAAGAGCAGGGCCAGGCCGCGGAAGACGTAGGCGCCGATGATGCCGACCCGCAGGGCCCAGTACTTCTGCTTGCCCGGCAGGTGCGCCGCCATGGCCGCGATTGCGAGCGCGTTGTCGACGGAGAGCAGGCCCTCAATGATGATCAGCGAGACAATGACGGGCAGGGCTTCGGTCAGGAGGTGCAGGGTCTGCTGGGAAAAGAGTTCAGCACGCATCGGTGGGGCGGGGCGTTCGGCGGCGCGTGAGGTTGGGGTTGAGGGCCATACTGGCAGCGATTTCGGCGCAGGTAAAAATGAAAAGTGGGGAATGCTCGGGCTGCGGGAGGGGCGAAAGGCGGTCGCGGAGCGGCAAAGTTGAAAAAAGCATGCCATCCCGGCACAAAAGCACTTGTCCAGCACTGCAGTGTTCGCTTCTATGTCCGGCTTCCCACCCACCCCGAACCCTGGAACGAAGGAGAATCGAACTGTGAAATTTAAGTGCCCCTCGTGTGACATGCAGCTGAAGGCTGAGCCGGAAATGGCTGGCAAGGTCGTTCGCTGCCCCGGTTGCAACACCAAGCTTTCCATTCCCGCGAACCTCGAGGGGGCCCTGCCGCCGCCGCCTTCCGGGCTGCCGGCGCCGAGCGGCATGACGCCGCCGAGCGGCGAAAGCGAGGCGCACGAAGGCGCCGCCGAGCACCAGCAGGCGCCGGCGCAGTTCGAGCAGCACCGCCAGGAGCGCGGCGGCTGGGAGGAGACCGACCCCGCCAACCCGAGCGCCCTGGGGGCGCTGGGCATCGGCGTGGTCGCGACGCTGGCTTGGTACGGCATCCTGTTCCCGTTCGGCGTCGGCGAGTACAACGCCCCGTCGGTGAGCGCCACGGACTACATCCACGACCTGTTCTACGAGCGCACCTGGGTCAACTACATGGAGACCTTCTTCTTCTTCTGGGCCATGGGCATCCTCTGGCTGAAGATGAAGAAGCTGCGCCACCAGAAGGACGCGATGTATCTGGACATCCTGCCGACCGACATCAGCCAGGAGGTCAACGCCCAGAACGTCGGCCAGTTCATCGACCACCTCTACGGCCTGCCGGCCCGGCTGCGCGACAGCATGATGGTCAACCGCATCCGCAAGGGGCTGGAGCTCTTTGAAGTGCGCCAGAACAACGGCGAGGTCAGCGGCATGATGAGCGCGCAGAGCAGCATCGACGGCGCCCGCATCGGCGGCAGCTACGCCTTGGTCAAGGTCTTCCTCTGGGCGATCCCGATCCTGGGCTTCATCGGCACGGTGCTCGGCCTTTCCCAGGCCATCGGCAGCATGGACCTCACCAACGTGTCCGACATGGACAAAATCATGGGCTCCATCGGCAAGGTCACCAGCGGCCTGGGCACGGCCTTCGACACCACCCTCCTGGGTCTGGTGCTGGCGATGTTCCTCAACTTCCCGATGAACACCCTCGGCAAGGCCGAGGACGACAACCTCAACAACATCGACGCCTTCTGCAACGAAGTGCTCCTGCCGCGCCTCAACGACGGCGGCGGCATCGCCGGCGGCGACACCAACGGCATGATGGACGTCCTGGTCAAGGCCGTCGCCAACGCCCAGAAGGAGTTCCTGGTCGACCTCAACGCCCTCTCCGCCCGCCTCAACGAGCAGGCGGCCAACCTCGACAAGCGCGCGACCGCGCATCAGGAGCGCGTCGACGCCGAGTTTGCGATGACCCTCAACCGCATGCGCGAGGACCTCACCAACGCGGTGAAGGACAGCGTCAAGACCACCACGGACTACACCCGGGCGCTGGCCACGGGCATCCAGGGCCTGAACAACGTCCTCACCGAACTGGGCGGCAAGCAGGTCATCATCCATCAGACCAAGAAGAAGGGCTGGTTCAGCCGCGGCGAATAACCCTCTGCCCTAGGAGTCTTTCATCCTGCCATGGCCCAGCGACGCGAGTCCTCCGGGGATGAGGTTTCCCTCTTCCCGTTCCTCAGCATTCTGGCGTGCCTGATCGGCGCGCTGGTGCTGATCATCGTCGTGCTGGTCATTGCCCAGGCGGGCAAGGCGGAGGGCCGCTCGCCCGACGAGATCCGCATGGCGCAGGAGTACCAGCGGATGAAGAAGGAGATCGAGGAGCGCAAGCTCCTCGACGCCAGCCTCAAGCAGAAACTCGCCGAGCTGGAGAAGCTCCAGCAGGAGGCCGAGGACCGCCAGCAGCGCTACGTGAAGCTGCGCAAGCTGCTCGACTCCTCCAAGGAGGTCCAGGAACAGAACCGCCAGATCAGCCAGCAGCTGCAGAAGGAGCTGGATGACCTGCTCACCGAAATCGACGGCATCAAGCGCCAGCAGGCCGAGACGAAGAAGGAGATCGAGCTGCTCATGGCCGAGCTCAAGAAGCGCCAGGTGCCGCCGGACAAGAAGGTGCCGCCGGTCGTCGTCCAGCCCTCGGGCTCGGGCATGGCGGACACCACCAAGGTCTACTTTGTCGAGTGCAGCTCCGGCTCCCTGAAGGTCCTGGGCGCCTGGGGCGAGGACTACCGCCTCGGTTCCACGGCCTCGATCGT
>CAYYJK010000067.1:13649-14751 GCA_964472185.1 uncultured Prosthecobacter sp.
CTTCGCATGGCCAAGAAAAGTTCCCTCGGAGGCAGCGAGCTGAACCTCGACTCGCTGATGGATGCCGTCACCAACGTGGTCGGCGTGCTCATGATCGTCTTCGTGATGATGGCGCTGAACACGGCGCGCACCCTGCAGAAGATCCTTTCCGATCTGCCGCCGGTGACCAAGGAGGAGCACCAGAAGATGCAGGAGCAGCTCAAGGCGCTGCCGCCGCCGCCGGCGGATCCCAAGAAGATCGAAGAGGACCGCAAGAAGGCCGAGCAGGACCTGCAGAAGGCGATCGAGCAGCTGAAGACCATCGACACCGCCGAGATGGCTTCGCAGATGAAGTTCATGGACCTGGAGAGCTTCCGCAAGAAGCTCCAGGAGGCCAAAACGGAACGCGAAGCGCAGAAGAAGGAGGTCGACAAACTGCTGACCGAAGTGGAGCGGCTGAAGGCCCTGCTCGATCAGACGCCGGTGTACGCGCCGCCGCCGCCGACCTACGTGCGTCTGCCAAATCCGCGCCCCTACCCGGAGAAGCCGGTCGAGACGCGCATCCTCGTTGCCAAGCTGGGCGTGCTGACCCTCAACGAGCAGAATTTCGTCAAGCCGATCCTCGACGGTCTCGACAAGGTGAAGAGCCAGCTGGAGTACAAGGACGTCAAGATCGACCCCTTCAAACCGCTGCTTGAGAAGGTTTTTGGCAACGCTTCCGCGGCGCAGCAGGCCTGGCCGGAAATCGCCTCGCTGGTGAACACCTTCCAGATGGAGCAGGTGGCCCAGGCCTACAAGACCCTCGCGGAAGGCGGCCTGCAGCCGAACAAGTCGGTGCTGACCTCCCTGGGCGACGTGTCGCTGGCCGTGCGCTCGACGCTGCCGCTGGTGGCTGAGGCGGTGGTCGCGGCGAGCAAGGGCGATCTGGCCAAGTGGACGGCGCTGGATCCCTCGACGGACCCGGTGAAGCCCACGCTCAAGGCGGCCATGGCCGGCGGCAAAATCAGCTTCACCTACGGCGCCAAGACCGTGGAGGTGAAGACGACTCCGCGCGACGTGCTCGACTACTTCGTCAAGGACCTCGGCGACATGGACGGCATCAAGAACCGCAGCCGCAGCCGCG
>CAYYJK010000068.1:0-14516 GCA_964472185.1 uncultured Prosthecobacter sp.
CTGCTGACCGGGCTGATGAAGCCGGTCCGGGGCCGGGTGCGGCTCTGCGGCATCGACCTGCAGGAGCAGCCGCTGCAGGCCAAGGCCCTGCTCGGCTACGTCCCGGACGTGGCGGTGTTCTACGAGAAGCTCAGCGCGGCCGAGTTCATGGAATTCATCGCCGACCTGTTCGGCATGGAGCCCGGCCGCGCGGCCGCGCGCACCCAGGCCCTGTTCGGGCAATTCGCCCTGCACGACCAGGCCGCGCAGCGCATCGAAAACCTCAGCCACGGCACGCGCCAGCGCCTGGCCATCGCCAGCGCCCTGCTGCACGAGCCGCAGGTGCTGGTCATTGACGAGCCCATGGTCGGTCTGGATCCGATCCATGCGCGCGTGGTCAAGGAGGAGCTGCGGCGCCAGAGCCGCGCGGGTACGACGGTGCTGATGAGCACGCACCTGCTCAACATCGCCGAGGAGCTGGCCGACCGGGTCGGCATCCTGCACCGGGGGCGCCTGCTGTTTGTCGGCACGCTCGACGAGCTGCGCGCGGCGCGGCACCGCCGGGGGCTGGAGGAGATTTTTCTGGAGATGGTCGGCTGAGCCGCTTTGGGCTTGCCTGCCGGCGGGTTTTTTGAGACGAAAACGCCATGTCCGACCCGTCGCCGCCGCCCCTCATCCGCTTTTCCTTCAACCGCGGCGTGGTCGAGGGCGATGCCGACCAGACGCTGGTCGACGCCTTCGCCGCGGATTTCCAGGGGCTGCGCCATTACGGCGCGAAGATCGGCGAGACCCTGGATCTCGGCGAACCCTGGACCGGCACGCTGCAGGAGCGCGACCTGACCGTCGGCTACGCCTATGCCGGTGCGGGCGTCGCGCCGCACGATCCCGGCGCGGGGGCGCTGGCGGCGCGGGCGCTGCCGCTGTACGAGATGCTGCTCGAAATCACCGGAGCGGAGGGCTGACCATGGCTGCCATCATCACACCCTCCCTCCGCGCCGCCCTGGAACGCCTCAAGCACGGCGGGGCGGTCAACGGCCTGCTGCTCGGCTGGCGCCGGCAGGTGCTGATCAACCTGCTGCCGTTCGAGTCCTTCCGCGCCGCGCGCCTGCTGCAGGAGGTGCACGATGCCCAGGCGCACTTCGCCAGCGCCGGCGACCGCCGGCCGGAGACCTTCTGGTTCGGCTACGCCACCTGCCACCTGCTGGCCGTGTTCCACCGCGACTGCACCCTGGTGCTGCTGCACACCCGGGCCGAGGAGGCGGACTTCCTGGCCCGGATCGCCCGCACCTTCCTGGAGGACAGCCAGCTGCTGGTGGACGCCGTGCTGCACCCGTCGGCCGAAGACGGCGGGGACACCGGACGCCTGGACGGCGGCGCGGGCCGGACCAACTTTGTCGGCTTCCTCGAATGAACGGGCGCACAAAGGTACCGACCTTGGTGACGGCACGCGCAGCGCCGGCATCCCGTCCATGGCTGGTTGCGGCCGCCTGAAAGGAGCGCCACGGCCTCCGCGATTACTTCTCTCCACACCATGTCCACCGCCCCTCTCGTCAACCGCCGTCATTTCGTCCAGACCGGCAGCGCCGCCATCCTCACCGCCGCGGGCACGCTGCGCGCCCAGCAGAAGGCCGATTCCCAGGAAACCCTGCGCATCGGCCTCGTCGGCTGCGGCGGCCGCGGCACCGGCGCCGCCTCGCAGGCGCTCGGCGCCGACTACAACGCCAAGATCGTGGCCATGGCGGACGTGGACGCCAAGCAGATCGAGGGCAGCATCGCCAGCCTGGCGCAGAAGTTTCCCGACCGGGTCGACGTCCAGCCGGACAAGAAATTCATCGGTCTCGACGCCTACCAGAAGCTGATCGACAGCGGGGTGGACGTGGTCCTGCTGGCCAGCCCGCCCGGCTTCCGCCCGCAGCACCTGATGGCCGCGGTGGACGCCGGCAAGCACATCTTCGCCGAGAAGCCGATGGCCGTGGACACCATCGGCTACCATCTCGCCATGGCGGCGGTGAAGAAGGCGAAGGAGAAGAAGCTCAACCTCGTCGCCGGCTTCTGCTGGCGCTACAGTTCCTCGCGCAAGGAGGCCTTCGACCGCGTGCTCAACGGCGACATCGGCCGCGTCACCAGCATCCTGGCCACCTACCACACCGGCCCGGTCAAGCCGATGCCGCCCGCCAGCGGCCGCCCTGCGGGCATGAGCGACGTCGAATGGCAGGTGCGCAACTGGTACAACTTCTCCTGGCTGAGCGGCGACAGCATCGTCGAGCAGGCGGTGCACAGCGTTGACAAGCTCTGCTGGGCCATGGGCGACAAGCCGCCGCTGTCCTGCATCGGCACCGGCGGCCGCCAGATCCCGGCCGAGGACGGCAACATCTTCGACCATTTCCACGCCGCCTACGAGTGGGACAACGGCATCTTCTGCCACCTGGCCAGCCGCCAGATCAAGGGTTGCCAGGGCCACAACCAGGACGTCATCCGCGGCGAAAAGGGCGCCCTCATCATCGGCAAGGGCGGCGCGCCGTTCATCGACGGCGCCAAGCGCTGGCGCTTCAAGGGCGGCGAGAAGAACATGTACGACCTCGAGCACGAGGCCCTGTTCAACGCCATCCGCAAGGGCGAGACGATCAACGACGGCGAGCGCATGATGCTCTCCACCCTGGTCGGCATCCTCGGCCGCGAGGCCGCTTACACCGGCCAGCTGATCACCTGGCAGCAGATGCTCGACTGCACCCAGGACCTGGCGCCGGACGACCTGAAGTGGAGCGACAGCTTCAAGCCCACGCCGATGCCGATGCCCGGCGTGACCAAGTTCAGCCTGCCCGAGAAGAAGGGCGCCTGAGTCTTGCCAGTCCGGCAAACCCTCCGATAGTCCGGGCGGGCGCCGCTCCAGAGCCGGGGCGGCGCCCGCCGCCGTTTTACCGCCATGCGCTACCATCCGCTTCCCGCCGGCCTGTTCACCGCCAACCGCCAGCGCCTCACCGCGCTGCTGCCCCCGCGTTCGCTGGTCATCGTGCATGCCAACGACGTGCTGCCGACCAACGCCGACGGCACGCTCGGTTTTGTCCAGAACAGCGATCTCTACCACCTCAGCGGCGTCGACCAGGAGGAGACGGTTCTGATGCTGTTCCCGGACGCGCCCGATCCGCGCCACCGCGAGCTGCTGTTCGTCCGCGAGACCAGCGAGCTGATCGCCCTGTGGGAGGGGGAAAAGCTGACCAAGGCCGCCGCCACCGAGCGTTCAGGCATCCGGTCCGTGCACTGGCTCCAGGATTTCGAGACGCTGTTCCGCCAGTGCATGTGCCAGGCGGATGCGGTCTACCTCAACGGCAACGAGCATCCGCGCGCGAGCATCGCCGTGGAGACGCGCGAGCTGCGCTTCACCCGCCGCTGCCTGCAAGAGTACCCCCTGCACGACTACCGCCGCCTGGCGCCGCTGATGCACGACCTGCGCAGCCTCAAGCAGCCGGAGGAACTCGACGCCCTGCGCGAGGCCATCCGCATCACCGCCGCCGGTTTCCGCCGCGTCTGCGGCTTCGTCAAGCCGGGCGTGCACGAGTTCGAGGTCGAGGCCGAATTCGCCCATGAGTACCTGCGCCAGCGCGCCCGCGGCTTTGCCTACACGCCGATCATCGCCAGCGGCGCCAGCGCCTGCGTGCTGCACTACATCAGCAACCACCAGGTCTGCCGCGACGGCGACCTGCTGCTGCTCGACGTCGCCGCCAACTACGCCAACTACAACGCCGACCTGACCCGCACCATTCCGGTCAACGGCCGCTTCAGTCCGCGCCAGCGCCAGGTCTACGACGCCGTGCTGCGCGTCTTCCGCGCGGCCGGGCAGCTGCTGCGTCCGGGCGTGCTGCTGCGCGAGTATCAGGAGGAGATCGGCCGCATCATGACGTCCGAGCTGATCGGGCTCGGCCTGCTCGACCGCGCGGCCGTGGCGGCGCAGGATCCCGAGCGGCCCCTGTACAAAAAGTACTTCCCGCACGGCACCAGTCACCTGCTCGGCCTGGACGTGCACGACGTCGGCGCCACCTGGAAGCCCGTGCAGGCGGGCATGGTATTCACGATCGAGCCGGGCATCTACATCCGTGAAGAGGGCCTGGGCATCCGCCTGGAAAACAACCTGCTGATCGGCGAGTCGGGCAACGTCGACCTGATGGCGGACATTCCCATCGAGGCCGAGGCGATCGAGGCGCTGATGGTCGCCCGCTGAGGCCCGGGCATGAAAAAGCCGGACGGAGTCGCCTCCGTCCGGCTTTCGTCTGTCAGGGGGTCAGACCGTGCCGAAGATGGTCTTGCCGGTGCTCAGCAGGTCGTCGCAAGCCTCCTTCATGCGGTCGCACAGGCCCTGCTCGCCCTTCTTCAGGTAGCTGCGCGGGTCGTAGGTCTTCTTGTCGCCGACTTCGCCGTCGATCTTGAGCACGCCGGCGTAGTTCTTCATCATGTGGTCGACGATCGGCCGGGTGAAGGCGTACTGGGTGTCGGTGTCGATGTTCATCTTCACGACGCCGTAGCCCAGGGTTTCGCGGATTTCCTCAAGCGGGGTGCCGCTGCCGCCGTGGAACACCAGGTCCATTTCGGCCGAGGCGCCGTACTTGCCGGTCACCGCCGCCTGGCCGTCGCGCAGGATGGTGGGCTTGAGCTTGACCGCGCCCGGCTTGTAGCTGCCGTGGACGTTGCCGAAGGTGGCGGCGAACATGAAGCGGCCGACGCCGTTGAGGGTCTCGTACACGGTCAGCATGTCTTCCGGCGTGGTGTACAGCTTGTCGTTGGACACGCCGGAGGTGTCATGGCCGTCCTCCTCGCCGCCGACCACGCCGGCTTCGATCTCGAGGATGATGTCGAGTTCGGCGCACTGCTGCAGCAGCTCCTTGGAGATGCGCAGGTTTTCCTCGAGCGGCAGTTCGGAGCCGTCGAACATGTGGCTGTTGAACAGGTTGCCCTTGCCGGCCTGGCGGCGCGCCTGGGTGGCGGCCAGCAGCGGCTTGAGGAACTTCTCGACGTTCTTCGGATGGCAGTGGTCGGTGTGCAGGGCGACCAGGATGTCGTACTTCGCCGCCAGCACGTGCACGGCTTCCGCGAGCACGATGGCGCCCAGGGCCATGTCCTTGACCGCCGTGCCCGAGGCGAATTCGCCGCCGCCGGTGGAGACCTGGATGATGCCGTCCGACTTCGACTCCGCGAAGGCCTTCAGCGCGCCGCTGATGGTCGGCAGGGAGGTGACGTTGATGGCCGGATAGGCGTAGCCGCCCTTCTGGGCAGCATCGAGCATGGCGCGGTATTGGGCGGGGGTGGCGACGGGCATTGTCTAAGGGATGTTAAGTGCTGAGGGAGCAAGGGAGCAAGAATGGGGCTCGGCGCAAGTCTGGGCAAGGGGCGGCGGCCTGCGGACTTGCCATCGGCGGCGGAATGCGGTCGTGTAGGCGGATGATCCTCCGTGTCCTGGCGCCGCTGTTCCTGCTCCTGAGTGCGCTGCACGCTCGGCCGCTGCTGGCCGCGGCCGAGCGCCCGAACGTGATTCTGATTCTGGCCGACGACCTCGGCTATGGCGACCTCGGCTGCTTCGGGTCGAAGACCATCCGCACCCCGAATCTCGACCGGCTGGCGGCAGAGGGCACCCAGTTCACCTCGTTTTACGTGGCCCAAGCGGTGTGCAGCGCCTCGCGCGCGGCACTGATGACCGGCTGCTACGCCAACCGGGTGGGCATGCAGGGGGCGCTCAACCACACCAGCCGCGAGGGCATCCATTCGGACGAGCGCCTGCTGCCCGAGATGCTGCGCGAGCAGGGGTACGCCACGGCGGCCTTCGGCAAGTGGCATCTGGGCACGACCCCGGCCTTCCACCCGCTTCGGCACGGCTTCCAGGAGTTCTGGGGCATCCCGTACTCGAACGACAACAGCAAGTACCACCCCAGTCTGGCCGCCGAGATGCCGCCGCTGCCGCTGTACGAGGACGAGCGCGTCGTCGAGACCGATCCGGACCAGAGCCAGTTCACCCGCCGCATCACCGAGAAGGCGGTCAGCTTCATCCGCCGCCACCGGGACCGGCCGTTCTTCCTGTATGTGCCGCACGTGATGCCGCACGTGCCGATCTTCGCTTCCGAGCGCTTTGCCGGCAAATCCCCGCACGGGCTCTACGCCGACGTCGTTGAGGAGCTGGACTGGTCCGTGGGCCTGATCGCCGAGGCGGTGAAGCAGATGGGCCTGGAGGAGAAGACTCTGATCCTGTTCTTTTCCGACAACGGCCCCTTCCTCAGCTACGGCAACCATGCCGGCTCGGCCGCCCCGCTGCGCGAGGGCAAGCTGACCAGCTATGAGGGCGGCGTGCGCGTGCCCTGCCTGGCGCGCTGGACCGGCCGGGTGCCGGCGGGCCGCACCTGCGCCGAGCCGTTCACGGCCATGGATCTGCTGCCGACCCTGGCCGAGTGGCTGGGCGCGCCGCCGGCGGCGGTGAAACTGGACGGCCGGCCGGTCGGCGACCTGCTGCTCGGCCGCGAGGGGGCGAAAAGCCCGCATGAGGCGCTGGTCTTCTACGCCGGCAGCGAGCTGCAAGCCGTGCGCAGCGGCGACTGGAAGCTGCATTTCCCGCATCCCTACATCACCCCGCACGCGCAGCCCGGACGCGACGGCAAACCGTCGAACTGGGAGAACATGAAGCCGGCGGCGATCACCCAGTCCGGCATTGAGGGCATCGCCACCCGCCACGGCTACCGGGTGGCCCGCCAGGAGCTGGCCCTCTACAACCTGCGCGAGGATCCGGGCGAGAGCCGCGATGTCAGCGCCGGGCACCCGGAGGTGGTTGAGCGCCTGCAGCGCCTGGCCGAACCCCTGCGACGCGAACTGGGCGACGCCCTGACGCAGACTCCGGCGGGGGCGGCCCGGCCGCTCGGCCGCGAGCCCTGAGGGATCGGCCGGCCGGCGCCGGCGGCGGGCTGCAGAAATCGCCGCACCCGGCTTGACCGGGTGCCGTCGCCTCCTATGCTCGCACGTCCCTGCCGGGACGTGACGTCCTTTTCCGCACCCCCATGAACATCCACGAATACCAGGCCAAAGAACTGTTTGAGAAATTCGGTGTCGCCACGCCTCCGGGCAAGGTGGCGGCCACGGCCGAGGAGGCCGGCAAAATCGCTGCGGACCTGGGCGGCGCCGGCCTGGTGGTGAAGGCGCAGATCCATGCCGGCGGCCGCGGCAAGGGCACCTTCAAGAACGGCTTCAAGGGCGGCGTGCACGTCATCAACACGGCTGCGGAAGCCCAGGACATCGCCGGCCAGATGCTCGGCCAGACCCTGGTCACCCACCAGACCGGGCCGGAAGGCAAGCTGGTGAGCAAGGTGCTCATCGCCAAGTCGGTCGACATCGCCCGCGAGCTCTATTTCGCCATCCTGTTCGACCGCGGCAGCGCCGGTCACGCCCTCATCGCCAGCACCGAGGGCGGCATGAACATCGAGGAGGTGGCCGAGAAGACCCCGGAGAAGATCACCAAGGAGTTCATCCACCCCACGCTCGGTCTGCAGGCCTACCAGTGCCGCAAGATCGCCGCGGCGCTCGGCCTGCGCGGCGCCCAGATGAACCAGGCGGTGAAGCTGTTCACCTCGCTGTGGAACCTCTACCTGAAGAGCGACTGCTCGCTGGTCGAAGTCAACCCCCTCGCCGTCACCACCGACGGCCAGGTCGTCGCCCTCGACGCCAAGTTCAACTTCGACGACAACGCCCTCTACCGCCAGAAGGACGTCAGCGCCATGCGCGACACCTCCGAGGAGGATCCGCGCGAGGTGGCGGCCAGCGAATTCGGCCTCAACTACATCGGCCTCGACGGCAACATCGCCTGCCTGGTCAACGGCGCCGGCCTGGCCATGTCGACCATGGACATCATCAAGCTGCACGGCGGCGAGCCGGCCAACTTCCTGGACGTCGGCGGCGGCGCCAGCAAGGAGCAGGTCACCGCGGCCTTCAAGATCATCCTCGGCGACCCGAACGTGAAGGGCATCCTGGTCAACATCTTCGGCGGCATCATGGACTGCAACATCATCGCCACCGGCATCGTCGCCGCGGCGCAGGAGGTGTCGCTGAACATCCCGCTCGTCGTCCGCCTGGAAGGCAACAACGTCGACGCCGGCAAGAAGACCCTGGCCGAGAGCGGCCTGGCCATCACCAGCGCGGACGGCCTCACCGACGCCGCCCAGAAGATCGTCGCGGCGGTCGCCCAGGCCTGAGCCTGCCGACCTTCAAACCCGCCCGGGAGTTCGCTCCCGGGCTTTTTTGTGCCCAAGCCCTCCCGGTGCGCAGCGCCTGCCTGGCCCGGCTTCAGGCCAGGTCCGGCGTCAGCCAGGGCGCGAACGCCTCCGGCACCCTGGCCTCGAACTGCAGCGGTTGCTGGTGGATGGGGTGGTGGAAGGCGAGCTTCCAGGCGTGCAGCATCAGCCGCGGGGTGGGCACCTTCTGGCGGTTGGGATGGCCGTAGATCGGATCGCCGAGGATGGGGAAGCCCAGGCCCTCCTTCATGTGCACCCGGATCTGGTGGGTGCGGCCGGTGAGCAGCCGGCAGCGGATCAGGGCGCAGCCCTGGTGCTCGCCGACCTGCTCCCACTCGGTCACCGCTTCCTTGCCGGCGCCGTCATACAGGATCGCCATGCGCTTGCGGTCGACCGGATGGCGGCCGATGAAGTTCTGGATGCGGCCCTGCCGCTCCTTGGGCAGGCCGTTGATCGCCGCCAGATAGATTTTGCTCAGGCGGCGTTCGGAGAACGCCTCGGTCAGACGCCGGTGGGCGAGGTCGTTCTTGGCCACGACCATGCAGCCGCTGGTGTCCTTGTCGAGCCGGTGGACGATTCCCGGGCGCATCTCGCCGCCGATGCCGCTGAGGTCGTCGCAGTGGTGCAGCAGGGCGTTGACCAGGGTGCCGTCGGGGTTGCCGGCCGCGGGATGCACGACCAGGCCGGGCGGCTTGTTGAGCACCAGGATGTCCTTGTCCTCGAACAGGATCTCCAGCGGAATGTCCTGGGCGACGACTTCGACGGGTGCCGCCTCGGGAATGGTCAGCACCACCGCATCGCCGGCCTTCAGCGCCGTGCTGGCCTTGGCGGGGCGGCCGTTGAGGGTGACGTGGCCGTCGCGGATGAGGTCCTGCAGGCGCGAGCGCGACAGGTCAGGCAGCTTTCGGGCGAGATGCTTGTCCAAACGCTGTCCGAGGTCCTCCGGCTCACTGATGGTCCAGTTCACCGGGCATATTCTTGATTCGAATAAATTAAGCAATCTGTAATTTCTGGCCTTCGCCCCGCGATGGAGCTATGGCAGATTGCCGCTCATCTGCCGCCTTTGTGATCCCGGTTCCCGAACAGTCCTATCTCAGCACCTGTCCCGTCTGTCAGAATCAGATCGACGTGACCTCGCTGGAGCCGTTCACCAAGCTGAAGTGCCCGTTTTGCGGCCAGATGGTGCGGGTGCGGCGGAAATTCGACCACTTCATGATCGTCCGCCAGATCGGCGAGGGCGGCATGAGCCGGGTGTTCGAGGCCGAGGACGAGACGCTGGGCCGCCGGGTGGCGCTGAAGATCCTGAACCGCCAGTACAGCCGCGACGCGGTGCGCGTGGAGCAGTTCCGGCAGGAGGCGCTGATCACCGCCAACGTCAACCATCCGAACGTCATCAAGCTGTATTCGGTGGGCTACGACCAGGGCTACTTCTACATCGCCATGGAGCTGGTCAATGGCGGCAGCCTTGAGCAGCGCATCCGCCGGGAGGGCACGATTCGGGAGGAGGAGGTGCTGCGCATCGGCCGCGAAGTCGCCGAGGGCCTGCGCGCCGCCCAGCAGCTCGGCCTGATCCACCGCGACGTCAAACCGGCGAACATCCTGTTCACCGAGACGGGCATCGCCAAGGTGGTGGACTTCGGCCTGGCGCTGTTTGTCGACCGCGGCGCCGACGCCTCGGGCGAGATCTGGGCGACCCCCTACTACGTGGCTCCGGAGAAGGTCATCGACAACCGCGAGGACTACCGCAGCGACATCTTCAGCCTGGGCGCCACCCTCTACCATGCCCTGACCGGCCGCCCCCCGCACAAGGCGGATTCGAACGACATCCAGGAGCTGCGCATGATCAAGTGCCGGCGCGTGGCTCTGGAGGACAGCGGCCTGCGCTTTGCGCCGCGCACGATTCACGTGGTCAACCGCATGCTGGCCTTCCGGCCGCAGGAGCGCTGCGCCAACTACGACGAGACCGTCGAGGAACTGCGGCTGGCCGAGGGCCTGGTCGACCAGACCCTGACCCGCCGGTGGACCGGCCGCCGGCTGCGCTGGCTCGCCGCCGCGGCGGCGACCCTGCTGGTGGCCTTCGTCGTCGGCTGGCTGGCGCGCAGCACCGGCGAGCGGGCGGCGGTGGCGATCCATGACACCGGCGAGACCTCGCGCAACGACCTGACCGGGGAAGGGGTCACCCTGCAGGCGGGGCGCAAGACCCTGGCCGAGCGGTTCCTCGAGGCGCGCGAGACCATGCTCAAGGGCCGGCGTTTTGCCGAGGCCAGGCACCAGTTCGAGCGCCTCATCGACTCCGGCGAGGCGCGCCAGCCGACCCTGAACTGGGCGCGCTACAACGCCGCCTTGTGCAGCCTGGTCATCAACCGCAAGGAGGACGCCCTCCGGCACCTCCAGCGCATGGCCGCCGATCCCGGCGAAGCCGGCACCCTGATTTCGCCCGAGCTGGCCGAATTTTTCAAGACTCTGGGCACGCGCATGGGCGCCAACCTGGGGCAGGGGACGCCGGTGGCCGATCTCGGCTACGCGGTGTCCAGTGAGGCTCTGCTTGGCTACCTGTTGCACGGCTTGGCCGAGTGGCATTTCGGCGACCCGCTGCTGGGCCAGGAGGCGCTCGAATACTTTGCGCAGCACCTGCCGGATGTGAAGGCTTCGACTGCCGCGGCCTCGGTGGAGTGGGTGCAGGCCTATGCGGCCGTGGTGGAGATCTACCGCGGCGATTTGGAAGTGGCCAAGCGCCTGCGCCTCGGCGATCCGACCCTGCCCGGCGATCCCGCCGCCTGCCAGGCCGCGCTGGCCGAAGTGAAGCAGGCGCGCGAGAAACTGCGCACCCAGGGCGCGCTGCGGCCCATGCTGGCGCGGCGCGAGGACGCCCTGAAGCGGGAACTGGCCCGGCTGCGGCTGGCGGAGCAGGGGCAGCGCATGGCGCGCGAGCGCAGTCTGCGCCAGCGCGAACTCGGCCAGCTGGCCGAGATCACGGCGACCCTGCCCGCGCTGGTGCAGGGCTACGACTACTCGCGGGTGGTCGAGCTGCTCAAGGACGTGCGCTTTGAATCGCCCGAAGTGCAGTCGGCGCTCGAGGGGCGGCGCTACCTCTACGAGCAGGGGCAGGCCTTTCTGACCCAGCTGTTTGCCGACATCGCGGCCCAGGGTTACCAGGGCAAGCTGCAGCGGGTGGAGGGCAGCACGCTGGAGGGGCGGGTGACCGCCGCCGATCTGGCGCAGGTCACCATCAGCCTGGAACGCGGGGTGCTGACCCTGCCGCTGACCAGCCTGGCGCCGGAGACCCTGCTTGACGCCGCGGAGTTTTTTGCCGCCCGGACGCGCGACAGCACCGACTACTACCAGCGCCAGGAGCGGATCGCGGTGTTCGCCCGGCTGACTGGCCTGCACAGCCTTTCCGCCACGGTGGCGGCCCAGCTCATGGAGGAGAACCGTGGGTTCCGGTCGCGCTGGCTGAAGGTGGTCCAGTGACGAAACTGGCGGTGCCAAAGCCGGCCTCGCGGGCTTCCCACAGCCGGCGGGTCCAGCGGGCGGTGTCCGCCGCCGTCAGGGCCAGATCGTGGCATTCCAGCGCGCGCGCGGCCAGGCTCCATTCCAGGCGCAGGCATTCGGCGGTCAGGCTGGCGAGGCTGATTTGGAAAAAGTCCGCCACCGCGGCCCAGACGATCAGGAAGTGGCCGGCAGCACGGCCGCCCTCGCAAGCCTGCCGGTAATGGCGCAGGAAGCCCTGGTAGCGGGCGCCCTGGGTGTCACGCAGCAGCCGGTCTCCGGCTCTGCGGCTCCGCCGCCGCGCCGCCGGTTCCAGATCGGTTTCCAGGCCGGTCTCGATCGCCAGCAGTTCCTGCAGGTCGCGCGCCTGCACGGCATCCCAGGCCTGCAGCAGCCGGGGGCCGAGCCGGGTCTGCCAGGGGCCGTCGAGGAAGCTCTGCCAATGCCCGTCCAGGGCCAGCCGGCGGCGGGCGAAGGCCCGCGGCGTGGCGGCGGTCGGCGGGTCCAGGTGCAGGGCGTCCAGGCGCTGGCGCACGCCGGAAAGCAGCCAGTGCACCCAGTCCTGGCTGGAGGCCCAGTCGGCCAGGGCCTCGGCCGGGGTCTCGCCCGCCTCCGCCAGCACCGTGATGGAACGCGGTGGCGCCGCCTCCGCCGCGGGGCGGTCGGGGGCTGCATCGATGCGTTGCACAATCCGGAGCATTCGGCCAATATGCCCGCCGCGCCCGGCGTGCGCGAACGGTAAAGTTTTCATGAGCTCTTCCTCCCCGCTTGACAGACCCCAGCCGCGTTACCTGTGCCAGCGCTGCGGCAACTGCTGCCGCTGGCCCGGGGATGTCAACGTCACCGCCGACGAGGTCGCGGCGATCGCCGCCCACCTGGGCCTGGACGAGGCGGTCTTCATCGACACCTGCACCCGCCTGAACGCCAACCGCACCGGCCTGTCGATCATCGACAAGCCGAACGGCGAGTGCCTGTTCCTCGAAGGCGTCAACGTCTGCCGGATCCAGGCGGTGAAGCCGGTGCAGTGCGCCGGCTTTCCGAACGTCTGGAACTTCCCCGGCTGGCGCGAGCAGTGCGAAGCGGTTGAGGTCGCCTGATCAGTCGGGCTGGAGCACGACCTTGAGCAGGCCCTCCTTGTTGTCGTAGAGGCGCTGGAACCAGCCCGCTCCCTCGGACAGCGGCGCCACGGCGCTGAGCAGCGGCTCGACGCGGATGCTGCCGTCCTGGATGCGGCGGATCGCCTCGGGGTACTCGCCGGCGCAGGAGCAGGATCCGCGCAGGGTGATCTGGCGGGTCACCACTTCCTGAAGCGGGAAGGGGGTGCTGGGCTGGAGGTTGCCGACCAGGATCACCTGGCCGCCCTTGCGCACGCTGCGGATGGCCAGGTCGATGGGTGCACCGGCGCCGACCACCTCGAAGCTGGCGTCGGCGCCGTCGCCGCCGCAGAGGTCGCGCAGGTGCATGGCCAGGCCTTCCTGCTTGGCGTTGAAGGCTTCGTCGGCGCCGAGTTCGCGGGCCAGGGCCAGGCGCTTGTCGTCCAGATCCACGGCGATGACGCGTTCCCAGCCGCGGGCCTTGAGCGCCTGGACCACCAGCAGGCCGATCAGGCCGGCGCCGACGACCACGGCGGTGCCGCCGGCGGCCGTCTCGCCCTCGTGCTCAGGATCGTGGCCGCAGCCGCCCTCGCTGCACGAACCGCAGTCGCCGGCCTCGGCGAAGGCCTCGCCGACTTCGACGCCGTCGGCCAGGTTGACCGCATGCAGGGCGATGGCCACGGGCTCGGCAAACGCGGCCTTTTCGAAGGGCAGAGCGTCCGGGATGCGGTACAGGATGCGCACCGGCAGGACGATCTTTTCGGCGAAGCAGCCGTGGCGGCGGTAGCTGCCGGGGGAGACGCCGAGCACCTTGCGCTGCGGGCACAGGTTGACGTAGCCCGCCTGGCACTCCTCGCATTCGCCGCAGTATTCGGTGGAGTCGAAGGTGACGCGTTCGCCAACCTGCCAGCCGGTCACGCCCTCGCCGAGCTGCTCGATGACGCCGGCGGCCTCATGGCCCATGACGATCGGCATCTGGCGCCGGCCGCTGCGGCCGTCCATGCCGTGGATGTCGCTGCCGCAGATGCCGCAGGCCTTGATCCGCACCAGCACCTCGCCGGCGCCCGGGGCGGGGTCGGGGAATCCGACATCGTAGTTGAACTCGCAGGGGGCGGTGAGGACGAGGGCTTTCATGGTGGGCGGACGATGCCCGGTCCGGGCCGCCCGGCAACCGGGATTCGCGGCCGTCGCGCAAATCCGCCGCCGGTCGCGGAGTGGAGATCGGCATGAAATTCTCCTTGCCAAAAGGGGCTTTCGTGGTTTTTTCGCAGCCCTGCAAATCCAAACACCACCCGCCTGACAAGGCGTCGGGTCTTTTTCCACCGATCATGAGCGAAGCAACCACCAGCCCCCAAGTTTTCCAACTGCACGACAAAGACACCGGCAGCGCCGACGTGCAGGTCGCGATCTTGACGGAGCGCATCAATCACCTGACGCAGCATCTGGCCTCCCACTCGAAGGACCACTCCACCCGGCGCGGCCTTCTGAAGATGGTCGCCCGCCGCCGCAAGCTGCTGGACTACCTGAAACTCACGGCCAACGAGCGCTACCTGAAGCTGCTCAAGAGCCTGGGCCTCCGCCGCTAACAGCAAGTTTTTCACAAGGGGTGATGGGCAACATCACCCCTTGTTTGCATTCGGGGCGCAGCGCCGCCGGCCTCCGGGGTTGATTCCGCCCTGACGAAAGCCGCCCGAGCGCG
>CAYYJK010000069.1:0-1872 GCA_964472185.1 uncultured Prosthecobacter sp.
AGCCTGGAGGACTTGCGGGCCTTTCTGCCGGAGCGCTGGCACCGCAGCCAGCTCGACCAGGAGCTCGACCGGGCGCTGGCGACGCTGATCGATGCCGAAGCCGGTTTTGAAAAGGGCCTGCGCCGGATCACCGCTCAGCGCAGCTCCCGCACCTCCGAACTCGAGCAGCTCGCCGCCGAGGACGAGGCCGCCCAAGGCGCCAGCCGGCAGACGGCCTCCTCGGTTGATGCCGATGACGTCGCCAACTGGCTGCGCCGGGGTTTTGCCTTCACCCTGCCCCTGATCGTCACGCTGCTGGTCGTGCTGATTCTGGCCAAGTTTCTGTTTTGATCCCCTCCCGCGGCATGAACAAACGCGTCTCCATCCGTCGCCCGAAAAGCACCCAGGATCTGGCCAAAACGGCCAACCCCGCCGAGTTGCGCCAGCTGCGCAGCCGGTCGCGCGCGCTCCAGCAGGAGATCCATCACCTGGAATGCGCCATCGTCGCCGCGCCGCAGAGCCTGCGCCGCCAGCGCCTGGCGCACAGCCACGTGCTGCCGCCGCTGGAACCCCGGCTGGGCTCGCCGAAGCGGCTCGCCCGCCGCGTGCCTCTGCATCAGCTGAAAACCGCCCGACGTCGCCGGCTGGCCCTGATGCTTGAGCTCAGCGTGGTGCTGCTCACCCTGGTGGCCGCGCTCGGCTGGCTGAACCAGTGGTTCCAGCTCTGGCCCTAAAAGCAGCTTCAAAGCTCGGGAAACGACGCCAAACCGTTGCGGCGGATGTCGTCGACATTCTTCGGCGTGATCATCTGCGGCGACAGTTCGTAGCGCGGTTTGGGCTGAAAACCCGGCTCCTGCAACCGGCGCTGAAGCAGCGTCCAGACGAAATCGATCAGCAGCGGCTGATGCACCGACGCATCGAGATCGCCGTTGCCGACCAGCGTCATGCCGCCCTCGCGGCCGCGCTGGCCGTTGGTGCCGATGATCATGACCTGCTCGCGCCGGTCGCGCAGCGCCTCGGCGGCGCCGAGCGCCATGATGTCGCTGTGCGCGTAGACGACGTCGAAGGCCTGCTGCAAGCGCAGCGCGTCCTGGGTGCGGTCGTGGCCGCCCTGCTTGGTCCAGTGGCCGGGCGCGTCGTGCACCCGCACCACGCCCGCCGCCTTGGCCAGCGCTGCGGCAAAGCCTTCGTGCCGCTGCTGGCACTCGGGCGAGTCCTCATCGCCCCGAATCTCCACCACCCGGCCCGCCGGTTCCGTCGCCCCGCCTTCGCGCGCCTTGAGGGTCAGGGCGCGCAGCGTCAACTCGCCGGCGAGACGGCCGATCTCGCGCTGATTGCAGCTGACCAACGTCGCCCCCTGGAGGGGCCGGGCCTGCTCGCCGAGCACGACCAGCAGCACGCCGGCCGCCACGGCGGCCTGCAGCTCTTGCTGCAGGGCCTCCGGCTGCACCAGCTCCAGCAGCACGGCGAATGCCCCGGCCGCAACGGCTTCCTGCAGCTGCTGCCGCTGGGCCTCCACGCGACCGGCGGCGTCGCGGACCCGCGCCTGCAGCGGGCCGGCGTTGGCCAGCAGGCGGAGGAACAGCTGCTGGCGGGCCAGATCGAAGGGGCGGTCCAGGCGCGCGGACAGCAAAAACACCGGCTTGACCGCCGGCGGCCCGGCCGGTTCGGCCGGCTTGCAGCCCGCCAGGGACAGGGCGAGGCCAAGGCCGGCGGCTTGGAACAGGAAGCGGCGCGAGGTCATGGCGGAGCGGGCTACTTGCGGCTGAGACGGCGGAACAGCCAGCCGCCGATGCCCAGGAAGATCAGGTTGGGCGCCCACATGATGAGGTGCGGCATCGCCGACGGCTTGTCGTTGAGCGTGTCGGCCAGGATGATGAAGACCAGATAGAC
>CAYYJK010000069.1:1972-14509 GCA_964472185.1 uncultured Prosthecobacter sp.
TCGCCGACGGCTTGTCGTTGAGCGTGTCGGCCAGGATGATGAAGACCAGATAGACGGTGGCGGTGATCAGGCTGAGGGCGAAACCGGTGGAGGTCTCGCGCCGCTGGGCCGTGACGCCGAGGGGAATGCCGACCAGCGCGAAGGTGACGCAGGCCAGGGAGAAACTGTACCGCTTGCTGAGTTCGGTCAGGGATTTGGAGAAGTCCTTGGCGTCCATCTTCAGGCCGGTCACGCTGTCGCTGCGGCTGCGGACCTCGTCCCAGAGCGAGCCGGTCGACTTCATGCTGGCGTTGACCTTGACCGTGTCCTGCTTGAGCCGCGACATGGGGAACAGGATGGCCGTTTTCGCGGCGTTGAGGAACTCGACCTTGTCGACCACCTTGTCCGGCGTGTAGCTGATGCTCTCGATCTGCGCATCCTCGAGCTGCATCATGAAATCGAGCACCCCGGGCTGCAGTTCCAGGGTCGCCTGGCGGGCGTGGATGACGCGCCGGGCCAGCCGGCCTTCCATTTCGACGATCTCGAGATCGTGCAGGACGTTGCCGTCGCGACGGCCGGTGTAAATGCGGAAGCCGGGCACGCGGTCGAGCACGCGCCCCTCCTGGAACAGCGCCGCCGGGTTCTCCAGGGCCACCTCGAAGAACATGCGCTTGATGCGGTCCTTGGCCATGGGCGAGACGCTGACGTTGACCCAGTAGCAGATGCCGGACAGGGCCGCGGCAAGGAGGAAGACCGACGCGCAGATGCGCGCCATGGACCAGCCGGTCATGCGCAGCGACACCAGTTCGTTGTCGGCCGACAGGCGGCCGAAAACCAGCAGGATGGCGGTAAGAAAGGCCCAGGGGATGGTGAAGATGAGCGAAAACGGGATGATCAGCGCGATGAACTCGACGATGAATCCGAGCGGCAGCTGGGTGTCGCCCAGCAGTTCGTCGAGCTTCTTGTAGACGTTGCCCAGCACCATGACCCCGCTGAGCAGCAGCACGCCCATCAGAGTGGACGAAAGGACTTGCCGGCCCAAATAACGGTCGAAGATGCGCAGAACCATGTCCGCCGCAGACTAGGCCGCGTTTGGAGGCTGGCAAGGCTGGCCTTGCGGCGGCCGCGCTCCCGCAAAAGACCGCCGGTCATCCGGGCGCCTGCAACTCCGGCGGACCGGCAAGCGTTTTCTCCTCTGCATGAAACACCTGCTCCCCCTCCTCGCGCTCGCCAGCTTCGCCGCCTCCGCCTTCGCCGGCAGCCTGTACGACATCCCGCTCAAGGACATCGACGGCAAGGACACCAGCCTGAAGGCCTACGAAGGCAAGGTCCTGCTCATCGTCAACGTCGCCTCCCGCTGCGGCAACACCCCCCAATACACCCAGCTGCAGGCGCTGCACGAGCAGTTCGCCAAGGACGGCCTGGCCGTGCTCGGCTTCCCCTGCAACGACTTCGGCAAGCAGGAACCCGGCAGCAACGCCGACATCAAGGAGTTCTGCTCGACCCAGTACAAGGTGAGCTTCCCGATGTTTGACAAGGTGGTCGTCAAGGGCCCGGAGAAGCACGCGCTCTACCAGGCGCTGAGCGGCCCGGAATCCCCGTTCCCGGGCGACGTGAAGTGGAACTTCGGCAAGTTCCTCGTCGGCCGCGACGGCAAGATCCTGGCGCGCTTCGAGCCCAAGGTGAAACCCGACGACTCCCAGGTGACCGCCGCCATTGAACAGGCTCTGGCGAAGAAGTAACGCCGGCCCCATCCGCCTGCGGCGACTCCAGGCAGAGCCCTCACCGGCTCTGCCTTTTTGCTGCCGGGCCGCGCCCCGGTCGAAAAGCCTTGGACAGGCGAAGCCGGCCCGCCATGTCTTGGCCATGCCTTCCGCGGCCTCCCGATGGCTCCCCTATCTCCTGGCGCTGCTCAGCGGCGGCCTGCTCGCGCTGGCCTATCCCGGCTGGAATGTCGAAGCCGCCCTCTGGTTCTGGCAGCTGCCGCTGCTGGCGGCGCTCTGGCCCTGGCGCCCCGCCGCCTCGCCACCGCGGCCGTTCCGGCTCGGTTTTCTCGCCGGCCTCGCCTTTTTCATCCCGAACCTGTTCTGGGTGCGGCATTCCTCGCGGGTCATCAGCGGCGCGGTGGACGAGCGCTGGATCGGCTGGGGTCCCGAACTGCTCGGTCTGGCGGCGGTGCTCGGCTTGGCCATGTACGGCGCGATGTTCTTCGGGCTCTGGGCCTGGTTCGCCGGGCGCCTGGCGCGGCCGGATCCGGCGGTGCTGTCGGGAGCGACCTGGCAAATCAGCACGCTGCATTCGCTGAGCCGCGCCGCGCTGGCCGCCGCCGCCTGGACGGCCTGCGAATGGCTGCGCGCCACGGTCATCCTCGGCGGCTTTGGCTGGAACGGTCTGGGCGTGGCGCTGCACCAGAACCTGGTGCTCATGCAGGCGGCGGATCTGGTCGGCGTCACCGGCCTGTCCTTCCTGCCGGTGCTGGTCAGCTGCACGGCCTGGAACACGCTGACACGCCTGGTGCGCAGCTTCCGCGGCGAAGGCAGCTGCCGCTCGCGGCTTGATTTCACCCTCGCGCTGGTGGCGCTGCTGGCCGCCGCCGGCTACGGCCTGCTCAGGCTCGGCCAGCCGGCCGGTGACACCGTGACGGTCCGCACCCTGCTCGTGCAGCCGAACGTCGCCCAGGTCGACGCCTGGAGCGGCCGGGTGTCCGAGCGCACCTACCAGCGCCTGCACGACTTCACCCGCCTTTACGCCGAAGCCCGCAACGGCCGCAGCCCGGTGGATCTGGTCATCTGGCCGGAAAGCGCCCTGCCCGTGCACCTGCTCGGCCGGCCGGAGGAGTTCGGCCTGCCCCGCCACGAGGACTACTTCAACCACCTGCTCGGGCTGGGCGACTTCAGCCTGCTCACCGGCACGGAAATCCATCGCGACGACGGCGCCAACCACGTCTCGGCAGTGCTGATGCGCGGCCGCTACGCGCCCTGGCAGGAGTACCACAAGATGCACCTCGTCGCCTTTGGCGAATACCTGCCGCTGCGGCAGATCCCGCCGTTTTCCTGGCTGCGCGAGGTGCTGCCGGGCGACTTCACCCCGGGCGATCAGGCGGAGCCGCTGCAGCTGGCGCAGCCGGAGGTGCAGATCATCCCGCTGATCTGCTTCGAGGACACCGTCGGCCGGCTGGCCCGCCGCTTTGTCCGCGACGCTCCGCAGATGATCGTCAACATCTCCAACGACGGCTGGTTCCTCAACAGCGTCGAGACCGAGGTCCACCTCGCCAACGCCCGTTTCCGCGCCGTCGAACTGCGCCGGCCGATGTGCCGGGCGACCAACACCGGCGTCAGCTGCTTCATCGACACCCGCGGCCGCGTCACGGCCCGGCTGACCGATCCGGAGACCGGCAGCAGCTTTCTGGAAGGCTGCCTGCCCGGCGAGGTGCGGGTGCCGAAGACCGCGGAAGCAACCGTCTATGCGCGCTGGGGCGACGCCTTTGCGCAGGCCATGCTGGGGCTGACCCTGCTGGGCGGCCTGGCGGTGCGCCGGCGTCAGCGGGCCGGCACCTGAAGAATGCCGGCCCCCACCTGGGTGGCCGGGGCGCCGGTGGCTTTGGCGGATTGCGTCAGCAGTCCGGCGATGTCCGCCGGGGCATGGCCCCAGCCGAGCAGCGCCGCGATCACGCCGCTGGTGATCGCCGTGGCCTGCGAGGTACCGCTGCTCATGACCATGCGATTGTCGCTGTACGCGGAGACGATGCCGACCCCGGGCGCCGCCAGCGTCAGGCCGGAGCCCGAGTTGGAGAAAAACGCCTGCGTGCCGTTGGCATCCACCGCCGCGACGCTGATCACGCCCTCGTAGCCCGCCGGATAGGCCAGCGCCGCCTGCTGCTCGTTGCCGGCGGCGGCCACGATCACCACGCCGCGCTCGAGGGCGTACTCGACCGCCCGGCGCAGCACGGGGGAATCGCCCGTGCTGCCCAGGCTGATGTTGATGAGCTGGGCGCCGGCGTCGACGGCCTGCATGATGCCTTCGGCGACCAGGGCCGTGGTGCTCTGGCCGTTGACGTCGGCCACCCGCACGTCCAGCAGCCGGGCCGCCGGAGCCACGCCGCCGTTGCTGGCGTCGTTGCCGGCGATCAGCGAGGCCATGGCCGTCCCGTGCCCGTTCGGCACCTGGCCGTCCTGGACCAGATCCAGGTGGGTGATGCGCGTGTGGCCGAGAACCTCATGCTCGGTGACCCCGGTGTCGAGAACGGCGGCGGTGACGCCGCGGCCCCAAGTCTGGCGGTTGCCGGCCGCGCCGATGGCGGCCAGGCCGCTGTTGCCAAACGGCGCCCGCCCGCCCGCGTTGGCGGCGTCGGCCTCGCGCTCGTTCTGCAGCGCCGGCACCCAGGCCTGGTAGTTGAGGCCGACCCCCTGGAAGTCGCCGGCGTGATCGCGCAGTTCGCGGGCCAGCGCCTGCGGATCGTCGTAACCGACCCGGGCGGTCAGCAGCCGCTCATCGGCATGCAGCACCCTGAGGCCGGCTTCCGCGGCGCGCCGGCGAAAGGCGTTCCACGCCGCCGACGACGGGAAGGTCAGCACGACCTCGCGCGGCACCACGCCGGCGGTGGCGTTGAGCGCCTCCAGCTTCGCCACCAGATCGCCCAGCGCCCCGAGCGAGCCCGCGGGCAGCCCCGGCGCCGCCGGCGCCCCGGAGGCACCCAGGCCCGCAGGCCAGCGGTCCACGGCCGGACGCACCACTCCGGCGGCCGGCGGTTCCGTCGTTCGCAGGGCAAGCCGCAGCAGACCGGCCAGCGCCAGCAGACAGAAGGCGCCACCAAGGCAAAGAAGGATCCGACCCGGAGAATGCATGCTCTCGCATGAGACTGCCTGCGATGTCCGCGCGTTTCATCTTTATTCCGCCGGCGAATTGAAGCTTGTCTCCTGGCATGGGGCTTTCTACCCTCGCGCCCATGTCACAGCCGAAAGAAGCCTGGGGATCGCGTCTTGGAGTCATCATGGCCGTGGCCGGCAGTGCGGTCGGCCTGGGCAACTTCCTGCGCTTTCCCGGCCAGGCCGCCCAGTACGGCGGCGGCGCGTTCATGCTCGCCTACGCGATCAGCTTCCTGATCATCGGTCTGCCGATCGGCTGGGCGGAATGGACCATGGGCCGCTATGCCGGCCAGCGCGGCTACAACTCCGCGGCCGGCGTCTTCCACTGCCTGGTTCGGCCCTCCTGGAGCAAGTACCTTGGCGTGCTCGGCGCCATCATCCCGGTGGTGATCTTCATGTACTACGTGGTCATCGAGGCCTGGACCCTCGGCTACACCGTGCGTTTCCTGCGCGCCATCTTCGACCCCGCGCTGCGCTTCCCCGATGCGGCGGCCTCGGGCGCCTATTTCGACGCCTTTGTCGGCATGCAGGCCGACGGCGCCGCCTTCACCTTCAGCCTGGACACCCTGCTGCCCTGGCTGATCATCGTCTTCGGCCTCAATCTCTGGCTGATCTACCGCGGCATCTCCAAAGGCATCGAGAAGGCCTGCCAGATCGGCATGCCGGTGCTCATCGTGCTCGCCCTCGTCGTCCTGGTGCGCGTGCTCACCCTCGGCACTCCGGATGCCGGCCAGCCCGAAAACAACGTCCAGAACGGCCTCGGCTACATGTGGAACCCGTCGAAGGTGAAGGTGGTTGAAACGGCCGGGGGCCAGGAGGCGGTCATTCGCGAGTACGTCGGTCCGCAGGCGCTGGCGACCGCGCAGCGCGACGCCGCCGGCAACCCCGGACAGCAGGTCGTCGAGCTCTCCGCCTGGCAGCAGCTGCAGAATCCGGACGTCTGGCTCGCCGCCGCCAGTCAGATCTTCTTCTCCCTGTCGGTCGGCTTCGGCGTCATCCTCGTCTACGCCAGCTACATGCGCCGGCGCCAGGATGTCGTGCTCAGCGGCCTGACCGCCAGCAGCACCAACGAGCTCTGCGAGGTCGGCCTGGGCGGCCTGATCACCCTGCCCGCCGGGGTCGCCTACCTCGGCATCATGGGTGTGGCCGGCAAGGGCACCTTCGGCCTCGGCTTCAACGTCCTGCCGATCGTCTTCAGCGAAATGCCCATGGGCAGCCTGTTCGGCTTCTTCTTTTTCCTGGTGCTCTTCCTCGCCGCCGTCACCAGCTCGCTGTCCATGCTGCAGCCCGGCATCGCCCTGCTCGAAGAGGCGCTCAAGATCAAACGCCGCGCCTCGGTGGCCATCCTGGCGCTGGTCACCGCCTTCGGCACCGGCTTTGCCGCCTACTTCACCAAGGACCTCAAGGCCCTCGACACCCTCGACTTCTGGGTCGGCACCTTCCTGATCTTCGTGCTCGCCACCATCCAGATCATCCTGTTCGGCTGGGTTTTCGGCCTGGAGAGAGGCTGGAAAGAGATGCACGAGGGCGCCGCGATCCGCATCCCCGGCTTCTTCAAACCGGTCTTCAAATACATCTGCCCCACCTTCCTGCTGGTCATCTTCGCCCTCTGGCTGGCCAAGAACATTTTCGGCCTCGATTTCGCCAGCGGCGCCGGCGGCGTCAGCGGCTACGTGAAGGCGCTGTTCCTGGAGCCGGATCTCGTCTCCTGGCTCAGCGTCGTGCTGGTCGCCGGCGTCGGCATCGCCCTGGCCCTGCTCATTTCCATTTCCCCCACCTACCGCGACGACACCACCTCGAACCCGGACTCCCTGCCATGACCTCCAGCGGCCTCCTCATCATGATCGCCTCCGTCGGCACCGTCACGGTCCTCTTCGGCTGGTGCCTGTACAAGGTCCTCAGCCAGCCCGCGGACACCGACAACCTGCAGCCGGTCGAGCTGCACACGCCGGACATGGACCAGCCGGAGTGAGCGCTCAACGCGCCTCGCCGAACCAGACGCTCATGGCTCGGCCGGCATAGCCGGTCATCTCCAGATAGCCGCGACCTGACACTGGCCGGCCGGCGGCGGTGCCGCGGTATTCGACCGCGCCTTCCCAGTAGCCGAGCCCGGGTGTCGAGCGCGCTTGGAACTCCTGGTTGGGCAGCCGGGTCGTGCACTCGAGCTCGATCCGGCGGCCGGGCACGCGGATCCGCCAGGCCAGCGGATACTTGGCCCCCGACGGCGCCGTCCACGGCCGCCCCGGGGTGAGGCTGAAATCGCCGGCGGCCAGCGCCTCCACCCGGCCATCCGGATGCACCAGCGTTCCGGCACTGGCGGCGCCCGCACGGCCCGCCTCGTCGCGCAGTTGGAACAGCATGAGTTCGCTGCCATCGCCGAGCTGGGCGCTGAACCAGTCCCAGCCGCGGGTGCCTTTTTCCAGGAAACTCGTGCCGAACTCGTGATCCATCCAGCTCTCGCCGCGCACCTGAAAGGACTGCCCGCCCACCTGCACAACGCCGCGCGTCGGCATGCGGGGCAGCGAGTAGTAGTGGCTGGCGTTGCCGGCGGTGGCGCCCTTCTGGCTGATGCCGTCGCGCCCGTGAATGACCGGCGCCTTGCCGGCATCGAGTTCCAGCGTCAGCGCCACGCCGCGGTCGGCCGCGCGCAGCCGGCAGCCGCCGTCCCGGAACTCGCAGCTCCAGTCCTCGTTCCACACCCGCGCCGGCGTGGCGCCGGCCAGTCCCGGCCCGGCCCGGTTGAGGCGGTCGGCCGGATGGTAGCCGCCGCCGTCCAGATCGCTGACCGCCAGATGCGCCATCCAGACGTCGCGCAGCGCCCAGGGCGACGCGGTTTCGGGCTTCGGCACGACCCCGATGCGGAAGAAAGTGAGCTGGTAGCCGAACCGCCGGCCCTGCTCGGTCGCCAGATTGCCGGTGAAGTACCACCACTCGATCTTCTGCTCCGGATGCTGGCCGTGATCGCGCGGAAAGGCGTAGCGGTACCCCGGCTGCGCCGGCTGCCAGTCCGGTTCGGCCGCCGGCAAAGCCGGCACCGCGGCCAGGCAGGCGGCCGTCGCGGCGAGAACGGCGCGCGCGGTGCTGCGCCGCGCCGGCCAAAGTCCCGCCAGCACGGTGCCCAGCACCGTCAGCACGGTCGCGCCCGCCAAAAAGCCCCAGGGCACGTGCAGCTGAATGCTCCAGCCGAAGCTCTGCGGATTGATGACATGGATGAGCACCAGCGACAGCAGCAGCCCGACCCCGAGGCCGAGGGCCTGGCTGACCGTGCCGAGCAGCCCCGATTCGATCAGGATCGTGCGCCGCACCTGGCGCACCTCCGCGCCCGCCAGGCGCAGCAGGCGGATCTCGTCGCGCCGTTCCAGGACCAGCGTGGTCATGGTCGCCGCCACCCCGGCCATGGCAACGAGGATGGCGATGATCTCAAGAGCCCAGGTGATGGCAAACGTGCTGTCAAAGATGCGCAGCACCTCGGCGCGCAGTCCGGCATTGGTGAAAATGGCGACCATGCCGCGGCCGTCGAGACGTTGCAGCAGATCCTCGCGCACGGCCTCGGGATCCGCGCCCGGTTGCAGGTAAAGGGCGACATGCGTGGGCCGGCTCTCGCCAAACCAGCGCTCAAAAGTGCGCTGGTCCATCGTGAGGGTGCCGCTGTCGTTCGAGTAGTCGTAGAACAAGGCGGCGACCCGGAACGACTGCTCGCCCCGGGGGGTCGGCAGGCTGACGGAATCGCCCTCCCGCACGCCGAAGCGCAGCGCGAAGCTCTCCGAGGCCAGGACCTCGCCCGCCGCCGAAGCCAGGCGCAGGATCCGGCGCGCGTCCCCGGCGGTTTTCAGCGCGACCCGGCCATGCTCAACCTGGATGCCGAAGTCGCCGGTGCCCAGCTTCACCACCCGGTCGCGGAAAGGCAGGTCCAGGGAGCGGTAACCGTCAAAAGCCAGCACCGCCGGATGGCCGCGCAGCAAGTCCAGGGTGGCCGTGGAAAACGTCGGCGGCCGCTGGCTCCGCGGCGGGGTGCCCGGACGCACATACAGGTCAGCGCCCAGGCTCTGGCCCACCCAATACAGCACGGTCTGCCGGAAGCTGCCGACCATCACCGCAATCGCCACCGTCAAAGCCAGACTGACGGCGAGGGCCGCGACGGAGACCGAGAGCCGGTGGGTGGAGGCGCGGATCTGCGAAGCCGCCAGGCGGCCCTCGATGCCGGCCAAGCGGCCGAGCAGGCCGCGCAGCCCCAGAGCGGTGCCGCGCAGCAGCAGCGGCACCAGCAGGGCCATCGCGGCAATCGCGCACAAGCAGGCAAAGTAGCCCCAGAGCGGCAGATCGGCAACCGCGGGCTGACACACCGCCCAGCCGCCGGCCAGGGCGCAGCCCAGGGCCGGCAGCAGCGTCCGCCCAAGGCGTCCGGGCGGCGCCGCTGCACCGGCTTCGGACTCGCTGCGCATCGCCGCCACCGGGGTCACCCGCGCGGCCTCGCGGGCCGGCAGGGCCGCCGCCAGCAGGGCCAGCGGCACGGCCACGCCGAGCCCGGTCAGCCAATGCATCCAGGTGAGTGCCGGTACCGTCGCGGCCGTGGCCACGTACAAGGTGTCGACCGTCGTCGCGGTGAGGGTGATCGCCGCCTCGGCCAGCAGCTTCGCCAGCGGCACGCCCAGCAAAGCGCCTGCCAGCCCGAGCAGCAGGGCCTCACCAAGGAACAAGCGCAGCACTTGGCCGCGCGTGACGCCCAGCATGCGGAGCATGCCGATCTCCCGCCGCCGTGTCATCACCGCCACCGAGACGGTGTTGTAGATCAGGAACAGGCCGACCACGAGGGCGATGCCGGACAGCATGGTCAGGTTGAAGTGAAAAGCGGCCAGCATCTTCTCGACGGCGGCGCTGCGGCGCTGCGGCCGCTGCAGGGTCAGGCCGACCGGCAGCCTTTGCCGCACTTCCCGTTCGGCGCGCGCCACCTCCACCCCGTCGTGCAGCCGCAACTCCAGCCGGTCCAGACGGCCGGCGCGGTCGAGCACCCGCTGGGCCTGGGCGATGTCGAGCACCGCCAGCGACTGGCCGGCCAGGGCGGCGCCGCCTTGAGCAGACGCTTCCAGCACGGCGGCGACGGTGAACACCGCCGTGCGATCGCCGATGCGCAGCTGCAGGGAGTCGCCGGCCCGCAGGCCGTGCCGCCGCGCAAACGCGCCCGAGAGAATCAGACTGTCCGGGCGGCCGAGGAAGCGCATCAGCTCCAGCCCCGCCGCAGCTGGCGCGTTGGCGGCGGTCTCCGACAGGGCGTAATCGCGCAACGCCGGGTCACGCAGGGCGTCGATGCCGAGCACGCGCAGCATTTCCTGCCCCGCCGGCGTCACCGCCTGCACGTCCGCCTCCAGAATCGGCGCGGCGACGCCGTACTCGCGCAGCCAGGTCAGTTCGGCCAGCAGCGTGTCCGGCACGCCGAGCGGCGGACTGGTGATTTCGAGGGCAGCCTTGCCGGAAACGGCATCAAGGGCCGCCTGGAAGCCGCGCAGAGAGCCCTGGTTGGCCAGCTGGATGGCCAGCATCACCGCCACGCCGAGGGCGACACCGAGCAGGGTCACGCCCGTGCGCAGCCGCTCCTGCCGCATCGGCCGCAGGATGAAACGCGCAAACAGCCGCGCCAGGCGCAGGCTTGCAAGGGTGGAGGCGTCGTTCCGGCTCATGCGGGATCAGACCTCCGGATCAACCATGCGGCCGTCCTGCATGCGCACCGTGCGCGCGGCCAGCGCCGCGACGCCGGCATCGTGGGTGGCCAGCAGAATGCTGACGCCGAGGTCGCGGTTGAGCTCCTGCAGCAGTTCCAGCACGGCGCGCCCGGCCACGCTGTCGAGGCTGCCGGTCGGCTCGTCGGCGATCAGCAGCGCCGGCTCATGAATCACCGCCCGCGCCAGGGCGGCGCGCTGGGCTTCGCCGCCCGAAATCTGGCTGGGAAAATGCCCGAGACGGTGGCCGATGCCGACCCGCGCCGCCAGGGCGCGCGCCTTGGCGAAAGCGGCCCGTTCGTCCGTGCGCGCCAGCAGCAGCGGCAGGGCGATGTTCTCCAGCACGCTCAACGTCGGCAGGAGGTTGAAGAACTGGAAGACGAAGCCGATGCGTTCGCGCCGCAGCCGGGTCAGTTCGTCATCGGACAGGTCGGCCAAGGCGCAGCCGTCGAGGACCAGCGACCCGGCGTCCGGCCGGTCCATGGCCCCGCAGAGCTGCAGCAGGGTCGACTTGCCGCAGCCGGAAGGCCCCATGATTGCGGTGAAGCCGCCGGGCTCGAGCGTGAGCGACACCCCGCGCAGGGCGGGCACAGTGGTCTCCGGGAGCACGTAGCAGCGCTCGAGGTCGCGGGCGGTCAGAATCGGGTCGGGCATGCGCTGGATAGCAAACGCCTGCCGGCGCCGCCGGGTTGCCACGCAACCGGACGGCCCCCGCCTTGCGATCGGCACGGCTCAGGACGCCGCGGGGGCGGCGCCCTCGTCCTTCTTCTTGTCCTTCCAGGTGCTCTGCACGTACAGTTCGCGCAGCTGCTTGAAGTCGACCGTCGTCGGACTGTCGGTCATCAGGTCGCAGGCCTTGTTGTTCTTCGGGAAGGCGATCACCTCGCGGATGCTCTCCTCGCCGCTGACCAGCATGGCGATGCGGTCCAGGCCGAGCGCCAGGCCGCCGTGCGGCGGTGCGCCGAACTTGAAGGCTTCCAGGATGTGGCTGAATTTGAGCTGCTGTTCCTCGGGCGTGACGCCAAGCACGCCGAACATTTTCGCCTGCAGGTCGCTCTCGTGAATGCGGATGGAACCGCCGCCGAGTTCGTAGCCGTTGAGGACGACGTCGTAGGCCTCGGCGCGCACCTTGGCGTATTCGCCGGCGTCGAGCAGCGGCACATCTTCGGCCTTCGGCCGGGTGAAGGGATGGTGCACCGCGACCCAGCTCTGATCTTCGGGGCTGAAGGCCAGGAGCGGGAAGTCGACGACCCAGAGGAAATTCTGCGCGGTGCTGCCCTTGGTCAGCTCCATCATGTTGGCGATCTCGACGCGCACGCGGCCGAGGATGTTGCATGCCTCGTCCCAGCTGCCGGCGTAAAAGAAGACGATGTCGTTCTCCTCAACGCCGAGCTTGCGGATCAGCGCCTGCTGCTCCTCCTCGCCGAAGAACTTCCAGAGCGGGCTCTTGTATTCGAGCACGCCCTGCTCGTTGCGTTCGACCTTGATGAAGGCTAGCTGCTTGACCTTCATGCCGGCCTGGATGGCCAGTTCGTTGAGGCGGATCATCTGGCCGGTGGTGATGCCGGCAAAGCCCTTGGCGTTGATGGCGCGCACGACGCCGCCGTTCTCGAGGGTGCTGCGGAAGATCTTGAAGCCGCTGTTGGCGAACACGTCGGCCATGTCGACGATTTCGTTGCCGTAGCGCGTGTCCGGCTTGTCGGAGCCGAAGCGGTCCATCGCCTCCTGGTAAGTCATGCGCGGAAACGGCGTCGGGATGTCGACGCCCTGACCGGCCTTGAACATGCCGGCCAGCAGGCCTTCGACCAGGCCGATGATGTCGTTCTGCTCGATGAAACTCGCCTCGATGTCGATCTGGGTGAATTCGGGCTGGCGGTCGGCGCGCAGGTCCTCGTCGCGGAAGCAGCGGGCGATCTGGAAATAGCGCTCCAGGCCGGCGACCATGAGCAGCTGCTTGTACTGCTGGGGCGCCTGCGGCA
>CAYYJK010000070.1:0-14334 GCA_964472185.1 uncultured Prosthecobacter sp.
ACGACGCCTGCGTGCTGCCGCGCGCGGTGCCGATGGTCGAGGCGATGGTGCACCTGGTGCTGGCGGACCACTGGCTGCGCCAGCGCGCGCAGCGCGGCTGACCGCTCAGCGCGCGTCGCTTTCGGCGCGGTGACCCAGGGTGCAGGCGCAGCAGGCCATCGTCAGCACGCAGCACACCGCCATGGTGGCAAACACGCCGCTCCAGCCCCAGCGGTCGGCGATCCAGCCGACGCCGGTGCCCGCGATGGCCGAACCAAAAACATAACCAAAAAAGCCGGTGAAGCCCGCGGCCGTGCCGGCGGCCTTTTTCGGCACCAGGTCGAGCGCGTGCAGGCCGATGAGCATGACCGGGCCGTAGATCAGGAAACCGATGGCGGTGAGCGCGGCGCAGTCGATCCAGAGCGGGCCGTTGCGGTTGAGGCTGTAGGCCAGCAGCGCCGCCAGGGTCAGCGCCATGAACAGCAGGGTCGCCGGCGCCCGCCGGCCGCGGAAGACCCGGTCGGAGATCCAGCCGCAGAGGATGGTTCCGGGAATCGCCGAGTATTCGAACAGCGACCAGGCGAGGCTGGAATCCTTGAAGGAGAAGCCTTTGGCGGTCTGCAGGTAGGTCGGGATCCAGTCGACGATGCCGTAGCGCACGAAGTAGACGAAGGCGTTGGCGACGGCGATCGCCCAGAGCAGGCGGTTGCTCAGCACGTGGCCGAACAGGATCTCGCGGAAGCTGAGCAGGCGCTCATGGTCGCCGCTGTAGCCGGGCGGGTAGTCATTTTTGTACTGCTCGACGGGCGGCAGACCGCAGCTCTGCGGCGTGTCGCGCAGCAGCAGCCAGACCACCCCGGCCAGGCCGGAGGCGACCAGGGCGTTGAAGTAGAACTTGGCGTTCCAATCGCCGAACAGCGTGACTCCCCACAGGGCCAGGCCTGCGGTCAGTCCGCCGCCGACATTGTGGGCGACGTTCCACACCGACACCGTCAGGCCGCGTTCGCGCGTGCTGAACCAGTGCACCATGGTTTTGCCGCAGGGCGGCCAGCCCATGCCGTTGAACCAGCCGTTGAGCGTCTGCAGCAGAACCATGACGGCCAGCGAGGCGTACACCTCGCGGACGAAGCCGAACACCAGCAGCACGGCGCTCGACAGCAGCAGGCCGAGGGTCATGAAGCCGCGCGGGTTGCTGCGGTCCGACACCGAGCCCATGAGGAACTTGGAGAAGCCGTAGGCGACGGACAGGCCGGTCATGGCGGTGCCGAGTTGGGCCTTGGTGTACTGCGGGTGCTCGCGCAGGATGTCGGGGATCGCCAGGGCGAAGTTCTTGCGCACCAGGTAGTAGGCGGCGTAGCCGATGAAGATGCCCAGGAAGACCTGCCGGCGCAGGCGTTTGTACTCGGCGTCGACCCGGTCGGGCGGCAGGGGCGGGGCAGGGGGTGCGGACTTCAGAAAGGCGATCATCGGCAGGGCGCCGATGCTGCCAGCAAAGCCGCCGGACTGTCAGCTTTTTTCTGCGTCGGGACCTGAATCATTGACCATGCTTTTTGTTAGGCGGGGACGCGCATGCGGGAATCACGCCTCGATGACTTCTTCATCCAAACAAAACGAATCCAGACTCAACCGGGCTTTGGCCACCGTCCACGGAGCGGCGCGCTGGCGCTTGATCTCGAGCACCGCTTCCATCAGCCGGGGCGTGCTGCGGTAGCCCAGCACGACTTTCCGGATGCAGGCATCCTCAATGTGCAGGAAGGCTTTGATGGAATGGTTGAGGAAGTCCAGGTAGGCCAGCCTGCCGCTGGAAGGGCGGCTGTGGCGGTCCGGAGTGCAGTCGTTTTCACGGCTCAGGAACAGGCGCCACTCGCGTTCATGCTCCCAATCGATGCCCTTGTGTGTGGCCAGTTGCTGGACATGCTGTCCGGTCAGTCCCCCTGCCGCCACCAGCTTGGGGATGTCCAGGCGTTTTCCCCTCCCGTAGTCGACTCGCTGCAATCGCCGGCTGTCCCAAAGCCCGCGCAAGGTACCCTGCGTGAAATCCAGTTCCAGCATGAGCCCCTGGTGATTCTCTGCGTACTGGGCCCACATGCGCACGTTGTGTTCGGCTTCGCTGAGACAGACAACGAAACTGTTTTTCGCGCAGAGCCGCTGCCAATACTCGGCGACCTGGGTGCGCATCGCACTCTCTGGCCAATGAACCTCAGGCAAGGCTGTGGTTAAAGCCGTGAGATACTCGAAAGGATCGTTGGTGTCGGTCGGCTTGGAGCACATCAACTCCTGCTTCTTCAGACCTTCGATGCCCGCGGTGCCCAGGTAGCGAAACCAACGGCCAGGGCGATCTTGGGTTGGAACCGGACGAAGTTGGGCCTCAAGCCAATCCCTCAGCTCCTGCTGTTGGGACGCTGGCAAAAGCTGAATTTGGGCCTGCAGGTCTTCGAGCATGCTTGGAAGAGTGGGGGCTTCAGCTCTTGCGCAGTGCCACCGCGAGCAGGGCGATGTCGGCCGGGGTGACACCCTGGATGCGACCGGCCTGGCCGAGGGTGGCGGGGCGGATCTGGGTCAGGCGCAGGCGCGCTTCGCTCTTCAAGCCGTGCAGGGTGGCGTAATCAAAACCGGTGGGGATCGCCTTTTCCTCCATGCGCACCGTTTTCTCCAGCATGACCTCCTGGCGCTGGATGTAGCCGGCGTACTTGAGGTCGTTCTCCAGAAGTTGCCAAATTTCCGAGGTAAATTTGCTGCGCAGCTCTTCCGGCAGGCGGCGGTGGTCGTTCTCGGTGCGGCGGATCCAGCGCTCGAGACGCAGGCTGTCGTGGGTGGTTCCTTGGGCAAAACGGTGGGCCGCGGCCAACTGGGCGGCTTTGGTCTCGGTGTGCTGCTGGCGCAGCGGGTCGACCAGTCCCAGCGCGGCCGCCTTGCCGGTCAGCCGCAGATCGCAGTTGTCCTGGCGCAGCAGCAGGCGGTACTCGGCGCGCGAGGTGAACAGCCGATAGGGTTCGCTGGTACCCTTGGTGACCAGGTCGTCGACCAGGACACCGAGGTAGGCCTCGCTGCGCTGCAGGATCAGGGGTGTTTTGCCCTGCACCTTGAGGGCGGCGTTGGCGCCGGCGAGCAGGCCCTGACCGGCGGCTTCCTCGTAACCGGAGGTGCCGTTGATCTGGCCGGCGAAGTACAAACCGGCCACCCGCTTGGTTTCCAGGGTCGGCTGCAGCTGGGTGGGCGGACAGTAGTCGTACTCGACTGCGTAGCCGGGGCGCAGGATCTCGGCCTTTTCCAAGGCGGGGATGGATCGGATGAACTCCAGCTGCACCTCGTAGGGCAGGGAGGTGGAAACGCCGTTGATGTAGAATTCCCGGGTGTGCCGGCCTTCGGGTTCCAGGAAAACCTGATGACGCTCCTTCTCGGCGAAACGCACCACCTTGTCCTCGATCGAAGGGCAATAGCGCGGCCCAACTCCCTCAATGCGACCGCAGTACATGGGCGATTTGTCCAGATTGGCCCGGATGATCTCGTGGGTTTGCGGGGTGGTGTAGGTGATCCAGCAGGGAATTTGTTCCACGTGGAACATTTCCGGGCGCCAGCGGTTGAGGGTGAACAGGGGACTGCCGCCCAGTTCCGGGCTGGTGGGGGCCGGATAGGCCTCTTCATCGACGCTGCCGGACAGGTAGCTGAAGGGCGGTGGCGGGCTGTCGCCGGGCTGGATTTCGCACTGGGAGAAGTCGATGCTGCGGCTGTTGATGCGGCAGGGGGTGCCGGTTTTGAAGCGTTTCACCTCGAAACCGAGCTGCTTGAGGCTGTCCGACAGGGTGGAAATGGCGTCCCCCATGCGTCCACCGGCTTGGTTCTGCAGGCCGACGTGGAGCAGGCCGCGCATGAAGGTGCCCGAGGAAATGACCACCGACTTGGCTTGGTAGATCATGCCCAGGCTGGTGCGGATGCCGGTCACCTGGTCGTCCGTCACCAGAATCTCGGCGGCGTTGCCCTGGTGCAGGTCGAGGTTGGGATGGTTTTCAATCAGCCACTTCATGCGGAACTGGTAAGCCTTCTTGTCGCACTGCGCGCGCGGCGCCTGCACCGATGGCCCCTTGCGGGCGTTGAGCATGCGAAACTGGATGCCGGTGGCGTCGGTGTTCAGGCCCATGACCCCACCCAAAGCGTCGATCTCGCGCACGACGTGGCCCTTGGCCAAGCCGCCGATCGCCGGATTGCAGGACATCTGGGCGATGGTGTCGAGGTTCTGCGTCAGGATGGCGGTCTGGCAGCCGAGCCGGGCTGCCGCCAGGGCCGCCTCCACCCCGGCATGACCGGCGCCGCAGACGATGACATCGTAATGCTTGGGGTAGGTGTACAGGCTGGCGGACATGGGGCAGGGAGGTCAGGGAGAAAGGCTAAAAGATAACTTACCACAGCTCTCGCCGACTCGCATCAAGCTCTGCACAGGGGGCGCCAAGAGCCCAAGGAGGCAGGCTGACTGGTGACTTGCTTCCCGCCCTGAGCTTGCTAAACTGTGCATTCCCCCCCTATGGCCACCAAGAAGACCGCCTCCGCCAAGTCTGCCGACGCTCCGATCAACGCCCAGCTCACCGCCGCTGACAAGGTCGAGCTGTACCGGAAAATGGTCCGCATCCGCCGCTTCGAGCAGGTGTCGCTGCAGCATTACCAGGCCGGGCGCATGGGCGGCTTCCTGCACCTGTACATCGGCCAGGAATCGGTGGCGGTCGGCTGCGTGTCGCTGATGGGCGAAAACGACCACGTCATCACCGCCTACCGCGACCACGGTCACGCCCTGGCGGTTGGCATGGGCATGAACGAATGCATGGCCGAGCTGTTCGGCAAGGCCACCGGTTGCTCGAAGGGCAAGGGCGGCTCGATGCACTACTTCGCCCCGGAGAAGAATTACTGGGGCGGCCACGGCATCGTCGCCGGCCAGACGCCGCTCGGCCTGGGCCTGGCCTACGGCCTCAAGTACCGCGGCCTCAAGGGCGCCGCGCTCTGCTTCCTCGGCGACGGCGCGGTCAACCAGGGCGCCTTCCACGAATCCCTGAACCTGGCCGCCCTCTGGGATCTGCCGGTGATTTACGTCATCGAAAACAACGGCTACTCGATGGGCACCAGCCAGGAACGCAGCTCGGCCTTCGACGGCTGCCTGGCCAAACGCGCCGAGGGTTACGGCATGGCCTGGGACCAGTTTGTCGGCGAGGACCTCTACGACGTGCGTGCGCGCGTCCAGGTGGCCATCGACCGCGCCCACCAAGAGAGCAAACCGACGCTGCTGGAGATCGCCACCTACCGCTGGGAGGGCCATTCGGTCGCCGACGCCAACAAGCTCAAGTACCGCACCAAGGAGGAGGTCGAGCGCCACCAGCGCGAGCACGACCCGATCCAGGTCTGGAAGCGCAACCTGCTGGCCGAAGGCGTCGTCACCGAGGACCAGCTCAAGGCCATCGACCGCGAGGCGCAGGCGGAAGCCGAAGCCTCCGCCGAGTTCGCCAAGGCCAGCCCCTACCCGGAGCCGGAGTCGATCTTCGAGGACGTGTACTGGGAGGTCGACAACAAGACCGAAGCCGGCGCCACCGGCCGCCACTTCTTCAACGATTGAAACGTTTTTGGTTAGACTGGGCGTTTTTGCCCGTCTCCCGCCCGGCATAAAAGTATCCGATTCCGGCACCGGGCGGAGAAAAGGTTGCCAGACTGGCGGCGTTTTGAGTAGGCTGTCATTCCTGCCTTGCGCGCGGGATGAAGCTGCGCGCCGAACCCCTAACTCGAAACCTGTCATGAACACGAACCAGACCAGCCGCCGCACCTTTCTGCGCGGCACCCTCGCCGGCGCCGCCGGCCTCGCCACGCTGCCCTCCTGGGCGAAACCCATCGGTGCCAACGGCGACGTCCGGGTGGCGGTCATCGGCTTCAAGTCCCGCGGCTCGGGCCACATCAGCAGCCTGCTGAAGATTCCGGGCGTGCGCCTGGCCGCCCTCTGCGACGTCGACAGCGAGGTCATGGACAAGCACGTCGCCGCGCTGGCCAAGAAGGAGATCAAGGTCAAGCAGTACAAGGACTTCCGCGAGTGCTGCGCCGATCCGGACATCGACGCGATCACCATCGCCACGCCGAACCACAGCCACACGCTGATCGCCCTCACCGCCATCGCCAACGGCAAGCACGTCTACGTTGAGAAGCCGGTGTCGCACAACATCCAGGAGGGCCGCCGCCTCGTCGAAGCCGCCGCCATCGCCGCCAAGAAGGGCCTCGTCGTCCAGCACGGCATGCAGCGCCGCTCCGACCTCGGTTGGGCCTCGGCCATGGAGTGGGTCAAGGAAGGCCACCTCGGCAAGGTGACCCTGTCGCGGGGCATCAACTTCAAGGCCCGCCAGAGCATCGGCAAGGTCGCCGCCCCGGTCGCCCCGCCCGCCACGGTCGACTACAAGCTCTGGTCCGCGCCGCGCACCGAGCTGCCGGTCAACCGCGAGAAGTTCCACTACGACTGGCACTGGCAGTGGGCCTACGGCAACGGCGACATTGGCAACCAGGGCCCGCACCAGCTCGACGTCGCCCGCTGGGCGCTCGGCAATCCGGACAAGCTGCCGGTGCGCGTCATGAGCTTCGGCGGCCGCTGGGGCTACGATGACGACGGCCAGACCGCCAACAACCAGATGGCCTACTACGACTACGGCGACGGCGCGCCGCTGCTGTTCGACAACCGCGGCCTGCCGATGAAGGACATGAACTGGTCGAAGGGCTTCGAGCCCGTCTTCCGCATCAACGGCAAGGTCGGCGCGCCGCGCATCGGCAACGTCATCCACTGCGCCGGCGGTTTCGTCGCCGAGTCCAAGGCCTACGACAACGACGGCAAGGCGATCCACAAGTTCGAGAACTTCCAGGACGGCCCGGACCACATGCTCAACTTCATCGAGTCGGTCCGCGCCGGCAAGCTGACCAAGAGCGTGCTGCACGTCGCCCACGGCCACCACGCCGCCGCGCTGGCGCACATGGCCAACGTCTCCTACCGCCTGGGCAAGAAGCTCAAGCCGGCCGAGATCAAGGAACGCCTCAGCGGCAGCAAGGCGGCGCTGGAAACCTTCGCCGACTTCGCGGCCAACCTCGAGGCCAACAAGATCGACATCAACTCGGACCTCGCTTCGGTCGGCCCCTGGCTCGACTTCGACCCGGTGACCGAGAAGTTCACCGGCGAGTTCGCCGAGGAGGCGAACAAGATCGCCCAGGAAGAGTACGCCAGCGGCTTCGAGCTGCCGGTGATCAGCTGAGCGGCGTGATCCGCAGGCGCGGAACCGGCGACGGTTCCGCGCTTTTTGTTGGGCGCCGGCCTAACCAACAGCACGGCCAATCCAGCCGCCGCGTCACGGGCTGAAGGCGGCGACGACGCGCGGCTCGGCGCCGGCCTTGAGCGCGAAGATCTCCGGGCTGGCGGCGTGCGGGTCGGTCCGGTAGCGCTCCGCCAGGTCGGCGACGAACTCCTCGACCGCCTCGGGCCGGGCCGGAAACACGAACAGCGAATGGCGGTCGGGCAGGGCCGCCCAGACCTCGGCGCCGAACAGCGGCTCCAGGCGCTTCGGCAGCGAGGGCGCCACCAGCAGCGAGGCCGTCAGCGGGCTGTCGCCGCGGAACACGGCGTAGCGCACCTTGCCCGCGGCGTCCCTGACCAGCTCCGGCTGCAGGCTCTGCAGGCGGCGGTCGGCGGCCTCGCGCGCCCGCTCGGCGAAGGTCGCCGGGCTCAGGCCGAGCTTGCGGAATTCCTCCTTGGAGTAGGCCTCGACGCCTGGCACGGCTGCAAGGGCGCGGGCGGGGGTGAGCACGGTCTTTTCCGCGCCGGCCGGCGTCAGCGAGAACGGGGCGCGCAGCGCGCGCGGCTCGGGCAGCAGCACGTACCAGGCGTCCGGGGTGGCGCGTTCCTGCGCGGGCAGGAGCGGGCAGGCCAGCAGGAGCGGGAGGAGGAGGCGTTTCATGCGCGGCAGGCGGCAAGGGAGCACGGCTTGGCCGGCGGCGCCAGCGCCATCAAAGCCCTTGCGCGCGGCCCGGGTTCCGGCTTGATGGCGGCATGATCGCCTTTCTTCGCGGCCCGCTGGCCGAAGCCCTGCCGCACCAAGCCGTCGTCGAGGCGGCCGGTGTCGGCTACGCGCTGCACATCCCGCTGACCACCTTCGACCGCCTGCCGGCGCCGGGGACCGAGGTGAAGCTGCTGACGCACCACCACGTCACCGAACGCGAGCACACGCTGTTCGGATTTCTGACCGAGGACGAGCGCGACCTGTTCCGCCTGCTGATCGACCGCGTCTCGGGCATCGGTCCGAAGATGGCCCTGGCAGTGCTCAGCGGCCTGCCCGTGCCGGCCTTCAAGGACGCCGTGATCCGCAACGACACCGCCGCCCTGGCGCGCATCAAGGGCGTCGGCAAGAAGACCGCCGAGCGCATCGTCCTCGAGCTGAAGGACAAGGTCGGCGTCGTCGACGCCTGGCAGGCCGCCGAGGTGGCGCGCGGCGCCCACGACCCGCGCCAGGAGGCGCTGAGCGACGCCGTGCTCGGCCTGATCGCGCTCGGCTACAAGCAGGCCGAGTCGCAGAAGGCGGTCAACGAGCTGGCGCGCCAAGCGGGCGCCGCCGAGCCGCTGCAGGCCGACCGGCTCATCCGCGAGGCGCTGCGCCTGCTGCAGTGAGGCTCACCAGCCGAACAGGACCGGCCCGGGCACGATGCGCACGCCGCCGCTGCCCAGAGGGTTGCCCTTCGTCTCCTCGATGCTGTCGACGACGTTGTCCCTGAGGTTGACGCTCAGGCTGCCGGTCTCGACCTTGATGTACACGACCGTCTGCACCGCGCGGCCGAAGGCGTCGATGCCGGTGCTGTACTGCGGGATCTTGTCGTAGACCACGTACTCGAACTTCTCCTCGCGGCCGCCGGCGCTGAGCTTGCTGGACTTGCGGTTGGGCTTGCCCATGCTGGCGAGCACCTCCTCGCCGGTCATGCCCAGCGCGACCCGGTGCTTGGCGATCAGCTCTTCGACCTGCTTCTGGCGGGCGTGCAGCTTCTTCAGGTTCGGCACCAGCTGGGGGTCGGGCGAGAGCAGGTCGGCCATGCGCATCCAGCCGGAGACGTCGCCGTGGCGGGCGCGGCCGCGCACGCGGAAAGCGGTGTCGGAAAGGCCGACCAGCTTGACCGGCGTGCCGGGCGCCATGGAGCCCAGCGCCTGATCGAGGCTGGAGCGGCTGTAGATCGGCGACTCCTGCAGCACCTTGAGCAGTACCGGTTTGGGCAGCAGGTCCTCGACGTCGAGGGTGCCGGGCTCGGGTGCCAGCAGCGAGGACTTGCGGCTGCCCGGCAGCTGGGCCGGCACGGCGGCCGCGAAGGCCAGGAGCAGCAGCAGGCCGAGAAGGAGGGGTTTCATGGCTGGGGAAAGGTAGCAGACGCCGGCGCGCTCCGGAAAGCTTTTGTTCGACGCCCCGCGGCAGCCGCGTATTCGTGATTCCATGGCCAACGGACCCCTTTCCACCAAGCTTTTCGACCTCGCCAAGCAGTACATCCCCGGCGGCGTGAACTCGCCGGTGCGCGCCTTCCGCAACGTCGGCGGCGACCCCTTCTTCGTGCGCCGGGCCAAGGGCTGCCGGATCTGGGACGTCGACGGCCGCGAGCTGATCGACTACGTCGGCACCTGGGGTCCCGCCATCCTCGGCCACGCTCCGGTGCCGGTGATCGAGGCGATCCACACGGCGGCCAAGGAGGGCGTCAGCTTCGGCATTCCCAACCCCTACGAGGTCGAGATGGCGCGCACGATCTGCGAGTGGGTGCCGTCGGTGCAGAAGGTGCGCATGGTCAGCAGCGGCACCGAGGCGACGATGTCCGCCATCCGCCTGGCCCGCGGCTTCACCGGCCGCCAGCGCCTGGTCAAGTTTGACGGCTGCTACCACGGCCACAGCGACAGCCTGCTGGTCGCCGCCGGCAGCGGCGCGCTCACCCACGGCCATCCGGACAGCGCCGGCGTGCCGCCGGCCTTCGCCGAGCTGACCAGCGTGCTGCCCTTCAACGACGTCGCCGCACTGGAAGAGCTGTTTGCCGCCCGGGGCCACGAGATCGCCGCCGTCATCGTCGAACCCTACCCGGCCAACGCCGGCCTCATCCTGCCGCAGCCCGGCTACCTGCAGGCCCTGCGCGATATCACCGCCAAGCACGGCGCCCTGCTCATCTTCGACGAGGTCATGACCGGCTTCCGCCTCGCCAAGGGCGGCGTTCAGGAACTCGAGGGCATCACCCCCGACCTGAGCTGCTTCGGCAAGGTCATCGGCGGCGGCCTGCCGGTCGGCGCCTTCGGCGGCCGCGCCGACATCATGGACCACCTGGCGCCCAACGGCCCGGTGTACCAGGCGGGCACGCTCAGCGGCAGCCCGGTGGCGCTGGCGGCCGGCCTCGCCCAGCTGCGCGAGCTCGAGCGCCAGCAGGGCTACCGCCATCTGGAGGAGATCGGCCGCATCATGGAGGAGGCCGTGCTCGAGGTGCTGCAGCGCAAGGGCCTGGGCTACCGCTGGTACCGCCGCGGCAGCATGTTCTGCCTGTTCTTCACCGAGCGCGAGGTGCGCAACCTGGACGACGCCAAGACCGCCGATCTGGCCGCCTTCCGCAAGTTCTTCCACCACTGCCTCGACCACGGCGTGTACTTCGCGCCCAGCCAGTTTGAAACGGGCTTCCTGAGCCTGGCGCACGATCGCGCCGACCTCGAACGCACCGCCGAAATCGCGGCCGCTGCCCTCAGCGCGCTCTGAGGCGCGCGCCGGCTCAGCGGGCGGCGTACTCGATCTGCGCGGACTGGAAATCCGGCGTCACCGTCACCCGGCAGAAGCCGGCGTTGGCGGCGTCGGCCGTGGCGCGGTCGTAGACCCGGCGGCCGTCCGGCAGCGCCGCCTCGCGCTTCCGAAAGTGGCGCTCGAGTACGGTCTGCAGGTAGCGCGGGTTCAGGCGCACGCGCAGGGTGCGGCCGTCCGCGGTCTCGCTGAGGGCCTCGACCCGGAACAGCAGCGGCGCCGGTTCCTGGAAGGCCTGCTTCATCCACTGGCGCGGCAGGCCGTAAAAGGCGCTGAACTGGAACACCACCCAGAAGGCGCTGCCGAGCGGCACGAGCAGCGCCAGCAGCAGCACGGCGCCGCGGCGGCGCAGCAGCGGCCGCAGGTGCTTCCACAGGCCCCACTGGATCATCAGGGGCCAGAGCCCGGAGATCAGCAGGAAGGCCAGCGCCTTGTCCAGGCTGCCCAGCGTCGACACCGCCGCCGCCTGCGCGGCGGCAGCCAGGCCGAGCCAGAAGCGGCGCGAGTGCAGCCAGCCGCGGGAGGGAAGGGGGGATTCCATCCGCGACTTGTAGAGGAGGTTTGCCGCAGGCACAATGCCGGCATGTCTGCCCCCCGTTTCGCCGTCGCCCAACTGGATGAAATCCCGCCCACGCCCTGCCCCTGCGGCCAGGCGCGCCGCGCCTTCAAGGAGCCCTGGAACACCCTGGCGACGGTGCACCTCACCGACATCCACGCCGACAGCCGGGCGCACTACCACCGGCAGATGACCGAGATCTACATCGTCCTTGAGGGCGAAGGCCACCTGGAGGCCGACGGCGAGATCATTCCGCTCAAGCCGATGACGGCGGTGATGATCCGGCCCGGCTGCGTGCACCGCGCGGTCGGCAAGCTGCGCCTCATCAACGTGCCCATGCCGCCCTTCGACCCGGCCGACGAGTTCGAGGTCTGACCGGTCCGCGCGTCAGCGGCGCAGGCCCTGGGCGCGCGCCTGCATCTCCTCGATCAGCGGCGCCAGCTCCATCTTGGCGCGCGGCGGCAGCTCGCGCAGGAACAGCACCGGATCCTCGCCGATCATGAAGTCGAGCATCTCCTGGTCCTGGCTGGACAGGCGCGCGCCCTCGGCCTGGGCGCCGCGCAGGTTGCGCAGGTCGCTGCGCAGGCGTCCGGCCAGGCGCTTGCGTTCGTCGGGCGACATGCGCCGGATGACGGTCGAAACCAGGTCGAAGTGGCGCTCGACCGTGCGCTGCACGTACAGCGCCTGCTCCTCCGGCGTCAGGCTGGCGAAGAAGCGGTCGAGCGCGTCCTGGTGGTCCTCGCGCAGGCGCCGGCGCTGGGCGTCGTCGAGGCGGTTGAAGTTGGCGATGACCAGGCCAAGGTGGCGCTCGCGGGCGGCGGATGTGCCCTCTCCGGGCTGCCGCCAGGGCGCGGCTTCGAGCAGCGCCGCCACCTTCTCCGGCCAGGCGACGCGGTCGTCGGTGGCGCGCATGACCAGGGCGACGGCGGTCCAGAGCGCGGCCAGCGCGGCGCCCGCAATCAGCCAGTGGCGGTGGCGGTTCATCGGCGGCGGAAGCGTTTGGCGACGAGGCCCAGGAATTCGCCGGCTTCGTCGACGCCGAGCTTGTGGGTGGCGGCGAAGTACACGCCGCCGGCCGCCAGGATGGTGAGGCTGAGGGTGCCGACGCGGGTGATGAAGTTCATGCCCGCCCAGCCGGCCAGCAGGGTGGCCTGCGCAGCCAGGCAGACGCCGGCCATGAGGGCGACCGCCAGCGCCAGGCGCAGCAGGGCTTGGGTCAGCGAGCGCGTCTCCAGGCCGCCGGCAAAGCGGCGCATGCACAGGTAGAGCGTGGCGAAGTTGGCCACCAGGCCGGCGGCCGTCGCCCAGGCCAGGGCGCTGTGGTCCCAGCCGAGCACGAACACGGTCGTGTAGTTGAGGCCGAGATTGAGGGCGATGATGCCGAGGCTGATCAGCATCGGCACGAAGCGCTTGTCGATCGTGTAGAAGGCCGGCTGCAGCACCTTGATCGCCGAGTAGAAGACCAGGCCGAAGGCGTAGGCCTGCAGCGGCGCGGCGGTCATGGCGACGTCGTGGGCGGTGAAGCGGCCGTGCTCGAACAGGACCGACAGGATCGGCCCGGCCAGCAGCGACAGGCCGACCGCGCAGGGCAGCGTGAGGAACAGCACCAGGCGCAGGCCCTTGGCCAGGGCGCCGCGGAAGGCGGGGGTGATGCCCTCGGTGGCCAGGCGCGAGAGCATCGGCAGGGTCACCGTCGCGACCGCGACGCCGAACAGGCCGAGCGGCAGCTGCTGCAGGCGCTGGGCGTTGGCCAGCCAGGCCAGGGCGGACTCCTTGCCCGGGGTGTAGGAGGCGAAGATCGAGTTGAGCAGCACGGTGATCTGGGTGCCGCTGGCTGCCAGCATCGACGGCCACATCAGCCGCAGCACCTCGCGCACGCCGCTGTCCTTCCAGCCGAAGTCGAGGCCGAACCGGAAGCCGACGCGGCGCAGCGCCGGCAGCTGCACGGCGAGCTGGAGCACGCCGCCGACCAGGGTGCCGATGGCGAAGCCGGTGAGGCCCTTCTCGGTGATCTCGCCCCGGCGGAAACCGGGATCGAGGACCCAGGCGAGGGCGACGCCGGCGACGATGCAGCCGAGGTTGAAAAAGGCCGAGGCGACCGCCGGGATGAAGAACACCTTCTTCGAATTGAGCATGCCCATGACCAGCGCCGTGATCGAGACGATGGCGATGAACGGGTACATGATCTGCGCCAGCCAGGTGCCGAGCACCTTGGCCTCCTCGGACAGGCCCGGCGTGAGCAGGCGGAAGATCCACGGCGCCAGCACGACGCCGGCCACCGCCACCAGGCTCATGAAGCAGGCCGCCAGCGACAGCATCTTGCGCGCCAGCGCCCAGGCCGCCTCGTCGCCTTCGGCCTTCATCCGCTTGGAGAAGGTGGTGACGAAGGCGGTCGACAGCGCGCCTTCGGCGAACAGGTCGCGCAGCATGTTCGGCGTCCGGAACGCCGCGGTGAAGATGCCGGTGAAGGCCGCGCCGAACAAACCGTTCAGCAGCTGGTCGCGCACCAGGCCGAGCAGGCGGCTGCACAGGATGGCGATCGAGACGATGCCTGTGCTGCGGGCCTGCGCGGAGGGGTCCTTCTTTTCGGGCGCGCTCATGGTCAGCGCTTCACCGCCGCCCTCCGCAGCTTGTCCATCATGGCGATGCCCATGCCGTGCTCGTGCATGGGCTCGGCGATGATCTCGTCGACGCCCAGCTTGTCGAGCTCGCGCAGCACGTAGAAGAAGCGCACCGCCGCCTCGGGCAGCTTGCCGTTGCCCGGGCTGAGGACCATCACCTGCGCCCAGTCGGCCAGGTCAAGGTAGCCGTCCTTCTCCTCGCCGCGATAGCTCATCAGCGCGTAGCGCTTGCCGGGCTCGGGGGTGAAGTCGGCGGGCTTGGACAGCAGGCGCAGCGGCGTGCGCGGCGCGTAGTGGCTGGCCAGCTGGCCCGGCGCCTCGGCGGCCTCGTCGACGAGGCTGCGGCTGGTCCGCTGGATGCGGCCGTAGACCTTGAGGT
>CAYYJK010000071.1:0-7659 GCA_964472185.1 uncultured Prosthecobacter sp.
GCCGGAGCAGGGCGACTTCCTGACGGTCATGCAGGCCAACGTCGAGGCGCTGGAGCAGGCCTTTCCCTGAGCCGGCGGCCCGGTGTGCGGGCCTAACCAGGGGCGTGTTGGGGGGCTGCGGGTGTCCACCTAACCAAATTGACACTTGGCAAATCGAACGCCCCGCCTAGGGTGGTTGTCCAGAGCGAAGCGCCCGGATGCCGCGGTGTCCGGGCGGAACCCTTCGAGGAAGGCCCAGCCATGAGTGACGTTCTGAACAAGATGACCGTTCTGGTCCTGAACCGGAACTGGCAGGCCATCGCCGTCAAGTCCCCGGCCGACGCCTTCAGCATGATGGCCGCCGGCAACGCCACGGCGCTGAAGATCTCCGGCGACGACGAGATGACGCCGGTCACCTGGAGCGACTGGCTGCAGCTGCCGGTGCGCGAGGGCGACAACTGCATCGGCACCGTCCACGGCCCCGTGCGCGTGCCGACCGTGCTGGTATTGGCGCGGTTCGACAAGGTGCCCAAGCGCCGGCCGAAGTTCTGCGCCAAGGCCATCTGGGAGCGCGACGGCGGCGTCTGCCAGTACACCGGCCGCAAGCTCAAGCCGCACGAGGGCAACATCGACCACATCGTGCCGGTCTCGCGCGGCGGCAAGAGCACCTGGGACAACTGCGTGCTCGCCGACAAGCGGGTCAACAGCCGCAAGGGCAGCAAGCTGCCCGAGGAGGCCGGCCTGAAGCTGATGCGCCGGCCGACGGCGCCGCGCGAGGTGCCGGTCAGCCAGCTCATCCGCAACCCCTACCAGGTGCGCGACTGGGAGATGTTCCTGGCCGGCCTGCTCGACCGCTGAAGGGCCACTGCGGCATTTCCAAAGCGGCCAAAGTGTGGAAGATGCCGGCATGACCACCCGCCGCTTCCTGTCCCTGCTCGGCCTCCTGCCCGCCGCCTGCGCCGCGCCGCCGGCCGCACCCGCCGCGGCCGGCGTCCGCCTCAGCCCCGCGCAGCTGCAGCGCGTCGGCCGCCGCATCTGGCAGAACGAATGCGCCGGCACGGTCGAGGGCCTGACCAGCTGGAACCGCGGCGAGGATTTCGCCTCCCTGGGCATCGGCCACTTCATCTGGTACCCGGCCGGCCGGCGCGGGCCGTTCGAGGAGAGTTTCCCGCCGCTGGCCGCCTTCCTGCACAGCCGCGGCGTGCCGATGCCGGCCTGGACCCGCGGACCCTGCCCCTGGGACAGCCGCGCCGCCTTCGAGGCCGACCGCGCCGGGCCGCGCCAGACCGAGCTGCGCCGGCTGCTGGCCGGCACGGTGGCGCTGCAGACCGAGTTCATCCTCGCCCGGCTGCAGCGGGCGCTGCCGAAGATGCAGGCGCAGGCGCGCCAGCCGCAGCGGGTGCAGGCGCACTTTCAGGCGCTGCTGGCGACGCCGGAGGGCGCCTTCTGCCTGATCGACTACGTCAATTTCAAGGGCGAAGGCACGGCCCCGGCGGAGCGCTACCAGGGCCAGGGCTGGGGACTGCTGCAGGTGCTCGAGGGGCTGCAGCAGCCGACGCCGGCCGGCTTTGCGGCCAGTGCCAAGGCCGTGCTCAGCCGGCGCGTGCGCAACGCGCCGCCGGAACGCGGCGAGCAGCGCTGGCTGGCCGGCTGGCACAACCGCTGCGACGGCTACCTGCGTCCGCTGTGAGGGCGCTCAGCTCACCGGCGTCAGCACGATTTGCTGCACGTCGAGCACGGCGGCCTTGACCTTGTTGACCGGGTCGATGACCACGCGCTGCTTGCCGGTGCTCTTGATCTCGATCTCGCCGATCGCGACGTCGCGCCAGTTCTGGAAACCGCCGGTGTCCTGGGTGGTGAACTTCAGCGCCTGGCCGGCGTGCTTGAGTTCGACTTCGCTGCCGTGGTTGCCGCCGCCGCAGCCGTGGGTGACGGTGACCTTGTAGCGGCCCGGCTTCTGCACCTCGAATTCCCACTCGGCAAAGTCGTCCGGCGTGGTCCAGAAGCCCAGGCAGTTCTTTTCCGGCTTTGGCTCGTAGCGCATCGTCTCGGACCAGGTGATGGCGCTTTTTGCCGGCAGCACGATGCGGCCGTCCTCGGCCTGCGTGGGCAGCTCGCCTTCGCGAGCAGGGATCAGGGCGATCTCCTCGATGCGGAAGCTGCTGCCGTCCGTGGGCGGCGTCAGCAGGGCGAAGGGCACGTCGCCGGCCTGGGCGATGTACAGCTCGCCCAGGTAGGTCCGCCGCGGCGCCACGGCCGGTTGCAGGGACTTTTTCACCACCAGGTCGCCCATGCGGAACTGCATGCCCAGGGCGCCGCGGTTGAGCACGTAGGTCAGGCGCACCTGGTAGCGCCCCCAGCGCTTGGCCTTGAAGCTGGTGCCCGTGTAGGTCTCCCAGTGCGTGCCGTTGCTGTGCTGGATGTCGTTGGGGCCGAAGGCGATGACTCCGCGGGTCGGCTGGTCCGGCCGCTCGGCCGGTTCCTCGCTGCCGAAGCCGTTGAGGTCCACCGGCGCCGGGAACTGCGGATCCGCCGCCGGGGCGGCCGGGGCCGCGGGCGCGGCCGCGGTGGCAGGTGCGGCCGGTTTGGCTGCCGGCGTCGCCGGGGCGGCGGGCGTTTTGAGTTCCGGCTTGGGGCCGCAGGCCGTCAAACCGAAGGCCAGGAGGAGAACGGAGGTGGAAAGCAGCGGGCGGATCATGATTCGTGGTGGGGGTGGCCGCCTGCACGGCGGTCGGGGGTCTCAGTGCAACGCACGGCAGGCGCGGAACTTAGCATCCGCCGGCGGTCGCGGCGAGTCTTCCGTCCCGGGCCCGGCCAGCTTGTCCTTGCATTCCCCGGGCCGCACGGGTTTGACTGGGGCATGGACGACGCCCCGGACCTGCTCACCCTCACGCAACTGCGCCAGATCGCCGGGTCGGCGCCGCAGCCCTACCGCGTCCACGTCCAGGTCGACCAAGTCACCGAAAAGCAGACGTCCGGCGGCGCGCCCTTCCTCGAGGTGAAGCTGGCCGACGCCGGCGAGGCGCTGACCTGGCGGGTGTTCGACAACAACCCGCAGTTTCACAGCGCCCGCCAGCTCGCGCGCGGCAGTTTCATCGAGCTGGCGGCGCAGTGGCTGGACACCGGCAAGTACGGCATCGAGCCGCGCCAGCCCCAGCTGCGCCTGCTCAGCGACGAGGAAAAGCTGGCGGTGCTCGGCGGCGACGCCGAACTCGCCGCGCGTCAGCAGGCCGACTACGCCGACATCGTCGCCCTGGTCGACGGCCTGCGCGATCCGCGCCTGAAGGGCGTGTGCAGCCTGTTTTTGGAGAAGCACGGCGAGCGCTTCCGGCGCTCGGCCGCCGCCCGCGAAAACCACCACGCTCGCCGCGGCGGGCTGGTCGAGCACGTCGCGCAGATGATGCGCACGGCCGTGGCGGTCGCCGGGGTGTACCCGCAGCTCAACCGCGACCTGCTCCTCGCCGGCGTGCTGTTCCACGACTGCGGCAAACTCTGGGAGAACTGCTATCCGGAGGCGGGCTTCAGCCAGCCGCACCAGCTTCACGGCGAGATGCTCGGCCACATCGCCCTCGGCCTGGAGCTGGTCAACAAGCTCTGGCGCGACCTCATGGAGCGGCCCGAAGCCGCGGCCTGGACCCTGCTCGAGCCGGCCGGCGATCTGGTCCGCCTGCACCTGCTCCACCTCATCGCCGCACACCACGGCCAGTACGAATTCGGCTCGCCGGTGCTGCCGAAAACGCCGGAGGCGGTGGCCCTGCACCACGTCGACAACATCGACGCCAAGCTGGAGATGCTGCGCCGCGGCTACGAGACCGGCCGGGAGCTGGCGCCCGGCATTTTCGAGCGCTTCCGGCCCTGGCCGGTCAACGTGCTGGCGCCGCTGCCCGCCGTCAGCGGCGCGCCGGCGGAGCCGGTTCAGTAGATCTCCGGCTCCGGCACGGCGGGGCCGTGCTGGAGGAAGTCGAAATCGGCGCCCTCGTTGGCCTGGGTGACGTGCTCGACGAAGAGCTTGGCGTAGCCGCGGTGGTAGCGCGGCGGAGCCGGGCGCCAGTCGGCGCGCCGGCGCGCCAGCTCCTCGTCGCTGACGTGCAGGTGCAGGCGGCGGTTCGGCACGTCGAGCTCGATGAGATCGCCGTTGCGCACCAGGGCCAGCGGTCCGCCCACGGCGCTCTCCGGCGCGATGTGCAGGACGCAGGCGCCGTAGCTGGTGCCGCTCATGCGGCAGTCGCTCAGGCGCACGAGGTCGCGCACGCCCTGCAGGAGCAGCTTTTTCGGGATGGGCAGCTGGCCCCACTCGGGCATGCCGGGGGCGCCGACCGGACCGGCATTGCGCAGGATCAGCACCGTGTCCGGGGTGACGTCGAGATCGGGATCGTCGATCTTCGCCTTGAGGTCCGGGTAGCTGTCGAAGACCAGCGCCGGGCCGGTGTGCGTGCACAGGGCGGGCGTGGCGGCGGCGTGTTTGATGACCGCGCCGTCGGGGCAGAGGTTGCCGCGCAGGATGGCGGTGCCGCCGTCGGCCTGGAGCGGGTTGGCGGGCGTGCGGATGACGTCGGCGTCGTGAATCTCGCAGCCGGCGACGTTTTCGCCCAGGGTCAGGCCGGTGATGGTCGGCACGTCGAGGTGGAGCAGGTCGCGCATGCCGTGGAGCAGGGCCTTGAGGCCGCCGGCGAGGAAGAACTCCTCCATGAGGTACCTGCCGGCCGGGCGCAGGTTGGCGAGCAGCGGCACGCGCCGGCTGATCTCGTCGAACTTTTCCAGCGGCAGCGGGATGCCGAGGCGGCCGGCCATGGCCACGAGGTGGACGATGGCGTTCGTGCTGCCGCCGAGCGCCATGTCCACGGCGATGGCGTTTTCAAACGAGCGTGCGTCGACGATCGCCGACGGTTTGCGGTCAAGCCAGACGTTCTCGACCATCTGGCGGCCGGCGGCGGCGGCGATGCGCGTGTGGGCGCTGTCGACGGCGGGAATCGACGAGGCGCCCGGCATCACCAGGCCGAGCGTCTCCGCCAGCGCGGTGAGCGTGCTGGCGGTGCCCATGGTCATGCAGTGCCCGGGACCGCGGGCGATGCCGTCCTCGATCTCGCACCACTCCTCCCAGCTCAGGTTGCCGGCGCGCTTCTCGTCCCAGTACTTCCAGACGTCGCTGCCGCTGCCGAGCGTGGTGCCGCGCCAGTTGCCCTTCATCATCGGTCCGCAGGGCATGTAGATGACCGGGAGGTCCATGCTGAAGGCGCCCATCAGAAGGCCCGGCGTCGACTTGTCGCAGCCGCCGAGCAGCACCGCGCCGTCGAGCGGGTTGGCGCGCAGCACCTCTTCGGTCTCCATCGCCAGCAGGTTGCGGTGGAACATCGCGGTCGGCTTGGTGAGCATCTCGCCGGCCGACAGCACGGGGATCTCCATCGGATGGCCGCCGGCCTGGAGGATGCCGCGGCGCACGGCGTCCGCCGTCAGCTTCAGGTGCATGTGGCAGGAGTTCTGCTCCGACCAGGAGTTGAGGATGCCGATGACCGGCTTGCCGACGTAGTCCTCGGCGCCCCAGCCCGCCTGCTTGGCGCGGGAGCGGTGGCCGAAGGAGCGCAGTTCATCCCGGCCGTACCAGCGCCAGGAGCGGAGTTGTTCAGGGGTCTTGCGGGTCATGCGGCGGCGATGGTCACGCAAACCGGCGGCCCTGCCAAGGCCGAAAAGCGGCGCGGGCTAGACCAGCGCCAGATTGGGGTCGACGTCGGCCTCGAGCGGCGAGGTGCAGCCCTGCCGGAAGCTCTGCACGGCGGCGAAGGCGATCATGCCGGCGTTGTCGGTGCACAGGTCGGGCCGGGCCAGCAGCAGGGTCAGGCCCTCGCGGGCGCAGCGTTCGCCGAGCTTGGCGCGCAGGCCGCGGTTGCAGCTGACGCCGCCGCTGACGGTGACCAGCGTCTCGCCGGTCTGGCGCGCGGCGAGCACGAGCTTTTCCACCAGCACCTCCAGAATCGCCTCCTGGACGCTGGCGCAGACGTCGGCCAGGGCCGCCGGGTTTTGCAGGTCGAGCTTGGGCAGCTCGTACAGCACCGCGGTTTTCAGGCCGCTGAAGCTGAACTCCAGGCTGCGGCCGTCGAGGAAACTGCGCGGGAAGGCGTGCGCACGCGGGTTGCCCTGCGCGGCCAGCCGGTCGATCTCCGGGCCGCCGGGGTAGGGCAGGCCGAGCATCTTCGCCACCTTGTCGAAGGCCTCGCCCGCGGCGTCGTCGCGCGTGCGGCCGAGCAGGGCGTAGTCGCCGACCGCGCGCACCCGCACCAGCATCGTGTGGCCGCCGCTGACGATCAGGGCGATGCAGGGCCGCACCGGGCCCTGGCCGCCCATGAAGGGCGACAGCAGGTGGCCCTCCATGTGGTTGACCGCCAGGAAGGGTTTGCGCTCGGCCACCGCCAGCGCCTTGGCCAGGCTGGTGCCGATGAGCAGCGAGCTGACCAGGCCCGGGCCGCTGGTGGCGGCGAAGGCGGTCATGTCGCCGAGGCCGGCGCCGGCTTCGGCGAGCACGTCCTCGACCAGCGGCCGCACCTGCAGGATGTGGTTGCGCGAGGCGACCTCGGGCACGACGCCGCCGTAGCGGCGGTGGATGTCGGCCTGCGAAGCGATGCGGCTGGCCAGCAGGGTGCCGTCGCCCGCGCAGATCGCGGCGGCGGTTTCGTCGCAGGAGGATTCCAGGGCGAGGATCATGGCGTGGCGGGTTCCAGGCCGCAGAGCAGCTGGGCGAAGCGCAGGCCCTCGACGGTGAGCTTGCCGCTGTTGCTGACCAGGCCGCGGGTGTTGTAGTAGTGCGGGATCGGGCTGGCCTGGACCCGCGTGATCACCGGCTGGGACACCGGTTCCGCCGCCGGTGCGACGGCCAGCGGCAGGCCCCAGCGCGTGCAGCTCACCCGCCAGGCCCGGGCCGGCGCGGCCTCAGGGCCGGGCGCGCGCAGCCAGGGGTAGCGTTCGACGATCTCCAGGTGCGCCGAGGCGGGCACGGTCAGTTCGAACCAGGTTTCACCCGCCTGCTTCAGGAAGGCCGCCGGGGTCAGTGCGGGGTTTTGGCGGTGGGCCAGGTAGTAGGCCTGCAGGTCGAGCCCGAGCAGGTTCATGCCGTTGTACGGGCCGTGCTTGTTTGGCGTGGCAAAACGGCCGGCGTGCCAGGCTTCGAAGCGCGAGTTGAGCAGCAGGTTGAGCTCGACATGGACGTGGGCGCGGCGCTGGTCGATGCCGCTGCCGGTGAAGCCCATGCGCGCGATCACCTGGCCGGCGGCGACGCGGTCGCCCACGGCGGTCCGGGCCTCGCTGAGGTGGGCGTACAGCGAGTAGAACGGCCCCTCGTCCGGCAGGTCGTGGCGGATCACGACGTAGCGGCCGTAGTTGCTCAGACCGGCCTGGTCGGCGACGTGGACGACTTCGCCGCCGAGGATGGCGCGCACCTCGTCGAGCGGGTTGCCGGCCGCGTCGCGGTGCAGGGGTTTGACGTCGAGCCCCTCATGGAAGCGGGCGAAGGCGATCTTGTCGCCGACCCGGCGGGCGTCGCGCACGAAGCCGAACTGGCCGCCCTGCCAGGGGGTGGAAACCACGCCTTCGAAGTTGCGGTCGACGAACTGGAAGTAACCCGGTCCGTCGCGGCGGAACAGGGCCTCGTTGTCCGTGGGCAGGCGCAGATCGAGCGCCGCGGCCGGCAGC
>CAYYJK010000071.1:7759-12441 GCA_964472185.1 uncultured Prosthecobacter sp.
GAACAGGGCCTCGTTGTCCGTGGGCAGGCGCAGATCGAGCGCCGCGGCCGGCAGCACGGCGGCCAGGAGGCTCGGGAGCACAAAAAAGCGTGGCATCGGCCTCCGATAACGGAGAAACCGAAGCCACGCAACGGGGTCGGTGGCGCGGGCCGGGCCCGCGTCGGCCGGGCGGCTCAGATCAGGCCGAGTTCCTGCACCGCGGCGCGCTCCTCCTTGAGCTCGTTCTCGGTGGCCTGGATCTTGGCGCGGCTGAAGTCGTTGACCGGCACGTCCTGGACGATCTCCCACTTGGCGCCGTCGGTGCGCACCGGGAAGGAGAACATGAGGCCCTTCTCGATGCCGTAGCTGCCGTCGGAGCAGACCGCGACGCTGGTCCAGTCGCCGGCCGGGGTCGGGCGGGTGAGGCTGTGGACGGTGTCGCAGGCGGCATTGGCGGCCGAGGCGGCGGAGGACAGGCCGCGGGCCTTGATGACGGCGGCGCCGCGCTGCTGGACGGTGCTGATGAAGTCACCCTGCAGCCAGGCGTGGTCGCTGATCGCTTCGGTGGCCGGCTTGCCGCCGATCCGGGCGTTGTAGAAGTCGGGGTACTGGGTGGCGCTGTGGTTGCCCCAGATGGCCAGGTTGGTCACCGCGCTGTGGTGCACGCCGGCCTTGGCGGCGAGCTGGCTCTTGGCGCGGTTCTCGTCGAGGCGGGTCATGGCGAACCAGCGGTCGGCGGGCACGCCCTTGGCGTTGTTCATCGCGATCAGGCAGTTGGTGTTGCAGGGGTTGCCCACCACCAGCACGCGCACGTCGCCGGCGGCGTTCTTCTCGATCGCCTGGCCCTGGCCGGTGAAGATCTTGCCGTTGATGCTGAGCAGGTCCTTGCGTTCCATCCCCGCCTTGCGCGGCACCGAGCCGACCAGGATCGCCCAGTTGACGCCCTTGAAGCCCTCGTTGAGGTCGGCGGTCGGGGTGATGCTGTTGAGCAGCGGGAAGGCGCAGTCGTCGAGCTCCATGCAGACGCCGCCGAGCGCGCCCAGGGCGGGTTCGATCTCGATGAGGCGCAGGTTCACCGGCTGGTCGGGGCCGAACAGGGCGCCGGAGGCGATGCGGAACAGCAGGGAATAGCCAATTTGGCCGGCGGCGCCGGTGACGGCAACGGTGATGGGGGCTTTGCTCATGATGGTGGAACCCGGATGATTGAGCAGGAGACCCGGGGGGCAAGGGGAAAATGCCGGACTGCGGCGGCCGACTGCCGTGACCAAGCGAAGATTGCTTGATCCTGACGCGTCCGGCGCCTAAAGCGCAGCCGCCGTTTTACTAAAGCCATCCGCATTCATGATGACGCACCTGTTCCGCCGCCTTTCCCTCCTCGGCCTTGTGGGCCTCTCCTGCGCGCATTCCGCCTTCGCTCAGGCGGAGCCGGAGACGCGCCGCGGCTGCATCGCCGACATGCTGTTCCAGCTCACCCTGTCCTACACGGACGCCGGCACGGTGGACAAGGACCAGTTCGGCAAGCCGATCAAGGGCCCGAACGGCACCACGCCGGACTACCAGAACACCTACGACGTGTTCAAGCGCGGCGTGAAGACGGAGACCGTCGACGACTACGTCTCGAAAATCACCACCCACCGCTATTCCATCCGCGAGTTCCTGATGGACCTGGAGTACTTGGGGGTCATCGAGGACATCGCCGGCTGGTCGCTGAAGAAGCTGCAGGTGACCGACCAGGAAAGCCTCCGCTTCGTCACCGCGCTGCGCCCGAAGTTTTACCTGGTGAACAAGGATCCCGGCGTTGAGCCGATCGTGCTCGGCGATCTGATCGAGGTGGACACTTACGCCTCGGCCACCGCGGAAAACGACGTCTTCCGCACCCTGTTCGACACCGAGGGCGACCCGGTGGGCGAGGCGCGCTCCTACGCCGCCACGATCAAGCGCGAGGTGTTCCTGGACATCGATTTTGAAGACTGGCTCGACGAAGACGAGTATCAGGAAATCGAACTGGGCGGCATTTACAGCGGCAAGGAAAACCTGCAGTTCGTTGGCCCCAACAAGCTGCCGGTGGTCATGCTCAACGCCGAGAAGATCACCAGCGTCAGCGGCAGCTACTACTACGAGGACGCCATCGACGACTACTTCTACTATGACGTTCTCGAGGGTTCGATCACCTTTTCGGCCGGCAAATTTGTCCCGGATGTGAGCGTCTATCCGGACTCCCTGCCGAACGACGTCACTCGTTGAGCCCGTCCGCACTCCCGCCGCGTTCCCGTCTCTTGCCTGGACGGGCGGGGGTGCCTGCCGTTTTGAACCATGGAGCGCCTGGGTGCCGGTCTTGTTTTTGCGGGCGTCGCGCTCGCGGTGATCCTGGGCTTCTACCAGGCCGCCGGTCCCGAACGGGCCGGTTCCGACCCGGCGGCCCTGGCTCAGGGTGCCGTCGCGCCGCCCCGGCCGGCGCCCGCCGCCGCATCGGCACCAACCGTCCCGGCTGCCCCCGCCGCGCCGCCGGCCGCCGTCGCCCTGCCCAAGGAACGCATTCTGCAGGCGATCGAGGATGCCGCGGTCAGCTACGACGCGCGCGAACTGCCGAACATCGAGCCGTTCCTGCGGCACCCCGACGCGGAGGTGCGCGCGGCCGCGTTGCGCGGCATGCTCACCCTCGGCGATGCGGCGGCGGCGCCGCTGCTGCGCGCCGCGTCCCGCCAGGCGGCGACGCCGCAGGAGGCCGTGGCCCTCATCGAGGCGGCCGACTACCTCGAACTGCCCTCCGGCAGCCTGATCAAGGCGCGGCGGGCCAAGTCGGCGCCGACCGCGACGAAGTGAACCGGCGGCCGGCGGGATAAAGCCCGCGCTTTGTGCCGTAATGGTAACCTGCCGCGCCTTGCCCCGCCCCTCGGCGGCGTGCTTGCATGCCGGCCGCTACCCGCCATGAAATCGCTCCTCTCCTGCCTGCTGCTGTCCTGCGTGCCGATGTACGGCGCCGAAGTTTTTGAAGCCGCGCTCGGCCGCGAAACGGAGCTGCCCGGCGGCAAGGAGGCCGACGGCATCCGCGGCGATTTTGTCCTGCGCAGCGACCGGGTCGAGGCGGTGATCTCGCACAACGCGCCGAACCGGCGCGCCAACATGAGCACCTTCTACGGCGCCAACGGCGTCAGCCCCGGCTGCCTGTACGACCTGACCCTGCGCGGCGCGGCCAACGACCAGCTGGTCGTTTACGGCCCGTGCGGCCACGGCGAGGTGTCCTACGTCAAGGCGGTCGAGGCCGCGCCCGGGGACAGCGCCGCCGTCGAGTCGGTGACCACCGCCGCCAAGAACGGCGGCGTGTTCAAGCGCCATGAGTACCGCGTCCGCGACGGCGTGCAGGGCGTCTTCATCACCACCGTCCTGCGCAACGAGACGGCGCAGCCGCAGAAGGCCGGCACCAAGGACGACCTCACCCGCTTCGACGCCGCCGGCGAAGTCGCCGGCATCCGCTGGGCCGACGCGATCAACCCCGCGCACAAGGCGGGCTACGCCCTGGCCGTGCTCCAGGTCAAGGGCGCGGAGAAGGAGAAGCTCGGCCGCGATCTGGAGCTCGCCCCCGGCCAGGAAGTCGTCATCGAACGCTTCTTTGCCGTCGGCACCTCGCCGGCGCAGGCTGTCGGCGAGGCGCTGGCCGTCCGCGGCGACGCCGTCGGCCTGGTGGAGGGCCGCATCCTGGGCGCGGACGGCCGCGGAGTGGCCACCGCCAGCCTCGGCGTGCCGTTCGGCTCGAACCGCGTCACCGCCTACCCCGACGCCGAGGGCCGCTACCGGTTCCGGGCGCCGGTCGGCGCCCTGGCGCTTGAGATCACCGACCTCGGCCGCCCGCCGGCCGCGGTGCGCGGGACCGTGGCCGCCGCCGGTGTCAAGCTGGCGGACGTGACGCTGGCCGAAGCCTCCCGGATCCGCTTCGACATCACGGACGAAGCCGGTGCCGCCATCCCCTGCAAGGCCCACTTCGAGCCGCTCGACCCCGGCGCGCCCAAGCTCGACCTCGGGCCGAAATGGCGCGCCCACGGCTGCGTCGACCAGTGGCACAGCGAGAACGGGCGGTTCACCGTCCAGCTGCCCGCCGGCAAGTACCGCGTGGTGGTCGTCCGCGGCCCCGAGTACGGCCACCTAGCCCGGGAGGTCAGCCTGGCGGCCGGCCAGGAGGCCGTCTTCAAAGGCACCCTCAAGCGCTTGGTCGACACGACGGGCTGGATCAGCAGCGACTTCCACAACCACAGCACGCCCAGCGGCGACAACGTCTGCGACACCGACGGCCGCCTGATCAACATCGCCGTCGAGCACCTGGAGTTCGCGCCGACCACCGAGCACAACCGCTTCTTCGACTGGGAGCCGACCATCCGCGCGCTCGGCCTCGAGCCGTTCATCAAGACCGTCAAGGGCGTGGAGCTGACCGGCAGCCGCCAGCACTTCAACGCCTTCCCGTTCGAGCCGGATCCGCTGCTTCAGGACGGCGGCGCGCCGGTCTGGAACGACGACCCGCGCATCACCGCCCTCACCCTGCGCCGCTGGCAGGGCGAACGCGCCGACCGCTGGATCCAGTTCAACCATCCCGACCTTTCCAACATGTTCATCGACCGCGACGGCGACGGCGTCGCGGACGGCGGCTTTGTCGGCGTCGGCGCGATGATCGACGGTTCCGAAAGCCAGAACGGCGCGGGCACCGACATCCT
>CAYYJK010000071.1:12541-14244 GCA_964472185.1 uncultured Prosthecobacter sp.
CCGTTCCTGGAAGTCACCACCCAGAACGGCAAGATCGCCGGCGATGACGACCGCGCCGCCGGCGGCATCGACCTCAAGGTGCGCGTCCAGTGCACCGACTGGATGGACATCGACCGCGTGCAGGTGCTGGTCAACAGCCGCCCGGATCTCAAGCTCAACTTCACCCGCGCCACGCACCCGCAGATGTTCGGCAACGGCGTCGTCAAGTTCGACCAGACGCTGCACGTGCCGCTCCAGCAGGACGCCCACCTCATTGTCGTCGCCATCGACGAGGACGGCGACCAGAAGACCGGCTACGGCACCAGCGACTACGCCAAGATCCGCCCCTGCGCCTACAACAACCCGATCTACGTCGACGCCGACGGCGGCGGCTTCAAGCCCAACGGCGACACGCTCGGCTACGATCTGCCGGCGATGGGCATGACCGCGGACCGGGCCAAGGCGCTGCTCGAGGCGAAGAAGAAGTAGGCCGCGCCCACCGGCTCAGACCTGCGGCTCCAGCAGCCGCAGCGTCGCCGGGTCGTCCCGGCCGGCGAAGTACTTCGTCAGCAGGCGTCGGAACAGCGGCTCCTGGCCGCTGGCGGCGGCGAACAGGGTCAGGCAGGAGCGGAACTTCAGGTCGTCGGGCTCGCCGAAAAGCTCCGTCGCCGTGCGGCCTTCGACGGCTTCCGCCCGCCGGCAGCACTCGCGCAGCCGCGCGCCCAGCACCGGGTGTGCCAGGTAGGCGCGCGCCTCGTCCAGGTCGCGGATGGCGTAGTGCTGCGCCTGGGCGCTGCGGCCGAGGCCGCGAAGCTGCGGGAACACGAACCACATCCAGTGGCTGGTCTTGCGCCCGGCCGCGAGTTCGGCGAGCACGCCGGCGTACACGGGATCCTGCGCCGCGAGGAAGCGGCTCAGGCCGTGCGGATCCGGGCCGGACATGGCCCGTGGCTCACCAGCCGATCTTCTTGATCACCGCGCGCTTGCGCAGGCCTTCCATCCAGCGGTCGAGGATGGCCTTCGACTTCTCGGCGGCGACCGCCCGTTCGATCTCGTCGCGCACCTCGCTCATCGGCTTGGAATTGCCGTACTTGACGGCGTCGCAGGCGATGATGATGTAGGCCGCCTCGTCGTCGATGACCTCGCTCAGGCCGCCGGTCTTGAGGTTGAAGGCGACGTTGGCGATCGAGGGCTTCATCTGGTCGCGCGCCATCCAGTCCCAGTAGCCGCCGTCCTCGGCATGGCTGTCCTGCGAGTAGGTCTTCGCGGTGGTCGCAAAGTCGGCGCCCTTGAGCAGCTTGGTGCGGATCTCGCGGGCCAGCTTCTTCTGGTCCTCCGGCGTCGTGCCTGCCTCGCCGCTGAACTTGGCGATGGTGATGGTGCTGATCTTGATCATGTCGCCGCTGCGCCACTGGGCGACGTTCTTCTTGTAGAACGCCTCCACTTCCGCCGGGGTGGCCGGCGGCTGCTCGGCCGCCTGCCGGCCGCGCATCGCCTGCACGATCATCATCTTTTCGCGCAGCTCACGGAACTTTTTCAGGGTCATGCCGGTGCTGGCCAGCTCCTTGACGAAGGCCTCGCGGTCCCCCTTGAAGCTCTCGCGGACGATCGAGTTGATGTCGTCGTCGACCCACTGCGACTTGATCGCGGCGCCCATGCGCTTGAACTCGGCCAGGACCAGCTCGCGGTCGATCAGGCTGTCGAGCGCGGTGGCGCGCAGGTTG